>NZ_JAGSTV010000020.1:0-80040 GCF_018148075.1 Burkholderia sp. AU19243
CGACGAAGAAGGGGCTGGAGCTCGGCAGCTGGCTGCCGCAAGTGTCGACGAACCTGATGGCCGGCCTGATCGAGACGCTGGCAATGGCGCCGTACCACGGCCGCGCGGACATGCCGGAAATCGCGCGTACCCTGCATCTGGAAGTGGACGACCTGTTCCCGATCGCGGAAGTGCTGCAGTACCTCGGTTTTGCTGACGTACGCGAAGGCGACGTGTTCCTGACGCCGCCGGGGCGCGTATTCGCCGAATTCGGCACGCAGGAACGCAAGCTGATGTTCGCGGATCATCTGCTGAAGCACGTGCCGCTCGCCGCGCGGATCAAGAAGGTGCTGAACGAACGGCCGGGCCATCGCGCGCCGCGCGTGCGGTTCGAGCAGGAGCTGGAGGATTTCCTGTCGGACGGCGCAGCCGAGGAAACGCTCGACGCGGTGATCGACTGGGGCCGTTACGGCGAGATCTTCTCCTACAACGACCAGACCGAGATCTTCAGCCTCGAGGACGTCGAGTCCTGATCGACGGGCCGGGCCGCGAGGCCCGGCATACGTCATCGTCCACCTGCGCAGCGCGTGTATTCGGGCGCCGCGCCTCGCGCCGTCGTCGTTATTGCAGACTGCCCCACCGGTCGACGGCCGGTTCCGCCGATGCCCACTTCCAGTGCGTGCCTTGCTGACACGCATTCGCGAAATACCAGTCGGCCTTGTCGCCGTCCTTCACCGAGAACGCGAATTCCTTGCATAGCGCGAGCGCCGTCGAATAAGCGCGCGTGACGCGCACTTCGCCCTCGCCGTTTTCGAGCGGCAGCGTGTTCTTCACCTTCCACGGCTTCGCTTCGCCGACAGCCAGGCCGCCCGCCGCCTGCGCGATCGCGTCCTGCTGGTTCTGATGGAGCTGCTTCATCGTGCGGTTGACGGCCTCGTCGGTCGCCGCCTGCACGGCGATGCCGACACCGACGCCGACAGCCGGGTTCGCGGTGACGAGGCCCGTCGCCGCGCCGGCGAGCGCGCCGCTTGCCGCGCCGACCGAGCCGCAGCCCGACAGCGCGACGCTGGCCGCGCACAGCGCGCCGAGCGCCGCGAGACGGATCGCGCCGCTCATTGCAGCGCGCCCCAGCGCTCGGTTGCGGGCTCCGCCGACGCCCATTTCCACACCGGACCGTCGCGGCAGATCGTCGCGACGTAGAACGCCGATTGCGCGGCCTTGTCGGCCTTCGCCGGCGTGTCGACCGCAAACACGATTTCCTTGCAGTCGAGCGGCCCGATGCTGATCATCCGGCTGACCGTCACGCGGCCCTGCTCGTCGTCCTCGATCGGGAACGAGTGGTGCGTCGACCACGGCGCGACACCGCCGACGTCGAGCGGGCCGGCCGCCTTCGCGATCTGTTCCTGCGTGTAGCGGTGCGCGACGCGCTGCGTGTACTGGACGCCCGCGCGCGCGCCGGCTACGGCGCCGAGACCGATGCCGGTTGCGACGGCTGCGTTGTTGGTGACCTTGGAAGCGATCGCGGCGCCCGCGATACCGGCGCCGGCCGTTGCGCCTTCGCTGTACAGCGAGTTGCAGCCGGACAGCAGTGCAGCCGCGGCGAGCGCGGCCAGCGCGATGCGCGCCGGCATGGCCCGGCGCGGCGGTTCGAAACGCATGTTCATCCCTGAGTGCAAGTCCTGTCTGGGTGAGCGGCGACGCATGCGCGCCCCCTTGCCGCGTCATTGTTTCGCAATCGTCGGAAGAAAATTGCAAAGCTTTGACAAATCGGCAGTGTGCGGCTCGCGCGCGTACGCGCGGCGCTATTGTCGGACAGACCGCGCGGCAGGGGTCGAATCGTTACAAATTGAAGGTAATTGTTACCTTGAAGTGCGCGTTAGCGCCCTAAACTCAATTGTCATGGAATGTTTCAACGACGGCTCCGAGCCGCACTGCATATGAGACACCCAGCCATGCGCCGTCCGAAACGGCTTGCTCCACGGCGACCCGACGCCGACGCCGAGCGCGCGCGTCCGCAGACCGACGCGCCGGGGGCATTGCCTGCCGGTACGCCCGACGACACGCCGTCCGACGGCGATCACAACCAGGGCGGCGCACGCCCCGAAGGGCTCGATTATCAGCGCGACCTCGGTCAGGAGCAGGACGCGTGAGCCCGTCGCCACGGCATTCCGCTGCCGCATTTCATTGCGCTCTTTGTTGCATCGCTCACATCTGAATCGCCGCGCGGCCGTCCCCGGACCGCCGCGCCGCCCTGGCGCGCGCCGCGCGTCAGCCAATCGAATCGAGGAGGGAAAGCCGCATGAGCAGATTGATCGTGGTATCGAACCGTGTCGCCGTCGGCGAGGACACGCGCCCCAGCGCCGGAGGCCTCGCGGTCGGCGTGATGGACGCGCTGAAGGACACCGGAGGCGTGTGGTTTGGCTGGAACGGCGAGATCGTCGGTGCGCCCGATGCCGCCCCCGCGATCCAGCGGGACGGCAACGTCACGTATGCGACGGTCGGGCTGACCCGACGCGACTACGACCAGTACTACCGCGGCTTCTCGAACGCGACGTTGTGGCCGGTATTCCACTACCGCGGCGATCTCGCCCGCTTCGACCGGCAGGAGTATGCGGGCTATCTGCGCGTGAACGCGATGCTCGCGAAGCAGCTTGCCGCGCTGCTGCGCCCCGATGACCTGATCTGGGTGCACGACTACCATCTGCTGCCGTTCGCGCATTGCCTGCGCGAGCTCGGCGTGAAAAATCCGATCGGCTTCTTCCTGCATATTCCGTTTCCGTCGCCGGACGTGCTGCGGCTCGTGCCGCCGCACGAGGAACTCGTGAAGTTCATGTGCGCGTACGACGTCGCCGGTTTCCAGACCGACGCCGACAAGCAGGCGTTTACCGACTACATCGAGCGGCGCGGAATCGGCGCGGCCAGCGACGACGGGATGCTGCACGCGCACGGCCGCGTCGTGAAAGTCGCCGCCTATCCGATCGGCGTGCACCCCGATGCGATCGCCGAGGCGGCCGTGCAGTACGGCTCGCGCAAGCCGGTGAAGATGCTGCGCGATGCGCTCGATGGCCGCAAGCTCGTGATGAGCGTCGACCGGCTCGACTATTCGAAGGGGCTCGTCGAGCGCTTCCAGTCGTTCGAGCGGATGCTTGCGAACGCGCCGGGCTGGCAGGGCCGGGTCTCGCTCGTGCAGATCGCGCCGCCGACGCGCTCGGACGTGCAGACCTACCAACGCATCCGCGAAACGCTCGAACGCGAAGCGGGCCGCATCAATGGCCGCTTTTCGCAGCTCGACTGGGCGCCGATCCAGTACCTCAACCGCAAGTACGAGCGCAACCTGCTGATGGCGTTCTTCCGGATGTCGCAGGTCGGCTACGTGACGCCGTTGCGCGACGGGATGAATCTCGTCGCGAAGGAGTACGTCGCGTCGCAGGACCCGGCCGATCCGGGCGTGCTCGTGTTGTCCGAGTTCGCCGGTGCGGCGGCGGAGCTGAGCGGCGCGCTGCTCGTGAATCCGTACGATCTGTCGCAGATGGCCGACGCGCTCGAGCGCGCGCTGTCGATGCCGCTCGCGGAGCGGCAGGCGCGGCACCGCGACAACCTCGCGCAGCTGCGCAAGAACGATCTATCGGTATGGCGCGATACGTTCGTCGCCGACCTGCGCAGCGTCGCGGCGGCCGCGTCGGTCACGCAGCGCGCGGGCCGGCGACCCGCACATGTCTGAGCGCGCGGGCGACGGCAGCGGCGCGGACGATGCGTGTCAGCGCTTTTTCGTCGTCACGGGCGGCCCCGGCTCGGGCAAGAGCTCGTTGGTGGATGCGCTGGAGCGCGGCGGCTTCGCACGTTCGCACGAGGCCGGCCGCGGCGTGATCCGCGACCAGATGGCGATCGATGGCCCGGCGCTGCCGTGGCGCGACCGCGCCGCGTTCGCCGAACTGATGCTGAATTGGGAAATGCGCTCGTACCATCTCGCACGCGCCGCGCGCGGGCCGGTGTTCTTCGATCGCGGCGTGCCCGACGTGATCGGCTATCTCAGGCTGACAGGGCTGCCGGTGCCTGCGCATGCGGAGGCCGCCGCGCGTCGCTTTCGCTATCACCGGCGCGTGTTCATCGCGCCGCCGTGGCCCGAGATCTACGCGCAAGACACCGAACGCCGGCAGGATTTCGCGGAAGCCGTGCGCACGTACGAAGCGATGGTCGACTGCTATACGGCGTACGGGTATCGGCTGATCGAGCTGCCGCGAGCCAGCGTGAAGGCGCGTGTGCGCTTCGTGACGGACGCGCTCGACGGCGCGTGACGCCTGATGCTTGCAGCGTGAGCGCAGTGACGGCCACGGTGGCCGCGGCTGCGCGCGTCGCGTTACTTCGCCGCATCGGGCCGCGGCGAAGCGATCCGCAGCATGCTGACCACCGCGGCGACCGCCGCGAACGCCGTGGCGACATAGAGGGCGATCGTCGGACCGCGATCGGGCGCGAGCCCGAAAATCAGCGCGACGAGCGCGGCGCCGAGCGTCTGCCCGGTGAGCCGAGCGGTGCTCAGCATCCCGCCCGCGCCGCCGCTGCGCTCGCGCGGCGCCGACGACAGCATCGCGCGATTGTTCGGTGACTGGAACAGCCCGAAGCCCGCGCCGCACAGCGCCATGCGCCACACGATGTCGACCGTGCCCGGATGCGCGCCGATCGTCGCGAGCGACAGCAGCCCGGCCGCGAACAGCGCGAGCCCGATGCCGCCGAGGATGCCGGCCGAGTAGCGGTCCGACAGCACGCCGGCGAGCGGGGCGGCGAACACGATCACGAGTGGCCACGGGGTCATGTACAGGCCGGTATCGACCTGCGAGAACCCGAGCGAATTCTGCAGCCAGAACGGCAGCGCGACGAACGCGAGCATCTGCGACGTGAACGATGCGACCGACGTGCCGATCGACAGCGCGAACATCGGAATGCGCATCAGGTCGACCGGCAGCAGCGGTGCCGGTTGCGACAGCTGCCGCTTCACGAAGAAATAGCCGACGCCGAACGCGACGGCCAGCTCGGCTGCGACGTACGCATGGCGCTCGCCGTGACCGAGCCCGTCGACGGCCATGATCAGCAGGCCGAACACGCATGCGTTCATCAGTGCGCTCGGGAAGTCGTACGGTGCGTCGTGCAGCGGATTGGCCGGCAGCGCCCGCATGCTGCCGAACACCGCCGCGATGCCGATCGGCACGTTGACCGCGAACAGCCACGGCCACGACGCAAACGACAGGATCGCCGATGCGACGGTCGGGCCGATCGCCGACGACAGCGCGACCACCATCGCGTTGATCGACAACCCGCGTCCGAGCATCGACGACGGGTAGATCATCCGCACCAGCGCCGCGTTCACGCTCATGATGCCGGCTGCACCGAATCCCTGGATCACGCGCATCACCGCAAGCGCCGGTAGCGAGCCGGCGAGCGCGCAGCCGAGCGACGCTGCGGTGAATAGCGCGAGTCCGCTGATGTAGACGCGTCGATAGCCGATGCGCTCGCCGAGCGACGCAAGCGGCAGCAGCGTGATCGTGACCGCGAGCTGATATGCGTTGACGATCCAGATCGATGCGGCGTCGGACGCGTGCAGATCGTGCGCGATCGTCGGCAGCGCGACGTTGGCGATCGCGCCGTCGAGCACGGCGAGCGTGATGCCCAGGGCGACGCAGACGATCGCCCAATAGCGTTGGGGAAGCGGCAGGCCGGTATCGGCGTTCATGGCGGGAGCGAAAGCGTGATTGGCCGCGCGCCTGCAAGGCGGTTGCATGCGCAACCATGCTCGCGGGTGGAGGCGGCGATGAACGGCCCGGCCGTCAATGACGCGCGGGCGCGGGACCGGTCGAGTGTATCACCGGCACGCATCGCGCGACGCCTGCGCAACCGGGCGCCGGCCGGCACGTGCATTCAGCCTTCGAAGTCGAGGCCGCCCAGTCGCACGAGCGGATCGGCCTGGGTGCGCGATGCGAGATCGATGTCGCGCGCGCCTTGCCATGCGTCCAGTTTTCGCGGCAGCGCACTCAGGTAGTGCTCGAAGCGGGCTGGGCCGTCCGGTTCCATCAGCCGTTCGATTTCGTCAGTGTCCCACGTCAGTTCGAGGTTCAGCGGATGCGCGAAGCCGCTCACGTGTTCGTGCGGCGCGCTGCGGATCTGCACGCACGTCGGGTGCCCGTGCCCGCCGTACGGGACGACGTCCGCGTGAACGTGCTCGGCGAAGAAGGCGGCGATCGCCCGCGCGATGCGCGGCGCGAATTCGGTATCGAAACGGCGGGCGGTTTCGGGCTGCATGACGGCGTCTCCTGTGTGCCGAAAATCGTAGCACGGCAGCGCCGCGTTCCGGTGTGCGCGATATGCGTAATGGCGCGTTACCACTTGCTGCATCTATTACGGGCGCGCGCAGCCACAATGCATCGCATCCAGTACCACTTCGCGTGGGAGTCCATCATGAAGAAGATTGCCGCAGTATGTGTCGTTGCCGCTTCGTTGGCGGCGGCCGGCCCGGCGTCCGCGCATGGCCGCGACGGGGGCGCCGTGCTTGGCGCGCTGATCGGCGGCGCGGTGCTCGGCGCGATCGTGACGTCGGCGATGAATCCGCCCGTTGCCTATCAGGCGCCCGCGTATCAGGCGCCAGCCTATCAGCCGCCGACGTACTATCAGGCGCCGGCCTACCAGCAACCGGCCTACCCGGCCTATCAGCAGGCGCAGTATCAGGACGACGACGGCGCAGGCTATTGCTACGACCGCTATCAGCGGGCGTACGTATGCGGCGCGCCCGTGGCGCGCGGCTATGCGCCGCCGGCGGGGTGGTAAGCCGGCACGCGTCTGAGACTGAGCCGGTTCGGTTCTGCCGGCGTTGCGTGACTCAGGGCGGGCGGACGACAAAAGGCCCTCGCAGTGATGCGAAGGCCTTCGTCTTTTGGCGGTCGTCGATCGGTTCGTATCTGTCTCGTGTGATGCGTGTGCGGATACAAACGGTTGCAAATTGCGTCAGTGGCGATGGCCGCCGCCGTTGCCTTGGCCGTTTCCGCCGCCGTCATTCCAGTCGGCGCGGCGTCCGTCGCCGCGGCCCCAGCCGCCATGACGCGCGCGCTCGCCGCGATCGCGGTCCCAACCGCCGCGGTCGCGATTCCAACCGTCGCGTCCGCGATCCCAGCCGCGGCGGTCGCGGTCCCAGTCGCGTCCGCCGCCGCCCCAGATGTTGACCGTGCCGTACACGGGCGAAGGCGCGTAGGCCGGGCCGTACGCATAGCCCGGATCGGAATAGTAGGTCGGCCCGTAGCCGTATCCGGCGTCCGGCCCGACGACGCAGCCGGCCAGCAGGGCGGTGACGCCGGCGACAGCAATGAGCTTCAGCATGATGATCTCCGTTGGTTTCCGTATAAGTACCGCGCACGGGGATTGCCGGCTGTTTGCAATTGTGTCGCCAAATTACAGCGTCGTAAGGGTTTGCGACGAAAGTGTTAGCATCCGAGGCCTGTTTTGTTTATCGGGAGCACATCGATGAAATTCGCGATCCGGGCCGCGCTGGCCGCTTTCTGTGTCACGGCCGCAGCCGCCAGCGCGGCGGCACCCGCGTCGGCGCCTGTCGTGCCTGCCGAGTCGATCAAGATGTTTCCGCAGCCTGAGGCCGGTCAGCAGCGCGCGGTGATTTCGCTGCCCGCGCTCGAGAACGAAGGCGACGCGCGCGTCGAGCTGATGATCGGCAAGACGCTGCAGACCGACTGCAACCAGCAATGGTTCGGCGGCGAGCTCACCGCAGAGGACGTGAAGGGCTGGGGCTATACGTATTATCGGCTGACCGACGTGAAGGGGCCGGCATCGACGCTGATGGCGTGCCCGGGCCAGGCGCCGCAGCAGCGCTTCGTGCAGGTGCGCGGTGACGGCCAGCTGCTGCGTTACAACAGTCGCCTGCCGCTCGTCGTCTACGTGCCGGACGGATTCGAGGTGCGCTACCGCGTGTGGCATGCGTCGAAGGACGTGCAGCACGCCGTCATGCAGTAACGTACCGACGTGATCGTGCGCGGCACCTGCCGCCGCACGACCGCGCATTTGCTTCTCGCGCTTCGTTCCGGAAGCGCTGTTGTCCGCTGCGTCGCAGGCACGATCAGGTGGCGCAGCGTGGTGCGCATCGCGACGATGCACGCACGGCTCGCGCATGTCGCGCATGTCGCGCGACGCGAGTTCCCGCTCCGCCATTTGTCGTGCTTCTTCAAATGGGTCCGTGATCGGTTATCTGTCTGCATGTTTCCGCTTGTGCAACATCGCGCGCCCCGGTGAGGGAACGCGGAATGCGTCGCTTCGGGATATCGGCGCGCGGGCGCGCGCCGTTACTCTGAACTGCCTCAAGCGGAGGGACAGGTACATGAAACTGCAAGGCATTCGCGCGCTCGTCACGGGCGCGGACTCCGGAATCGGTCAGGCGATCGCAACGTTGTTTGCGCAGGAAGGCGCGGACGTCGCGATCGTCTATCACACGGACCACGATGGCGCGCAGGAAACCGTGCAGCGTATCGAGGCACTCGGTCGGCGCGCATGTGCGATACAGGGCGACGTATCGGATCCGCAATCGGTTGCCGCTTTCTTTCGCGACGCGACAACCACGCTCGGCGGGCTTGAAGTGTTGGTAAACGACGCAGGTGTCGGCGCGCCCGGTGCGGCGGTCGCCGATCTCGAGGATACGCAGATCGATACCGTACTGCGGACCGATTTGCTCGGCCCGTTATATTGTTGTCGCGCGTTCGTGCGGCAACGCCGTGCGGCTGGCGGCGGCGGGCGCATCGTCAATATCTCGTCGGTCGCGCAACATCTGCCGACCCCGGAAAGCGCGCCGTACGGGATGGCGAAGGCGGGCCTCGGCTCGCTTACCCGCAGCCTGTCCCGCGAGGTGGCAGAGGACAAGATCAACGTCAACAACATCGCACCGGGGCTCATTGATACGCCGATGACGCGCGATCGCCTCGACGACCCGCACGCGCGGGACAAGTCGATGTCGGTGGTTCCGTGGCACCGGCCCGGGCAGCCGGAGGAAATTGCGCGCGTCGCGCTGTTTCTTGCATCGGAGGACGGCGATTACGTCACCGGGCAGACATGGACGATCGATGGCGGCCTGACGATGCAATGGGGCGGCGCGTGAGCGGGTGCTGATGCGCCGTGCGCGGCCGCGTCAGGCGGCCGGGTCGTCGCCGCTGCGCGGTTCGACGTCGTTCGGATTGTCGAGATGGCCGGGCGGCGGTTCGTACGGGCCTTTGTCGGGTTCCGGCTTCTGCGGAATCATCGTGTCGTCCATGCTGCCGTGACCTTTCTGCCGGACGTTGCCTTTGCGGTCGATGCTCACCTCGTCGGTGGTTTGTGGCGGGTTCTTGTTGGCGGGGTCGGCTTGGTCGGCCGGGGTCGGGCGTGTCATGGGTTATCTCCGTTGGGATGTTGACGCGGGGAGGATGGCGGTTATTAGCCGGCCGGCAATCGTGGCGCCGGCGCAGCGCGTGCGGATCGGCCCCGGATGGAGATAGCATCCTTCGTTCCCTGGCAGGTGCGGAGGAAGTCGTCGTGCAAATGGTTGTTTTCTGCCGCGAGGTGGTGCGAGATGTGGCGCTTGACGGTTCGATCGAACGCGAGGGTGTGCAATGGCGTGCCAAGCGTGGGGCGCGGCGGGATGGAATTCGCTGTGGGGGAATCGGAAGAGGGGCGGTTAGATTTGTGGCTGGTCCCCCGACAGAATTCATATATCTATATGTGACAATGTTTTGATGTTGAATGATGTAATTTATGCCCCCATAAATGCCCCTAAGAATGGCGGCCAAGAATTCCAAAGGAGAATTCCCAAGCGGGTGCGAAGTAACTGAGGCCGCAGCGATCTTGCCAATTGCAGCCAATTCGGTATCGTGAGTGACTCGCTACGAGCACCACGGGGTACGGACTGTACTCGATTCGGTTGGGATACGATTAGCGGCTATATGAGAGACCAAATCATGATAACTATCAGCAACTTGCATCCGCGGGCCTCGGGTGCAAGCGGGGTGGCCAGATGAAATTGCGAATCGGTGACCTGGTCCCCAATACCGAGACTCCGGTAGGGGAAGGAGTGAACAGTGCGGTACGAGCGATCATTCGCGTTGACGGGAAATCATACGCTGCGATTGTCAAGCGCATCCCGATTGAGGCTGTCCTCGCCGAGTGTTTCTGTGGGCTGCTTTTTCGACTCTGGGAACTACCGACTCCAGAGCCGATCCTTCTGCAGAGTGGAGACGACATTCTCTTCGCGAGCCTAGACGTCGGTTACCCCAATCTCAAGAAGAGGATGGGCTGGCCTGATACGCTTGCTTCAGGACAGAGGCAAATTCTCGAGACGATGTGCGCGCGCATTGTGTGCAGTTGGGACGATATCGCGAAGGCGATGGCCGCAGACGAAGCTATAGCGAACGCCGATAGAAATCTGGGGAATTTTTTGTGGGACGGCGCCAACCATTCGTACATTGACCATGAGCGTACACTCGGGCTGTGGCCCCATGAGCGCAACATCATTGCCATCCTAGCGCAGTTGGCAGGACGTGCTGAAGAGATCCAACGGTCTGGTGTGGCCGCCGCTCTAGTACTTGATCCGAAAGCGCAAACGAAGATCTCGGGTCCGGACGGTGTGGACTTTTCCGCATATGCCACGTTCGTTGCGGGACAATTGCAGGGATTGGCCCGGCGTGTGCTCGCGCGCTTTCCCGAGCCCAAAGATCTACTTTCCGGAGCAAATAGGCAATGAGCGCCGATACGATTTGTCCCAATGCATACTGGCGACCAATCTTCTGGGAACCTGTGTCGGGTACTGGAGAGCGCCTGATGGTTGGCTCTATTGTCGAGATGGATGGTGGCTTCTCGTGGCATCGGCTCATCCGTGACGATATCTTGGACTGCTTGTATGGAAAGTCATCGTCTGGCGTCAAAGAGCTGATAGATGCCGGCCTACAAGCTATCTGTGCGATAAGTGAGCACGGAGCTATGAGGGAGGAAAAGATCCCTCAACTCTATGGACTGGAGGCGGGTCCTCTCCGCAACACCCATGCCACCAGCATCAATGATGCGCTGAGAACGGCGGCACTTCTCTATTCCAGCTTGTCCAATCTCGATAAATTGGATGACCCTGATGAGGCGGATGCGCCAAGTCAGGAAGAAGGAAATCGAAGATTCACGACCGACGTGCGCGAGAGGGTACTGAGGCTAAGGCCGGATCTCTCAATTTATTTTGGTCGCACGGCAACTCTCATAGAAGGCGGTCAGCAAACACGATTTGGTTATGTCAGCCCGCGCTCGATATTGCATTTCGGTGTCTTGTCTCCAGTTCGTCAGCCAGCAGGATTGCGAGATGCGCGAGCTCGTCTCTGGGAACTCACTCGGGCTCAGGAAATGGCTCAGATTCCGTTCGCCGGACTTATATTTGGTGTGCCTAACCAAGACGATCCCACCCTGTCGGATCGACAAATTGATGCGATGAATAGAAATCTCAAGGAGATCGAACAAGAAGCGGATACATATCGTATGCGTTTCTTCGCGGTATCCACTGCGCAAGCCGGAGCTGAGAAAGTCCTGGAGCACGCATGAGTGTAGCCCCGCCTCGAGCGGGGCTTATCACATCAGACGAAACGAGCGATGATGCGACGGTGCCAGACCGAGAGGAGGCCTTATGCCAGTCACCTCGTTTCGCATCCCGCTCTTCGACGTCTATGACTTCGTCAACGAGGTCAACGGATGGTCGGCGTCGGCACACGTCGATGCCAGCCCCACGATCGCTGATCGTGAGATCTCGGAGACAGCCTCGTCCGTGTTGCCGTTTCTCGCGTTCGTCGACGAGCGTTTCTTCGAGCAGCATCCGCGGTGGCGTCAGTTCGTCGAGCATTGACCGCCGGTCACGCCCTGCCGCATCCTGGCGCGTCTCATATCGAGGGCGCCGGTAAAATCGCCTAGTATCGCCGCCCGTAGCCCTCGCGATATAGTGTTGCGCCGATCGATGTCAGAAGCGCAATGTCTTCTTCTCCCAAAGTGTCCCAGGCGCCCGCCAGCCAACCAGCGAACCCGGCACAAGCGTGGTCCAGATCGACCGCTGCGCGTCCTTCGGCATTCAGCCGCTCGAAGATCGTGATTACGTCGTGTGGGGTCATGGTTTGCTCCCGGCGATAATCAAAGCATAGGTGATCGAGGCCGTACGCTCGGAAAAGGAGACGGAGCGCGTCCTACTTCCGGTAGCGCGGATCGTGGATCAGTGCGAGGCGGCCTAAAAGCTCGTCCACCTGGATTTCGAGGACCCTGTGTCGCACGGGTTGCGCGCGGAGCTTGTTGAGCTTGTCTCTCCAATACGCCGGGTCGTTCACCGACGACTTGTTGACGAAGGCATGTTGCGCTTGCTCAAGTAGCCCGATCGCTCGCCTGATATGCACCAATTCGCGTTCCGCTTCGCAGTACCAACTCATGGTTGCCGCCTTCTGATGATTTTTATCGTGACTTGTTGAACCTCGGGAGCCTTTGAGTTCACTCAAAGACAACGCGCGAGCCGAGCTTGAACCGTACTGCCGCCGCGTGGTGCGACGAGGGGAGAGGGGGCAAATGTGGTGCGCAGGCAGCGCGCGACACCGACTTGGGGAGGGGCGAGCGGTCAATCTAAAATTGGGTGCTCGGATCAATTCATCATACGCGCATCGCTTGTCAGGCAGCTGGTTTATTTCGTCCGCGATGATAGGCTGCGCGTTCGATGCTGCAGTTGTATCCGGCTGACGATATGCTGGCGGAACCCGCAACAACTCCTGAGACCGTGTAATGCCCATCGACGAAGGCCTGAGCTACGGCGAACTCACGGCCGAGACTGAGCAAGTCATCACCGCGCTGCTTGCACGATCCGCGGTTGCGGCTGATCAGAATGCGGAATGGAAGCTTCGAGATCTTGCGCACGGCGCGCTCGTTCTGTGGTCGACACTTGCATATCGGACTGCGCTGAAGATCGGTGAGGCTGATCGATACGTCGTTGACCAGGAGCGACTGAATGCGATGTTTCCAGAAGGTACTCTGGGAATCTGAGAGGGCGCTCGAGGGAGCCGGCGTGGAGGGTGATGCTATTGCTATATCAGGCAGACGAGCCGGCGCCCGATAATATGTGGCCGGATACGCCGACGGCCGGCTGTCACGATAAAGGAGCAGCCCATGCACGCTGCCGATGCATATCGCACAAAAAGACGATCACAGGGATTGATCGGGACTTCCATCGCAGTGGTCGTGTTGGTATCAATTGCTGGCAACCTGCTGGTGCGGTCTCCTTCAGCCGAAGCTGCAACAATGACGGGGCGGCAACTCGAGGGTTGGATTAACTCGAACGATGGCGCTCTTCACTTGGCGGCCAGTATGTACGTCATGGGAGTCGTAGATGACGACGCGGTGCTGCAGGCCAGTGAGATTCAGGGGCTCACCGAGCGATCAAACGTTGTGCATATGTGCGCTGCTGGCAAAGCAAACGCGACCAGGCTACGACAGATTGTGGGCATGGCGCTCCAGCGAGATCAAGAACTCGGTACTCAGCCCGCAGTCATCGTCATTCGTAAGGCCGTCGCGGAAGCTTACCCTTGTGACTAGATCTGTGACCGCGCGCCCGGGAAATAATAAAGCCCGCGTTCCGCGGGCCTTGTTCAGTGGCGTCTCAGCCTTGTCTCCGAGGCTGGCGCTTCGGCTGCTCGCGCTTGTCTAACGCCCCTACGACCTTTTCTGCGATGTGTTCTGCGAACAGATCAAGAGTTCGATCATCAATGTGAACCCCGCCATCTTCGCCGCCAGTCAAAAAACTCGCTTCCAATCGGGCAACCACTTCTGCTGTCAACGAACGTCTTTTCTGCACTGACGCGGCATCCAACCGCTCTTTCAGTTCGAGCGGGATGCGGAGATTGATTTGCGGGTCGTCTCGGGCCATGCATGCATTGTAATGTAGCACCGTGCTTGAAATCAATAAAGCACCGTGCTACATTTGAATCAAGGCGATTCAACAGAGGCGGTTCGGCGCTTCAGACGACCATGCAAGAAGAACAATTCCTTATCCGCGATCGCGCATACGGTGTGTGGCACCGGACGCGTTCGATCAGTCGGTTTATCGGCACGCGTGAGGCCAGGACGTTGACTATGGCGGATCTGGACAGTGTGCTTTTTGTCGAGTTCGGTTGCTCGAACAAACTGCCGTTGGCGCTGGTGGAAGTCGCGCGCGACATCGGGCAGGACAAGGCGAGCGGGGTGATCCATCAGCTTGCGCGCATGGCGGGTCTCCCTGCCTTTGTCGCACTGTACAGCCCGGCGTCCAGAGCGAACCCGGCTAGCCCTGCTTGGCACGATATTGAAGAATTTCGCGTGCGGCGCGTGTGGCCGAAACCGGAAAAACGCTGGCGCCGGCTGTCACCGGCTGAATGGGCCGCTGCGCTCGTTCAGATTCGGGACTGGCAGCTTAAGCGCTTTTCATCTCAACACGCCGCCAACGATCCGGCGTACTAAGGGGAACACCATGAAAATCAATCAGGAGTCGTCTCCGGCATCTTCGGGCGCAACGGTATCTGACGACAACGACGCCATCCGAGTACGGCAGTGGAGAGCGGGCGACAACGCCGCGGTGAGGCATGTCAGAGATCTGTTGATCACCAAATCAGCGGAAGCATGGAAGATCTATAACGTGCTCTCCTTCATGGTAGAGGCGCTTCCGGAAGACAAGCCGGGTGACCTCCCAGTGCATTGCACTCTTGTTGACCTTCGTGAAGAGCTCGAGAAGCTGGCAAGCGGATTAATGGAAATCACCGACAATGGGACGTTGGCGACTACGCATTGATCCAACAGCGTCTGGAGCGGGCTCCAGCGGCACCGTCAGATCGACCGCAGACTGAGCCATTGCACCACGCTTGCCATCACTGGAGTCGATACGTTCGCGAACATTTTGTGCCGCGCTATTTGTCAATAGGCGGCCCACAACCAGACAGCCGCGCCTAGCTCGACGGGGCGAAAGCGGAGTTCCCTACTCCGTTGGCGCGGCTCCCGCTTAGGGTTGCGCCGAGGGGGCGCTGATATGGATTTCCCGAAAGCTGTCCTTTTGGAGCGACAGCGGCTTGCCTGCACCGGCGATACGCATAAGGTGAATCTTCTCGATAGCCTCATGCGAGATGAGGCCGCTGTGCTTATGTGGAAGACTCTCGAACGGCGTTCTTCAGCACTAGCGAATGCTCAATCCGACGACGGACTTTGGGTCGCCGCGTTCTTGGCAGCAGTGACGGCTGCCTCGAGTCCGCCACGCTATCAAACTGCGTCAACCGCTGACCGAAAGGACTTAGCTGATCGCCTCAGGAGCCTCCGGAACGAAATGGGGAGGTTGCTCGACGTTTACGACCTCGACTTTCATATTGTTCAGCTCAATGGCAAAACGTTCAACGGCCTCTATGTGTTCGAGGACTTCGGGGATGCGAATCGAGCGCGCATCCGTGGCGCCGGAGATCAGCTTATGCCGGCATCGGAGTTGATGGCCAATATGATCGGGCGCTGCATCGATCAGGTCGAACAGGTTAAGCCGGCTAAACAAGGCTCGAATGCTTTGGCTATCCGCTTTATTCGAGATCTGGCCGAGCGAAACAAACGGGCTTACGAGGGAGAGGTGCTCAACGCGGTGATTGCGACTGCCGCCAACGCCATTTATGGGACAGATTACGTCGAGTCGGATGTTCGAAATCTACTGAACAGAATATCGAAGGGAGCGGGTTTGCAATCAAGGGCCTAGTTTCCGAAAGATTGCAAATTTTAACCAGATTAGGGTTGAGGTGGAATGTACAGCATGCAAACGACGCCTAGGAGCGACAAAGCATGCGTGCAAATGCCGAATCGGCCAAAGTCCCTGAAACACTTCCGTGCGTTGGCTTTTCCCGTTGGAGCCAACTCCAGTATTTCATCCCCGTCAGCCGGGAGACGTGGCGAAAGCTCGTCAAAACCGGGCGAGCACCGCAACCACAACGCTGGACCGAGCGCTGCACCGTCTACAGCAATGAGGAAGTCCACCGCTGGATGAAAGATCCCGCGGCCTATCAAGCCCCATCGATCGCAGCGTAAGGGGCTTGCCATGGCTGGAAAAATTAACTGCAGCCGAGTTCGCTTCGGTGGTCCAGGCAGGGCGCCGGTTGATTTCCGCGTCGTCCGCGGTGCTTGGATAGTCTGCAAGGACCTGACCTGGCCGGCGATCGTTTGGAATGACGGCCGGTGCTGGGCATATCTCCACGATATGACGCCCGCGGCAGTTCAACGCGTCCTTGAGCGCCTGCGCGAAGCTGAACTGGATCGCATGCCAGCCGGAATTTTGACGGGGTGGCAATCATGACGCGCCCTTCGTTTCAGTTCTATCCAGGCGACTGGCAGGCGAACAGCAATCTGCGGCGCTGTACCCACGCTGAGAAGGGCGTCTGGATCGACGTGATGTGCCTCCTGCACGATTCCGAGGAATACGGCGTTCTGCGCTGGCCGCTCAAAGAAATTGCGCAGGCTATCGGCGCTCCGCTCTCGATGCTCAGATCCATCATCACCAAGGGCGTGCTGAAGGGAGCCGACAAAGGGCAGACGTGCGCTGCGTTCGTCTACGTTCCGAGGTCCGGTCGACGTGACGGTGATCCGGTAACGCTCATCGCGGAGCAGGAAGGGCCGATCTGGTACTCGTCGAGGATGGTCAAGGACGAGCACGTGCGTTCGGTCCGCGGTGAATCGTCGCGCTTCCAAATCGATGGCGATGATGCACTTAAGGCGGCACCAAAGCCCACCTTGGGTGATAGCACCAAAGCTTCACCAAAGCCCCCGTTAGGTGACGGCTCTTCATCTTCATCTTCTTCTTCGTCTTCAAACAAACAAAAACAACGCGCTCCGCGCTTCGATGCGCAGGCACATCTCGAGTCTTTCGGCGTTCCGCCTGAGATCGCCAAGGACTGGCTTGCTGTTCGCAAAACCAAGCGTCTAGCGCCGACTGTGACGGCTTTCGATGATGCCAAAGCCGAGGCAGACAAAGCGGGGATCTCGATGGCGGAAGCAGTGCGCACCTGCGTGATTCGCGGATGGGGCGGCTTCAACGCATCGTGGTTGGCCGAGTCGTCCGGACGCGTTAATGGCCATCAGGCCGAAGGGATCTTCGGATGATAGCCATGAAGCCACGGTTCCCCCGTAATTCGGCCGCGCTGATCGCCATGCGCAAGAGCGGCAATGTGCCGGAGCTGCCGGTATTGGTCGCGCTTGCCGGCCAGTTGTCGTGGGCGAATGTGACGCTCAGCGCAACGCCTGGCGAGCGTTACGACTGGCGGCTGCTCACCGCACTTGACGTCGAGGTGTTCGCGTCGACAGACGTGCCGTGGGGCGACCTATTGCGCACGCTGTCGGATATCGCAGCCGCGGTTCCCGACACGCTCGTGTTGACGTTCCGAGAAGGCCCTCGCGTGCATTGCGGCGAAGCGCATGTTGTCCCCGGACAGGACTTCGCGCTGTTTGACTGGTTTCCCATGGCTATCGCGCCGATCAGTTGGCCAGCCTCGCACGTACTAGCTCGACGTCTGTTTGACGTGCTGGGCGACACGATTCCGAATCCATACGACGACGCGTGCAATCTCGCAATGCAGGCGGTCGCCGAAGCTTACGAGAGTGCCAAGGAGGTCGCCTAATGGCCCGAACTCTGCCTGATTCGATCGACTGGAACGCCTACGTCAAGGACACGGATGACGGTTGCGCGGACGTGCGCCGCGCCAGCGAATTCATTGAGGACTTGGTCGAGCACGTGCACAGCCCAAAGAGCGTCGCGATCGGCACTGCATCGCCTTGGGTCAGCGTTGGCGATTCGCTCCGCTTCCGTGAGGGCGAGGTGACGCTTTGGGGTGGCGTGAATGGTCACGGCAAGTCCGCCGTCCTTGGCGAGGTGATGCTGCACGCCATGTCGACCGGCGATCGTGCATGCATCGCATCGATGGAAATGCGGCCGATCGCGACCATGGAGCGCCTGACACGCCAAGCTGCAGCCGCTGCGGTGCCGGCACCAGATTTCATTCGTGGCTTCGGACGGTGGACCGATGAGCGCCTATGGCTGTACGCCCACGTTGGTACCGTCGAGCGAACGCGGATGCTCGCCGTCGCGAGGTACTGCCGAAAGGAGCTTGGCGTGCACCACGTCGTGATCGACAGCCTGCTCAAATGCGGCATCGCGCCGGACGACTACGCCGGTCAGAAGAACTTCGTCGATGCGCTTTGCTCGCTGGCGCGCGACACCGGAGTGCATATCCATCTGGTACATCACGCGCGCAAAGGCGAGCGGGAATCCGCCGTGCCGGACAAATTCGACATGAAAGGCGCAGGCGAGATCACGGACCTGGTGGACAACGTCCTAATCGTCCATCGCAACAAGTCTAAGGAGGCGCTGCTTCGCAAAGAAACACTTTCCGACGAGAAGCGCGAAGAAGCCGAACTGCAAGCCGACACCGTACTGATTTGCGCAAAGCAGCGGCACCACACGTGGGAGGGAAACGTCCGCCTCTGGTTCGATGCAGAAAGCCTGCAGTTCCGGGACTCGAGAGGCGGTGGGTTGCGATACCTCGATCTGACCTCCGGCATGTGGAAGCAGGAGTGGAAACGATGAACCGATCGTCCTTGGCATTTCTGGAAACAGTTGCGCGCGGCGACGTGAATGACATGCGCCGACAAGCGCTTGCGCGGCTTGTAGTGCGACTGGCTCAACGCGAGCAATGGAGCGGGGAGCGACTCGATCAGGCGATGTACGTGGTTGATCGTCAGCCAGCGTTCTGCCTGCTCCCTGATCTGCACCACTTCCGGGACCGAATTGCCATGTACGGCGAAGACGACGGTCCTGTCGAACGTCGACCGTGAATTTTTCAGGGGAATTTCAGCGAGATGAGCAATGGGCAGTTCAAAAAAGGGCAGAGCGGCAATCCGGCGGGAAAGCCCAAGGGCGCGCGCGACAAGCGGACGGAGCTACGTGAATTGCTGCAGCCGCACGCCGCGGAGCTCGTGAAAAAGGCTGTCGAACTTGCCAAGGCTGGCGATACGACGGCGCTCCGGATTTGCATTGACCGGTGTATTCCCGTGGTCAAGGCAAAGGATGCTCCTGTCGACCTGCCTGAGCTGACGGGCACGCCCGCGGAGCAGGGCGAAGCAGTTATGCGCGCGATGGCGCTCGGTCAGATTACGCCGGATGAAGCCAACGCGGTAATGCAGGTGATTACGGCCCAGGTGAGGATCATCGAGGCCGACGAACTTGAAAAACGGATCGCAGCTTTGGAGGGAAAGAGCGATGGCAACCGGCAATCTCAGAGCACGCATTGAGCGCCTTGAATCGAAGACTGGGGGCGCCGAACCCCTGATTGTGCGACTGCACCGTCACTCTGAGCCCCCGGACGGCTTCAATGGCGTGATGACAAATGGCACCTTCACACCCTGTGCAGAAGGCCAGACAGCGGCGGAATTAGAGGAATGGACGATTGCCGATATCAAGCGCCGACGGCAAGCGGGAGTTTTCGTCGTCAAGCAAACGAGACAGCTAGTCATTGCGCAGGCCGAGTTGTCGGTCAACCAATGGGCGCAGCGGCACTGCACTGGCAAATCGGAGTGAAGGCTATGACAAGCAATCTGAAGGTCCGGTTGGCACGCTTGGAGCAACAGTTTGGCGGAACTGACCCCATGACCGTGGTACTCCGCCATTTTGGCGAGTTCGAAGAGGGGCACGGTGTCTTTGTGGAAGGTGTTTTTTACCCATGCCCTACCGGCGAATCCCTCGATGAAATTGAGAAGAACGCGATTCGAGAAATCAATCCCCATAGGACGCGAAAGCTGATCGTGGTGAGGCGCGCTGAGCCATGGGAGGACGAGTGATGACCTCGACCGCTTCCAATGAGCGTGATCCGTCGGCCGAAATCGACGAACGCCAAGTCGCATTCATGCGTCGCCTGTCATCGCAGATCCGGTTGGTGCTGGGGATGCTCAGCATGGTTCGCGACAACTTGCCCTGCGATACGCCGATTGCCTCCGATGTTGAAAACATCGTCATCCATCTACGGACGTTGCACGACTACGCCGGCGCCGAATTCCCGAGGCTTCCGAAGCAACCCGATTTCATAGGGCCGCCTGAGTCGGGGGAAGAAGCCAAAGAGCTGGGTCAATCCGTCGAACCCAAACTGTTTCATTAAACGATCGAGGCACGATATGCGCACCACTACACTGCTTACGTCTGATACCCCGGACTTGCCGCTCAACGCCTTCCGGCGGCTGCCTTGGCAAGCTCGGCCGGCAACACTCGAGGGCGGCGGAAAAGGCGGCGATGCACCATCGGCGCCGGATCCGTGGCAAACCGCTGCGGCAACGACGTTCACGAACCAACAGTCTGCCGCCTATAACAAGGCGCTGAACCTCAACAATTATTCAAATCCATTCGGTTCACAAACTTCCACGCAGATTGGCAAGGATCCCAACACGGGCGCGCCGATCTATGGGACGACAATTTCTGCGAGCCCCCAGCTTCAGGGCATGCTCACCGGTCTTCTGGGGCAGGTCGGGCAGAGCGGTTCGATTAACCAGAACGCGATGAACGGCCTGAACGGTTTGGCTGGGCTGTACCAAGGTCTCAACCAGCAAATCTCCGCGCTCGGTTCGTCCATGAATCCGCAGGCCGCGCAGCAGGCTCAACAGCAAGGTCAAAACGCCGCGTACGCCGCACAGACCCAATACCTCGA
This sequence comes from Burkholderia sp. AU19243, assembly GCF_018148075.1. Classification (NCBI taxonomy): domain Bacteria; kingdom Pseudomonadati; phylum Pseudomonadota; class Betaproteobacteria; order Burkholderiales; family Burkholderiaceae; genus Burkholderia; species Burkholderia sp. AU19243. The sequence continues at coordinate 20,730 of NZ_JAGSTV010000020.1, forward strand.
CCCGCAGTTCGCGCAGCAGAAAACCGCACTCGAAGCTCAACTCGCAAACCAAGGACTGACACAAGGCTCTGAGGCGTACAACAACGCTCAGAACAACTTCGCTCTACAGCGCCAACGCGCCTATAGCGATGCAGCCAATCAGTCGATTCTGACCGGCTCGCAAATCGGCACGCAGAACTTCCAGAATCAGCTTGCTAACCTGCAGTCGCAGTCGGGTCTGTTGGGGATGATGGGCCAGAACCTCGGCCAGCAAGCGGGGCTGTATGGACAGCAGGTTGGCATTGGCCAGGCGCCGTATTCGAACCTGCAGACGATCGCGCAGATGATCCCCGGATATTCCGGTACCGGGCAAGCTGCGGCGGCACCCGCGGATATTGCGGGGTATATGAACAACGCGTATCAGGCGCAACTGGCCGGCCACAACGCCGACGTATCGAGCGCGAATTCGACGATGGGCACTCTGGGAATGCTCGGCGGCGCCGCGATGATTGCATTCTGACGCTGAGCAAAACGGCTACGGGAGGTTGCACAATGACCGATCATGTTTTCGATCCGGCGCTGAGCCAGGCCGCGCAGCGCGAAATTGCCGAAGCGATGTCAACGCATCAGCGGCCCGTGCTGAAATTCTCGGGCGGTAAGGACTCGCTTGCTTGTCTGTATTTGCTCCGTCCGTGGTGGAATCGCGTAACAGTTCTATGGGCCAACTCTGGAGATCCTTACCCTGAAACAGTCGAGCAGATGCAACGCATCCGTGAGCTTGTTTCGAACTTCGTGGAAGTCCCAGGACCAGGATACATTCGCGGCCACGCAGTGGAGCAGACGTTTCCGGCGGATATGGTGCCTTGGACCGCGACGGCTATCGGGCGCCTCTGCAGCCCGAATGCGCCTAGCTTTAAATTGCACTCGACGCTCGAGTGTTGCGCCGCGAACGTCTGGGCTCCGATGCAGAACAAAATCAGGGAGCTGGGAGCTGATTTGGTAATACGCGGAGAGCGCGAGAGCGAGGCGTATCGGCCACCGATTACAAATGGAATGGTCGACCCACAGAACGGCGGCACCCAGTTGATCCCGATACGTGGATGGTCGAAAGATGACGTGTTTTCGTATCTACAGGCCGAGGGTGTCGAGATTCCGCGGCAATACGCTTACGGCATGGGCTCGCTCGACTGCCTTCATTGCACGGCTCACCTTGCAGAAGCAGGCGGCAAGCTTCGTTATCTGCGCGACTTCCATCCCGACGTCGCCGTAGAGTACGAGCGGCGTCTGCGCCTGATTCAAAGTGAGCAGGAGTGGCACGGCCAGCTGGTGAAAATCGCTCTCGGAGAAGTTGAGGCGGCGAACGGCGAGGGTAATGGTGACTGAAGTCGAATGCAGTATTCGCGAGTCGTGCGATGTTGATCCGCTCCAGGATATTCCAGTACGCGAGCTAGCCGCGCGCATTCGTGTCCTCGAGAGGAAGCTAGCTGCCTACGAGAAATCGTCTTCGTTGGCAAAGGCACTTCTTACGGTGCCCGGGAGGCCGGCAATTCAGCCTCAGGCTCGGCTTGGTCGTCCCCCGGTCAGCGATTTGGCAGATCGGCAAATCGGATGGGCGATTGCCGCGGCAGAAGGCGGCACGATCGATCAGTGGCTGCATCGGAACGGTGTACCGCTTCGCCCACTCGGCCGCGTACGCAATAGCGCGTATAGCCGTGTTAGAACGATGGTGTTTGTGCTAGCCGAAACGAGCGGTATATCTGCCCCTGCGGCTCGTCTTGAGCAGATCGCCCGGAAGTTCGCGAATCAAGCGAAGGCTGGACGAGTGTTATTGCGGAAACGAGCTGCGAACGCTGTTACGTAATGCCGCGAACCGGGCAGAAAATCCACGCCGATTTTTCTACCCAGTTCGAGACGGGGATTCCTCATAGACTGAATTCGTCCATCTGAAGGAGTTCAACATGTCCCCCACCGAGCAGGCCCGACAGGACCAGCTGTTAAACGCAATCAACATGGCCGGTGCACGACTTCGGTCGATGTTTGCGGCCATCCTGCAGGCGTCTCAGCGCGCTGCCCAAGGATTCCAAGTCGAAGCCGATCTCCGGATTGTAGGTGCTGACATTTCGTCGACTCACGATTGGTTGCAGGACCAGCTGACCGAAGCAATGTCCGACACACCGCTTGCATCGACCGAGGGTGTCGAGGAAATCATCGCGCGCGGTATTCCCGAACCGGCCGATCTCGTCGCGGTCAAGCACTGAGCGGAGGTTGATCATGGCTGGAAACAATGGTCCGTTTGTGCTGCCGCAATATCAGGGAAACCTGTACGACATTCAGCGACAGCAAATGCTTGCGGAAGCACTGATGCGAGGCGCGATGACGTCGCAGCAGACGCCTGCAGGCGCTGCGGTCGGCCCATACCAAGTGCAGGCGCGCACGTCGCCGCTCGCGCCTCTTTCCCAGTTGGGGCAGGCATATCTTGCGGCAAAACTCGGAAACCAGGTAAGTCAGGGATTGAATGGTCTGGGTCAGGCGCAAATGAATTGGGCAATGGGCGGATCGCCCATGTTTGGAGCGCAGTCCCCACAGCAATCTGCCCTGGCAGAGCAACCCGTCGGAAACGGGACTGCCGGGGCTCAACCAGCAACCGTCAATGACCAGTCTGATGGGGCTGCAGGGCTACTTGGTGGAATGATTGGTTCACCAACGGGAGCGCTGCCGCAACTGCAAGGTCAATCGACGGCTCAGCAAGGTGCGCTCGCGCCGGGCGGCTCCCTGAATCCAGCCGGGTGGCCGATTCAGATGGCGGCGATGCGTTTTTTCTCTGATCCTGGGGGGTACTGGAAGGATCAAGCGGCAGCGCTGGCACCGACGGACCAGATCAAGAACAACCGCTGGATGGGGGTATCTCCCGAGCAGGCATCGGCGAACTATCAGAACGAGGCGACGAAGAATGCATCGCTGACTGGGCGATGGGGTTATGCGACACCGGACGGTCGCGGTGGCTTCGCGCCGACTGTTGTTCCGACACAGATTGCGGGTGCACAACTGACGACGCCGAATGGGGGAAAGACGTGGGCATATAACCCGATCCCTGGCGGCGCGGAAGCATTGCAGCAGGAGTCGGGTGCGAAGGCAGCAGGACAGGCGCAATTTAACGTGCGTCCTGCGTTCGGCCCGGATGGACGTCCGGTGTGGAATACCGATTTCAACATCGCGAATGGCTTGTCATCTCCGGGCCAGCCGGGTGGCGGCGCGCTCGGGGGCGCCCGCATCAACGCTGGGCGCTTCGGTAACTATCAGGCGCCAAATGGAGGTCCCACAGTGCCAGGGCTTGCGCCGGGTGTCGCAGGGGCAGCGGAGAAAGTGGCGGGAGCGAATGCCGATCGTTATAACCAGGCTGTCCAGTTCGGCGTCGACAGCCCCACTCGGCAGAACGTACTCGACAACATCATCCAGCTTTCTCAGTCCGGTGTGCAAACCGGTCCCGGCTCGGATTGGCAAAACAATGTCAAAGGCGTGATTGCGAATTCGCCAGTGCTCGGAAAAATGTTCCCGAACTGGCAAGGTAGCGTCGGCGAATATCAGGAGCTCAAGAAGTATCTCAACCAGAACGGTCTGCGTGCATGGCAAGCAGCGGGAGGTACCGGTACTGACTCGCAGATGGAGGCGGCGATGCACGCAAATCCGAACGATACGATGTTCCCTCAGGCATTGCAGACGATGGCTGCATGGGCGAAGGCCGGCGAATTGGCAGGTACGGCGCGTGCGAATTTCTACCAGCAGTTCAAACAGAATAACGGCGGTGTGGCGAATCTCGATCAAGCGGACCAGACGTGGCGCAACAACTTCGACCCTAAGGTGTTCCAACTGCAAACCTATTCACCGCAGCAACGACAGCAATTGCTCAATAGCTTGTCGCCACAGCAGGCGCAGCAGTTGATGCAGCGGCGCGCTTGGTTCAAACAGAATGGGTTGCTGCAATGAGCGCTTCCGATTTCGATTCGATTTTCCAGCTCGCGGGCCAGCAATACAACGTCGACCCGTCGATCCTCAAGGCGATCGCAGCGCAGGAATCGTCGTTCCGGCCGAATGCGGTCAATCCAGCGAGCGGCGCGGCCGGGTTGATGGGCTTTACGCCGGCTACGGCAAAGGCATATGGGATTAATCCTCTCGATCCGACGCAAGCTGTTCCAGCGGCGGCAGCGATGTTTGCCGAAAACATGCAGCGGTTTGGTGGGAACGTCGAACAGGCAGTCGCGGCGCACTTCGCCGGACCGGACCAGAAGCTCTGGGGGCCGAAGACGAATGCCTACGTGGGAAATGTTGCGGCGAAATACGCAGCAATCAAACAGAGCGGTGGCTACGCGCCGGCCTCACAACAGTCGGTTGGACAATCGTCGACGCCTGATGACATCGATGCGCTGCTCGAGCAGCGAGCGCGAGGGCAGCAAATTGGCATGCAACCATCGGCCCCGTCGGGGCACGGTGCGGCGGATCCAATCGACGTGATGTTGGCGGCGCGTGCGTCGGGACAGCAATTCGGCGATCAAGTGGCGCAACAACCGACAAGGACAGTTCCGTGGTCGTCGAACGATCTGGCGAATGACCTAGCGGCAGGCGGTGCGTCTTCCGGCACCTGGAATGATCTTCAGCAGATCGGCGCGGGCGCGTGGCACGGGGTAAGCAGCCTTGCGAGCAATGCGGCGAACGTCGTCGAAAAGGGCATCGCCGCGGGTGCAAACGCTATTCCAGGGGTGCGTGGATCCGCGATCGGCAACTGGCTTGCCAATACTGCGAACAGTGATGTCGCCGCGCAGTCTGCATCTGATCAACAATTCCGGAAAACGGCATCTCCTGGCGCGCATGCTGCGAGCATTGTTGCCCCGATGATCCTTCCGGTAGGAGGCGTCTTGAAGGCTGGCAATGCTGTTCGAGCTGGTGTCACTTCGCTTCCCATGATGGGCGGCACGGTCGGGCGTATGGTTGGCGCCGGCCTTGGCAATGCGGCCACCGGCGCCGCACTGTCTGCAGGCGCATCGATCGATCCGAGTCAATCCTACTGGGCGCAAGTTGGAAACAATGCGCTGGTCGGCGCAGGCGTTGGCGCGGCTATACCTGCAGCCATTGGCGCCGTTGCGGGAGCGGGCCGAAGCCTCTACAACGCTGTTCGTCCTATTCTTGATCCGCGTGGATATGTGGGGCAGCAACTCGCTAACGCGGTGGGCAACGATGCCGCACAGGCTGCGAGAAATATACGCGGCGCGTCTACTTTCGTGCCGGGTTCCACCCCGACTACGGCGCAGGCCGGTGCTAGTCCTGTATTGGTGGCGACAGAGAAGGCTGCAGCAAACGCAAATCCGGATTTCCGCAATGCATTGATGCAGCGTGCTATCGATAACAATAATGCGCGCTGGCAGGCGCTCATGGGAGTCGCGGGCACACCGGCCGATATGCAGGCGGCACAGGCCGCCCGCGAAGCTGCTGCATCACCGCTATATCAACAGGCGCATCAGGCGACAGCTAATGTCGGTCCTGCTTTCATGCGCTATGCCCAAATCCCGGAGATGCAAGAGGCAATGCAACGTGCCAACCAGATTGCCTCGCTGGATGCCGCAGTGGGGCGTGGCATTGCCCCAATTTGGCCCCAGCAAGGCGGTAGTCTGGCAATCAATGGCGCGGCGCTCGACTATACCTCTCGAGCTTTGGGAGACATGATTGGTGAGGCGCAACGCACTGGCGCCACCACGCGTGCAGGATCGCTAGCCGCACTGAAGACCAATGTCGACAATTGGATGACACGCTATATCCCCGGCGTTCAGCAGGCGCGCGCGGCATACGCCGCTGGTAGCGTGCCGGTGAATACAATGGACGTGGGCCAACAGATCGCCAACGGCTTGGGCACGCGCGTTATGAATGCGGGCGGAGTACCGGAAATTCAGATGATGCCGTATCGAGCCGCGCTCGCAAAGGCAATGAACAGCGGTGACGCGGCGGCGTACGGAATTGATGCCAACGCCCTCGGCACGCTCCAGCGCATTGGACAGGATCTTCAGCGCGCGACGATATCGAACTCGGTCCGCACGCCGGGGAGCGATACGGCGTACAACCTTGCGGCTAATGGCTGGCTTGCGCGCCAGCTGTATGGGCGGAACTTTCAAGGGGGCGCAGTGGGGCGCGTTTTAGGTACTGCGACGCAAGCTGCTGGCGCGGCGGGCGGCGCGGCTCTCTTCGGGCCTGCAGGTGCAGGAGTAGGCTCCGCGCTAGGCAGTGGCGTCGGAAGTTTGCTGAACGGATCGCGTATCGGGAGCCGGCTGAATGAACATCTGGCCGATCTGCTACTGAATCCGCAGGGATTTCTCCCATACCTTGATGCCTATACTGCCGGTCCAGTGACATCCCGATCGCAAATGATGGCGCAAGCGTTGGCGCGTCGTCTTCGGTACGCACCTGCTCTGGCAGTCCCGCAGCTTGCCGGTCCGCAGGGGAGTCCGTAAAGACCGCCGATCTATCGCCCCAATCGCGGCCCCCGGCGGGTCAGCTTTGGTACTTTGCGTACCTCCGTTATCTCGCCGTCGATCGTCATCGGTTGCTCCGCGATTCGAGGCGGCGAATCCTCGGATGCGTCGTCAACCACGTCCCACGCTCCAGGCGTAGGCTTCGACTCGGGTTTTTCGGCCAAGAGCGGGACTAGCCCGATCAACCCAAACAGAACCGCTGCGCCGATATAGATGAAAACGTGATCGGCAAGCGTGATGCCAGAAGTATTCGTTGCGGCAATCGTCCCGGCGATCGCGGGGGCTAGACTCATCGAATTCTGCCTTCGTTTTAGTTGCAGCCCCAGGCGGTGCAATACCGACTGAACGAGCTTCCTTCTGAACTGGTTCCATACATGGACCGATTGCCGTTGCCATATGTGGTGATGGTCTCGTTCCACGTGTTGCCATTGGCCGCGGTCCCGTTGATATAGGTGGAGTTGCCGATCGTCCGGGCGCTCTCGTTCCAATTGCTCCCCGTATTGGCGTTGTAGCCGCTGACTGTCGTCGCATTGCCCATGCGGCTTACAGAATAGGAGTTTCCGTTGTTGTCGTTACAAGTCTGAAATGCTGCAGTGCCAAAGCAGGCGGCGACGGCAGTGTTCGAAGCAACGATGAGAATCAAAGCGGCGATCTTCATGGCGATATTCCCCGAGTGTGGGCTTCTAGGAGCCGTGTCCAATGAGGATAGGGGGTTGCCACCGCTGCGACAAGTTCGGTCAAAAGAACGGCAGATGTTCTGTCATATGCTCCCGGGTATGTCCGAAAGTGAACGTTGGGGCGATGCAGGCTGTATCGCCTCTACAACATGTGGTTTCCGGCATGAGGTTTCGTGGCGGTCATATTCAGGCGCATCACTCTGTAAAAGCGGTTGCACCGTCAATGGCATCGCGAACTATTGCATGCGTCACTCTGTAGACGCGACTGCCATTTTTCGTCGCCGGACCGAGGTCGCGAAAATCTGTTGCCAAGCCGTCCGGCCATCGCTAATCTTGCTGCATACCTAGCCCGGGTTAAAGGGCATCGACTGCAGGACCTGGCTGTTGAACAGCCATATGTAAGCCCGCTCTGCGGGCACGGTGACTCAATCACCGAATGAACTGAGTAGGGCCCCGGCCCAAAATCCGTCCATCGTTTCATGATGGGCTCGTGACTGCTTCGCCGCTAGGTGAAGCCCCCCACCGCCTTTTGCTTCTTGCGAAAGGCGCGCTGTGCAATCCCCGTATGCCGCTCCCGCGGCAATCAATCCGTGACGTGCGCTCCCCAGCGCTAACGCCGTGTCTTGTCGCGTCCGTCTCAATCGTCCCCGTGACGACTGGCGGCGCGCTTGGCCTCGGTGTCTGGAATCTCGTGTCGACTCGCTCGGCACGCATCAATTCGCGCGGTCGGGGCATTGGCGCCCTCGATCGGTCGCAAAGCCAAAACACGGATCAAACGGGGGAAGCGTCTTCCCGCCACGCGTCGAACCTCATCGGGTTGATGCGCGCCGGGCTGCGCCAGCTTGCTGGCGTAGAACGCTCCCAATCTCACCAGGCCGAGGCTCGTGCCCCCGTTTGTTGTCTCCCAGCCGCGGATTCGCGGCTCCGTCCAGCGGACAGGGAGGCAACTGGGGTCGAGCCTCACGTCATGGACGCGGGGTACGCATGTCGCACAAATCTCTCACGGCCGACCTGTGCCGTGCTGCGCGCGGGGCGCGCGGCAAACAGGCAAACTCGACCTCGAAAGGTCGGGAGAAGTCGCTCGCGCGTTTCGCTCGGTTTCTGTGGGCTATGGGCTTTCAGGTTCATACGACCGGTCAGCTCAAAGAGAAGCATCTGATCGCGTGGTCGAACGACATGATGGCGCGAGGGCGTTCGAAGCGGACGGCGATCAACAACATGACGCACATTCGAACGGCGCTCGAAGGGATCGGTCGCCGGCCGTTTGCCGACAAGATGAGCAATGCGGCGCTCGGGCTGTCGGGGGCAAGCCGGGCCGGCACGAAACGGCCGATGATGCGCGATGAGCTGGAAACGTATCGTGTTGCAGTTGCTGCGATCGATCCGGGCATTGCAGTTGTGCTCGAGCTGCAGCTGGAGTTCGGACTTCGCGCCCGGGAGGCGGTAGAAAGCATCAAATCGCTGGTTGACTGGCGGCGCGCGCTGTCGAGCTCGATCGGGGACGGCTTCGTGACCATCATCCACGGGACGAAGGGAGGCAAGACGCGTCGGAGCCCACCGTTGGACACGCGGCGCGCCACTGAGCTGGTGGAAAGGGCGATCGGGCTGTCGAACGCGTACGGCGGGAAGCTGGTGCGCAAGCCAGATCTGAGACGAGCGATGGAGCGCTACCACTACGTGGTGCGCATGGTCGGTATGACCGATGAGCGCGCACCGCACAGCCTTCGATACGCATACGCGACCGAGCACCTTGAGCGGCAGAAGGCTGCCGGCGTATCGCGTCGGGAGGCGGCTGCAGGCGTATCGACATGGCTCGGCCACGGGGACGGACGCGGGACGTGGGTGGAGCGCGTCTATGGGCGGGAGGTGCTGGTCGATGCGGAGGTGACGCATGCGTAAGCACGTCGACACGCTGCCGGTCGTGGGGCACTCACGCTGGTCGCAGATCGCCCCGTTCGTTAGTGTCTCGAGGGAGACGTGGCGCCAGCTTTGTCTGGCCGGCCGCGCTCCAGCGCCAATTCGACTGTCGTCGCGGTGTACTGTGTGGAAGAACGCGGAGATCCATGCGTACCTAGACGATCCGGTCAACTTTCGAGCGTCGATCGTATCCCATCGCGCGGATGGTGTGCCTAAGGGTTCGTGACAATCGGCCGATATACAGGATCGGCTATACTCCCATCGATTTACGCGCCTAGGCACCCGATCGACCTGTTCCATTTAGAAATGGCAATCGCAAAACCGATCCGTCAGCACAATGCTATCGAGGCTATGGCCTTTGTTCTGACCTTCTCGCGAGCATTTGATGCCGCCGAAGTGACGCGCTTGGCTACGCTGCGCGAGACGTTGCGCTCAGATCTGCCACGCTTTGAGACAACGCAGGGCATAGCATTCCATATTGGAATGCCTAACATCACGCAACAAGCGACTCCGAGCGGGGTGCTGCTCCAACGTTTCAAGGAAGACGGCACGCCGGCTTGGGTTGTTCGGGCTACCGATCAGAACGTTGTCGTGAACTGCCTCGACTACGACTCATGGCAAAAAGTATGGCCGCAGGCGAAGCGCTTCATGACTGAAGTCGTGAGACAGATCGCCTCGGAGACAAACCCGCTCAGTCAGATTACTCTGCAAGTCATCGACAAGTTCATCTACGAAACGGACCCGGAGCCCTACCTGATTGGTGATGTTTTCAATCCTGATTCTCAGTTTTTGCCAGCCAATACGTTGGCGGTTGGGCCGCTTTGGCATGTTTATCAAGGTTGGTTCGTGCTAACCATGAATGATGGCGAGGGGCCTGCTGCGGAAGCGCAATTCGCCAATCGCCAATTGCTGAACGTCCTAAACCTCTCGAGCGCGAATATCGACGGTCGTCTCACCGCTTCGATCGATCACTTAGCCCAAGTGACGTTCAAGGACAATCTGCCTAAGGCACTTTCGTCTGCGTCGGATGAAGAGAATGAGGAGTTCTTGCAGGTTGCTTTCAAGGGACTGCTGCAGCCAAACAATAAAGTACTCATGCGCAATGTGTTGAGTCGCGAACAATTGATTGCCATTGGGCTGGAGGATCAATGACGTCGACGGCCACAACCACTTCATATTCGCCTGGCTGGTTGCAGACTGGCTGGCGCCCGCAAAGTGACCCGCGTATCGCACTGCAGGTGCGTAAGGCACGTCAATCTACGTCCAGTCTCGGTCCAAACATGCTAGGGCTTAGGGAGTTCGTTTCGATGACACCATCAACGGATCCGAGATCGCGAGAAAGGAGAAACGTGGGCGCAACTATGACAGAGAGTTCGGCTGCACGACGTTATCTCGCCGGCGCCAAGTTCGAAACGCTTGCTGGCGTCGACCTCATCCGGAACGTGGCAGCAAGGCATTTCGCCGGCGCGCACCTACAACTCACGATGTATTCTGATCCAGAGGAAGGTTGGGAGAAGGTGCTTATAAACGTCGAAACAACGCTAGCTTCGCAAGAGCACTTTTTGGAACTCGAAGATTCGTTCTTGGACGAAATATGCGCGGACAGCCGGATGGCGAGCGCACTTGATGAAGTAATCGTAAGGATTCGCTGACATGGCATGCGAGCCCCGCGAATTTCTTGCGGTTGCGCGCGAATTGCATCAGGGCGCGCAGAACACTGAAGAGGCAAAGCTGCGATCTGCCATCAGTCGCGCTTATTACGCGGCATTCCTATATGCGCGCGACGCTGCGTGCATTGCGGATTTGTCTAGCACAGTGCATGCACTCACCCGACAGCATTACTCAAAAATTGGCGAAGCCAAAGTTGCGTTGAGGCTGGATTCTCTGCGGGTCAGCAGAAACGATGCGGATTATGAAATGGCGCTGTCGTTCAACAAGATCAAATCCAATCATGCTATCGACATCGCGCAGCGAGTAATCGAGCACATCGAGAAACTGCAGGCTTGAGCTGATACCACGTCCAAAGTCGTTAACTGCGCTGGTCTCAGTAGACCCTGAGACCGAGCGTTTTAGATACACTTCGATACACAAAGGTCCTGCCAATTAGGCGAGGCCTTCAAATATGGGGTCAGTAGACGTTTCTGCGTTCTGTAATGTGAACGCTTATTGCGCGGCGTTGATCGGGATCACCGCTGCGCCAGCCTCCAGTGCATCGAGGTGATCCGCCCAGTGTTGCATCATCTTGCGACGCTCGGGTAGGAACTCGGCGTGCACATATGCAGCGGTGACTTGATTGCGCTCTGCGTGGGCAAGTTGCCGGTCGACCACGTCCCGGCTGTACCCAAGCTCTCGCAACACGGTAGCGGCCAGCCCGCGGAATCCGTGGCCTGTCATTCGCGATTTGTAGCCCATCCGGTACAGCGCATAGAGCATTGTGTTGTTCGAGATGTGGCTCCGGCCTTGCACGCTGTGGAACACGAATCGATGCTGGCTATTGAGCGCGCGAAGCTGGGCGAGCACGTCGAGCGCTTGCCGCGATAGGGGCACGACGTGCGGATCGCGCATCTTCATGCGCTCGGGCGGAATCCGCCATTCGGCGGCGCGTTCGTCGAATTCATCCCATTCAGCATTGATCATCTCGGTTGTCCGAGTGAACGTCAGAGCCATGAAGCGGAGCGCCAGCCGCGTGACGAAATCACCTTGGTACGCGGTGATGTCTCTCATGAGCTGCGGGATTTCGACCGGCTTGACACGTGCCATGTGTCGGACGCCGACCCTTTTCTTGAGAACTGTCTCGGCGTCGATATCTGCAGCGGGATTGCGCGGGCATCGCCCGGTCATGATTCCGTACTGGAACACGGCCCTTGAGCGCTGGAGGATGCGCTTTGCTGTCTCTCGCACGCCGCGGGATTCGACAGCCCTCAGTATCTCGAGCATGTCGGGCGCCTCGATGTCTCGGATCGGACGATGGCCGATTCGGGGAAACGCATCGACTTCGAGCGAGCTGATCACTTTGCCCGCATACACTTCGGTCCAGCCATCCTTCTGGGCCGCAAACCATTCGCGCGCGACAGCCTCAAACGTCGACGCTGCTTCGATCGCCCGAGTGCGTTTGACTTCCCGCTTCTGTTCGGTCGGGTCGGTGCCGGCGGCGAGTTGCTTCCGCGCATTGAGGCAGGCTTGCCGAGCCTCGGCCAGTGTCACCTCTGGGTAGACGCCGAAGGCGGCGCGCTTCTCTTTGCCCTCGAAGCGGTACTTCATCCGCCAGTAGCGTGACCCGTTCGGCATGACCTCCAGGTACAGCCCCTTGCCGTCTGCCAGGCGATAGGGTTTCTCTGCCGGCTTGGCCTTGCGGATCTGCATCTCGGTCAGCGGGGTAGCGCGCTTCGGCATGGCGTGGGGGCATCGAGTTTGGGGGCACGGAGGCATATCCCAAAAGATGCCCCCAAGTTAGGTTGCTTGTACTGGGCAACCTTGGGCAATGATGGCAGCAAAAGTCCAGGCGACACAAGGATGTGCGCGACTTTTTGGGCAAACTTGGGAAGTGTTGGGAACTTAGATGGTCCCCCCGACAGGAATCGAACCTGTATCTAGCGCTTAGGAGGCGCTTGTTCTATCCATTGAACTACGGGGAGGGCCATGTCCGCGATTCGGCATGCAAAAGACGCGAACGGGACGGCAATGTGGACAGCGCGCAGAGTATAGCAAACGCGCGGCGCATCGGCGGACGGAATGCGCGCCGATGCACGGCCCGGCGCGCAGCCGTCGTCAGAAATACAAGATCAGAAATCGACGACGACGAAATCTTCCTTGCCCACGTCGCACAGCGGGCAGCGCCAGTCGGCGGGAATGTCGGCGAAACGGGTGCCGGCGGGGATGCCTTCGTCGGGCAGGCCTTCTGCCTCGTTGTAGACCCACCCGCAAATCAGGCAGACCCAGCTCTGGTATTCGGTTACTTCGCTCATGTGGCGCTCGGGATGATGAAAGTCGGTGATGCCGTCCGCCGCGTGACCGCCGGACGAAAGGCGCAATGTTACCGGAATTTCGCGCAACGTCTGCGCAACGTCGTTTTAAACGTACGCATCGCGAACAACAGCCGCCATCGCGCGCGCAGGGCATGCAGTGTATGCTTCGTGGGCCTTTCAATCTGAAGGAGAAAAAACGATGCTCAACAAGAAGTGGATCGCGGGTGCGGTGTGTGTCGCGGCGCTGGCCGTGTCGACGCTCGCGCGTGCGGAGGCGCGCGTGTTCTTCGTCGAGCCGCAGGACGGCGCGACGGTCTCGAGCCCCGTTCACGTGAAATTCGGCCTCGAAGGGATGGCGCTGAAGCCGTCCGGCGACATGGCGCCGGACACCGGCCACCATCATCTGCTGATCGACGGCAAGCCGGTGCCGAAGGGCGACGTGATCCCCGCCACCGAACACTCGCTGCACTTCGGCAAGGGTCAAACCGAAACGGACGTGAAGCTGCCTCCGGGCCAGCACACGCTGACGCTGCAGCTCGGCGACGGCGCACACCGCTCGTACGGCCCCGAGCTGAGTTCGACGATCACGGTCAACGTGAAGTAAGCACCACTGCAGCTGCGGGCGCCCAGCCGGAAGCAGCGGCCGGACGCCCGTGCACGACACCGCGCCACACCGCCGCGCGCGGCGCCGACACCATCCGCAGCATGCGCGCAGCCGCCCCCGCCGGGCACCAACTCGGCACGAATGGAAGCGCATACTGGCCTAGCCCATCCGGCCAACCCGGCGCAGGCGTCCGCCACCGGTACAATGGGCGCTTCCGATTTCTCTCTTCGCCGTCTCCCCATGTCGCTTTATTCCATTACCGGCGCGCAACTCGCGTTCGGTCACGTCGCGTTGCTCGATCACGCGGACTTCTCGCTGGAGGCCGGCGAGCGCGTCGGCCTGATCGGCCGCAACGGTGCGGGCAAGTCGTCGCTGCTGAAGATCGTCGCCGGGCTTGCGAAGCCGGATGACGGGCTGATTACGCGTCAACAGGAGCTCGTGACCGTCTACGTGCCGCAGGAGCCCGAATTCGAACCAGGCGCGACGGTGTTCGACGCGGTGGCGTCTGGGCTCGCGCATACGCGCGAGGTGCTCGAAGAGTACGATTCGATCGCGCACCGCCTCGCGGAAACGCCGGAAGGCGCCGAGCACGACGCGCTGCTCGCGCGGATGAACGCGCTGCAATCGACGCTCGACGCGCACGATGCGTGGAACTGGCGCACGCGCGTGTCGATGACGCTCGCGCAGATCGGCCTGACGGACGGCGACGCGCAAGTCGACGCGCTGTCGGGCGGGATGCAGAAGCGCGTCGCGCTGGCGCGCGCGCTGGTGCTGCAGCCGGATGTGCTGCTGCTCGACGAACCGACCAACCACCTCGACTTCGACGGTATCCGCTGGCTGGAAGAACTGCTCGTCGCGCAGCGCGCGGGCCTGCTGTTCATCACCCACGATCGCGCATTCCTCGATCGCGTCGCGACGCGCATCGTCGAACTCGATCGTGGCCGGCTGCTGTCGTACCCGGGCAATTTCTCCGCGTACCAGACGCGCAAGGCGCAGCAGCTCGAAATCGAACGCGTGGAAAACGAGAAGTTCGACAAGCTGCTCGCGCAGGAGGAAGTGTGGATCCGCAAAGGCGTCGAGGCGCGCCGCACGCGCAGCGTGGGCCGCATCGCGCGGCTCGTGCAAATGCGCAACGAGCGCGCGGAGCGCCGCAACGCGCAAGGCAACGTGAAGCTCGACGTCGCGCAGGGCGAGAAGTCAGGCAAGATCGTCGCGGAGCTGACTGACGTGACGAAGCGCTATGGCGACCGCACGGTCGTGGATACGTTCTCGACGACGGTCATGCGTGGCGACAAGATCGGATTCGTCGGCCCGAACGGCGCCGGCAAGACCACGCTGCTCAAGCTGATCCTCGGCGAGCTGAAGCCCGATGCCGGCACGGTGCGCACGGGCACGAACCTGCAGGTTGCGTATTTCGACCAGATGCGCGCGCAGCTCGACCAGGAAAAGAGCCTCGCCGATACGATCAGCCCCGGCAGCGAATGGGTCGAGATCGGCGGCGTGCGCAAGCACGTGATGAGCTATCTCGGCGACTTCCTGTTCGCGCCGGAACGCGCGCGCTCGCCGGTGAAGTCGCTGTCGGGGGGCGAACGCAACCGGCTGCTGCTCGCGCGCCTGTTCGCGCGCCCGGCCAACGTGCTGGTGCTCGACGAACCGACCAACGACCTCGACATCCCGACGCTCGAACTGCTCGAAGAGCTGCTGGCCGACTACGACGGCACGGTGCTGCTCGTCAGCCACGATCGCGCGTTCCTCGACAACGTCGTCACGTCGGTGATCGCGGCCGAGGGCGACGGCAAGTGGCGCGAATACGTCGGCGGCTTCACCGACTGGCAGATCCAGAGCGAGCGTTCGCAGCAGATCGCGCAGCAGGAAGCGGCGAAGCGCGCAGTCAAGGAAGCGGCGCCGGTCAAGGAAGACGCGGCGAAAAGCGCAGCCGGCCGCAATGCACAGCGCACGGTGAAGCTGTCGTTCAACGAGCAGCGCGAACTCGACGCGCTGCCGGAAAAGATTGCCGCGCTCGAGGAAGAACAGAAAACGATCAACGCGCAACTCGAGGACGGCTCGATCTTCGCGAAGGATCCGCAAGAAGGCACGCGCCTGACCGAGCGGTTCGCGGCAATCGACGACGAATTGCTCGCCGCGCTCGAGCGGTGGGAAACGCTCGAGGCGAAGCGCAAGCCGGTCTGACGCCCGGCGCCGGCCGCGCACGCCGGCGCGCCGTTCGGCCGCCCCGCTCGGCGGGCGGCGTTCGACGATCTCGACGATTCGGCGATGTTGCGATGGCACGCCACGCGGAACCAGTAAAATACCGCGCGTCCCGGGCCGCGCTGCGCACGCTGCGCGCCCGCTTTCGGAGCAGTCCACGCACACCGTTGTTTCGATTCGCTTTTTTACGGAACTCAACGTTTTGTCCACGACGTTATCCACACGAGATGTGGAAAACGTCCCGATGAATGACGAAATTCAGCGCCTATGTCAACGAAGAAGCCCAGCGCGGCCTATAGCGAAGCATCGATCAAGGTGCTCAAGGGTCTCGAGCCGGTCAAGCAGCGGCCCGGCATGTACACCCGTACCGAAAACCCGCTGCACATCATTCAGGAAGTCATCGACAACGCGTCGGACGAGGCGCTCGGCGGCTACGGCAAGCAGATCACGGTCACGCTGCACGCCGATCAGTCGGTGTCGGTCGAGGACGACGGCCGCGGCATTCCGTTCGGGATGCACCCGGAGGAAGGGGTGCCCGTCGTCGAGATCGTATTCACGCGCCTGCACGCGGGCGGCAAGTTCGACAAGGCGGCCGGCGGCGCGTATACGTTCTCGGGCGGCCTGCATGGCGTCGGCGTGTCGGTCACCAATGCGCTGGCGACGCGCCTTGACGTGACGGTCTGGCGCGACGGCAAGATCGCCGAACTCGGCTTCGCCGACGGTGACGTCGTAAAGCCGCTGGTGACGCAGGCCGCGGGCCGCGGCGAGAAGAAATCCGGCACGCGCGTGCAGGTGTGGCCGAATCCGAAATACTTCGACTCGCCGAACCTGCCGCTTGGCGAACTGCAACGGCTGCTGCGCTCGAAGGCCGTGCTGCTGCCGGGCGTGGAAGTCGTGCTCGTCAACGAGAAGACCGGCGAGCGCCAGACGTGGAAATACGACGACGGCCTGCGCGGTTATCTGCTCGACGAGATGAACGGCAGCGAGCTGCTGATTCCGCTGTTCGAAGGCGAGCGCTTTGCCGATGCACGATCGGCCGACGAAACCTTCGCCGAAGGCGAGGGCGCGTCGTGGGTCGTCGCGTGGAGCGAGGAAGGCTCGCTCGTGCGCGAGTCGTACGTGAACCTGATCCCGACTCCGGCGGGCGGCACGCACGAGTCGGGCCTGCGCGACGGTCTCTACCAGGCGGTGAAGAGCTTCGTCGAACTGCACAACCTGCAGCCGAAGGGGGTGAAGCTGCTCGCGGAAGACGTGTTCGCGCGCGTGTCGTTCGTGCTGTCCGCGAAGGTGCTCGATCCGCAGTTCCAGGGGCAGATCAAGGAACGCCTGAACAGCCGCGACGCGGTGAAGCTGGTGTCGTCGTTCTCGCGTCCGGCGCTCGAACTGTGGCTGAACCAGCACGTCGAGCACGGCAAGAAGCTCGCGGAACTCGTGATCAAGCAGGCTCAGGCGCGCACGCGCGCGGGCCAGAAGGTCGAGAAGCGCAAGAGCTCGGGCGTCGCGGTGCTGCCCGGCAAGCTGACCGACTGCGAGACGGAAGATATCGCGCGCAACGAACTGTTCCTCGTCGAGGGCGACTCGGCGGGCGGCTCCGCGAAGATGGGCCGCGACAAGGAATATCAGGCGATCCTGCCGCTGCGCGGCAAGGTGTTGAACACGTGGGAAACCGAGCGCGATCGCCTGTTCGCAAACAACGAGGTGCACGACATTTCGGTCGCAATTGGCGTCGATCCGCACAGCCCGGACGACACCGTCGACCTGTCGAACCTCCGCTACGGCAAGATCTGCATCCTGTCGGACGCGGACGTCGACGGCTCGCACATCCAGGTGCTGCTGCTCACGTTGTTCTTCAAGCATTTTCCGCAGCTGATCGAACGCGGCCACGTGTACGTCGCGCGCCCGCCGCTGTTCCGCGTCGACGCGCCCGCGCGCGGCAAGAAGCCCGCGCAGAAGCTCTACGCGCTCGACGAAGGCGAACTCGAGGCGACGCTCGACAAGCTGCGCAAGGACGGCGTGCGTGAAACGCAGTGGAGCATCAGCCGCTTCAAGGGGCTCGGCGAAATGAGCGCGGAGCAGCTGTGGGACACGACGATGAACCCCGACACGCGCCGCCTGATGCCGGTCAAGCTCGGCGAGCTCGACTACGAGGCGACGGTCGCGCGGATGACGATGCTGATGGGCAAGGGCGAGGCAGCCGCGCGGCGCGGCTGGCTCGAGGAAAAGGGCAACGACGTCGAAGCGGATATCTAAGCCGGGAATCCGCGCGGCCGGGCATCGCGCCCGGCCCGGCCTCATGTCAGTTACGAATACGGAATACAGATGGACGACAATACTTCCGATCTCTTCGCCGGCTCCGACGCACCGGACACCGATGCGCTGACGCTCGGCAACTACGCGGAGCAGGCGTACCTCAGCTACGCGGTCAGCGTCGTGAAGAGCCGCGCGCTGCCCGACGTGTGCGACGGCCAGAAGCCGGTGCAGCGCCGGATCCTGTTCGCGATGAACGAAATGGGCCTCGGCCCCGACGCGAAGCCGGTGAAGTCGGCGCGCGTGGTCGGCGACGTGCTCGGTAAATACCACCCGCACGGCGACCAGTCGGCGTACGACGCGCTCGTGCGTCTCGCGCAGGACTTCTCGCTGCGCTACCCGCTGATCGACGGGCAGGGCAACTTCGGCTCGCGCGACGGCGACGGCGCGGCGGCGATGCGGTATACGGAAGCCCGGCTCACGCCGATCTCGAAGCTGCTGCTCGACGAGATCGACCAGGGCACGGTCGACTTCATGCCGAACTACGACGGCTCGTTCGAGGAGCCGAAGACGCTGCCGAGCCGCATGCCGTTTGTGCTGCTGAACGGCGCGTCGGGCATCGCGGTCGGCCTTGCCACCGAAATCCCGTCGCACAATCTGCGCGAGGTCGCGGCGGCGGCAGTCGCGTTGATCCGCAATCCGAAGCTCACGCACGCGGAGCTGATGAACCTGATCCCCGGCCCGGACTTCCCGGGCGGCGGCCAGATCATCTCGAGCGACGCTGAAATCGCGGCGGCTTATGAAACCGGCCGCGGCAGCCTGAAGGTGCGCGCGCGCTGGAAGATCGAGGATCTCGCGCGCGGTCAGTGGCAGCTGGTCGTCACCGAGCTGCCGCCGAACACGTCGGGCCAGAAGGTGCTCGAGGAAATCGAGGAACTGACCAACCCGAAGCTCAAGCTCGGCAAGAAGACGCTGACGCCCGAGCAGCTGAACACGAAGAAGGCGATGCTCGACCTGCTCGACGCGGTGCGCGACGAGTCGGGCAAGGAAGCGGCGGTGCGGCTCGTGTTCGAGCCGAAGTCGCGCACGATCGACCAGACGGAATTCGTGAACACGCTGCTCGCGTACACGAGCCTCGAATCGAACGCGACGCTGAACCTCGTGATGATCGGCGCCGACGGCCGGCCGGGCCAGAAGGGGCTGCTGACGATTCTCGACGAGTGGGTGAAGTACCGCCAGCTGACGATGACGCGCCGCTGCCGCCATCGTCTCGCGAAGGTCGACGATCGGATCCATATCCTCGAAGGGCGGATGATCGTCTTCCTGAACATCGACGAGGTGATCCGCATCATCCGCGAGTCCGACGAGCCGAAAGCCGCGCTGATCGGCGCGTTCGGCCTCACCGACCGCCAGGCGGAAGACATCCTCGAAATCCGTTTGCGCCAGCTCGCGCGGCTCGAGAAGATCAAGATCGAGAAGGAGCTCGAGGCGCTGCGCGACGAGAAGGCGAAGCTCGAAGAGCTGCTCGCGAACGAAAGCGCGATGAAGCGGCTGATGATCAAGGAGATCGAGGCCGACGCGAAACAGTACGGCGACGATCGCCGCACGCTGATCCAGCAGGAAAAGCGCGCGACCTTCGAGGCGAAGGTCGTCGACGAGCCGGTTACGGTGGTCGTGTCGCAGAAGGGCTGGGTGCGCGCGCTGAAGGGCCACGGCCTTGATCCGGCCGGCTTCTCGTTCAAGGCCGGCGACAGCCTGTACGCGGCATTCCAGTGCCGCACGCCCGATCGCCTGATCGCGTGGGGCAGCAGCGGGCGCGTGTATTCGGTCGACGTGTCGGTGCTGCCGGGCGGCCGCGGCGACGGCGTGCCGGTCACGTCGCTGATCGAGCTCGAATCGGGCTCGCACCTGATGCATTACTACGCAGCGCCGGCCGATCAGCAGCTGCTGCTCGCGTCGAGCAACGGCTTCGGGTTCCTCGCCAAGGTCGGCGACATGGTGAGCCGTGTGAAGGCCGGCAAGTCGTTCATGACGATCGATGCGGGTGCGGTGCCGCTTGCGCCGATGCCGGTGCTGCCGAATGCGACGCAGGTCGCGTGTCTGTCGAGCGGCGGCCGCCTGCTGGTGTTCGGGATGGACGAGATGAAGACGCTGTCCGGCGGCGGCCGCGGCGTGATCCTGATGGCGCTCGACGACAAGGAAACGCTCGTGCAGGCGCTCGCGATCGACCCGGCCGGCGTCGTGCTGATCGGCACGGGCCGCGGCGGCAAGGTGCAGGACGAAACGCTGTCGTATGCGGGGCTCGCGCCGCACATCGGCAAGCGTGCACGCAAGGGGCGTGCGCCGGAAACGAAGCTGAAGGTCGTCAACGAGCTGCGTCCGCTCCTCGGCTGACGCCGCGTCCGGCCGCTGCTGCCGGCATCGAAGGCCGCGCGTCCGCTTCGGCGGCGTGCGGCCTTCGTCTTTCTCGCGACGTATTGCGGCGAGCGACGGTGGCGCCGTCGTACGGAACTTGCAAAATATTGTGAAATGCCGCCAGGTCCCTGAACCGAGCGGCAGCGGGTCGGTCGAACGTCGCTCGAGACCGCGCACGACGCGGCCGATCGTTGCCTTCAACCCATAACAGGATTGCCGCCATGTCCCACGCTGTTGCCGTCGCGCTGTTTCTTCATCTGCTGGCCGTCGCCGTGTGGGTGGGCGGGATGGTCTTCGCGAACTTCTGCCTGCGGCCGGCGTTGTCGGACCTGACGCCACAGCTTCGGCTGCCGCTGATCGAGGGCGTGTTCGGCCGCTTCTTCAACTGGGTGTCGGGCGCGGTGATCGTGATCCTGCTGTCCGGCGGGTTCCTGCTCACCGCGTTCGGCGGCGCGCATGCAACGTGGTCGCTGCATGCGATGGCCGGGCTCGGTGTCGTGATGATGCTGATCTTCGGTCATATCCGCTTCGCGCTGTTCCCGCGGATCCGCCGTGCGGTGCAGGCGCAGAACTGGCCGGACGGCGCGCGCGCCGTGAATACGGTGCGCCTGCTGGTGGTCGTCAATCTCGTGCTCGGCGTCGTGACGATCGGCGCGGCCGTGCTGTCGCGCGGCTTCTGAGTGCCGGTTCGTTCCGGGGCCCGGCGCCGATCGGCGCCCGCGGCCCGCGCGATGTCGCGCGCCGCTACGCGGCCAGCATCGCGTCGAGCAGCCACGCGCCGGCCGGGCCGAGCGGCCGGTTGCGCGACCACACCGCGTCCACGCGCACGCGGCGCGGCCAGCCTCGCGCGCGCAGCTCGCTCAGGCGATCGCGCGCGAAGTGCTCGACCATCCAGCGCGGCAACTCGGCCCACCCGAACCCGAGCACTGCCATCTCCAGCAGCATCAGATAGCTCGGCGCGAGCCAGCGCTGCGTGCCGACTACGATCCGGTCGTCGGCGGTCTGGTCCTCCGGTTTCACGTACGTAATCAGACGCAACTCGCGTGCATCGCGCAGCGCCGCATGCGGCACTTCGGCGTCGCCGTATTCGGCGAGCGCGTGCGTGCGGCCCACGAACAGGCCGATCTCCGATTCCTCCGCGACCGTTGCCGCACCGATATCGGGCGGGTAGGCCGCGCGCGCGGCCATCAGCCCGAGTTGCGCGCGGCCCTGCTGGATCAGGTCGAGCACGTCTTCGTGCTCGGCGATCTGGCATTCGAGCTCGAGCGCCGGAAAGCGCTGCTCGAGCGCCATCAACGTTTCCTCGTAACGCTTCGACTGGTACGTATCGGACACCACCAGCGTCAGCCGCGCTTCCTCGCCCTGCGCGAGCCGTGCGGCCGTGCGGTCGATCGCGGCGCCGGCCTCGAGCGCGCGCTGCACCTGCGGCAGCAGCGCGCGGCCGGCATCTGTGAGCGTCGGCGTGCGCGTCGACCGGTCGAACAACTGGACGCCGAGATCGATCTCGAGATTCGCGATCGCCTCGGACACCGTCGACTGGCGCTTGCCCAGCTTGCGTGCGGCGGCCGTGAACGAGCCGAGCAGCGCGGCTTCGGCGAATGCAACCAGCGCTTCCGGAGCATGGCGCATAGGGTGAGCCTCATCGCGTTATATCGGTAAAACCGATGATAACAAACTGGATGCGCGCAGTTACACCGATCAGAATGACGGCATCGTTCGTGTCAAGCGCGAACTGCACATGAATCGGAGGGAACGATGAAACATGCGAACAAAACGGTGACAGAACGCCTCGTCCATGCGCTGACGTTCGAGCTGCTTGCGATCGCGCTGTGCGCGCCGATCGGCGCGTGGCTGCTCGACATGCCGGTGTCGCACGTCGGCGTGCTGACGGTGATGGTGTCGCTGATCGCGATGGCGTGGAACATGACGTTCAACACGCTGTTCGATCGCTTTGAACGGCGCGCGGGCCTCACGCGCACGCTCGGCATGCGGATCGCGCACGCGGTCGTATTCGAGCTCGGCCTCGTCGCGATGGTGGTGCCGCTCGCCGCGTGGTGGCTGAACGTGAGTCTCGTCGAAGCGCTGCTGCTCGACCTGGGCATCGTGCTGTTCTTCCTGCCTTACACGTTCTGCTTCAACCTCGCGTACGACGCGCTGCGCGCCCGGTGGATCGCGCGCCGCATCGCGGTGCAAGCTGGCTAAGGAGCATGCGGCCGCGGTCAACGCGGGCCTGTGACGGCGTGCGCGGCTGTGCCGCTGCGTGCGCCTGCGACCGGCCTCAGTGCGCGACCGCCCACAGCCACGCGCCGCACGCGATTGCGACCGCGCCGTAGACCGCATACACGGGCAGCCTGAAGCGCGCGAAACACAGCGTCGCGAACGCGCCCGTGAGCCAATAAACCGGATCGGCCGGCTCGCGGTGCAGGATCTTCACCACGGCGACGACGAGGAAGCCGGTCGTCGCCGCGCGCAACAGCCGCATCCCGTGCTCGAAGCGCGAATGGCGCTTGAGCCGGAACAGATGGTGCTGCGCGAACACGACGAGGCACCCCGACGGAATGAACAGCGCAGCGGTTGCGAGCAGCGCGCCGATCCAGCCGTCGGTCAGGTAGCCGAGAAACGGCACGACGTTCAGCAGCGGGCCGGGCGACACCGGCGACAGCGCGAACGCGAGCGTGAAGTCGTGATCCGAGATCCCGGTTGCCGGCGACACGAACAACGCCTTGAGCACGGGCAGCGCCGAGAAGCCGCCGCCGAACAAGGTCATGCCGGCGCCGGCGAGCCGTGGCCATAGCAGCGTCATCTGATAGTTGCCGGGCAGCGGCAGCGCGAACAGCGCAACGAAGATCGCCAGCAGCACGAGCAGCCTGCGGTCGCGCTTCGCCAGCCTCACGTCCACCGCATCGTATTGCGGTGGGCCGGTGAGCCAGCCCGCTGCAAACGCGGCGAACAGAATCCCGACGAAAGCGGCCGGACTATGTGCGAAAGCGAGCAGAATCGTCGACAACGCGGCGATCACCTGTTCGAGCCGCGTGCTGGCGAGCGTGCGCAGCTGCTTGATCCACGTGACGCCGATCAGCGCGGCCAGCACCATCCCGAAATGGTTGATCAGTATCGGCGCGGCGAGGGAGCGCACGATCGGCGTGCGATAGAACATCGCGAACAGCGTCATCAGCACGAAGAACGGCAGCACGCTCGCAATGCCGGCGACCCATGCGCCGATGCGGCCGTGCAGCGCCTGGCCGACCTGCACCGCGACGTTGCAGCCGACCGGGCCGGGCACGAGCCACGCGAGTGCGACGAAATCGGCGAATACGTGCGGCTCGATGCGTTGCAACCGGTCGACGTAGTGGCGTTCGAGCTGCGCCATCATCGACAGCCCGCCCCACGACATCGCGGAGATGCCGGCGACGGCCTTGAACAAGGCCCACAGGGAAGCCTGCGTGTGTTCGACACGTTCGGCCGCTTGAACTTCGACGGTTGTCATGATGGTGCAGTTGGCGCAGGGCCGGTCTCGCGCATAGGAACGTGGCGGCGGTCCGCCGACACGATGGCCCTCCCGATTGTCCGCCGCGCATCGTGACACTGCCATGCGCGAAAACGCTAGTTAATGAACTAAACGATCGGCGTGGAACCCGAAACAATCGGTGAGCTACGCAACATGGGCCGGCGAGGGCGGCGCGCTCAGTCGCCCGTGCTGCCGGTCGCGCGGTGCGGGAGGACGTTCGGCCGGTCGCCGCGCACGCCGAAGCGCTCGATCAGCGCGGGGATCGCGTCGGCCGGCACGGGGCGCGAGAACAGGAAGCCTTGCGCCTCGATCTCGCCGAGCGCGGACAGCCACGCAATCTGCTCCTCGGTTTCGGTGCCTTCGACGACGACGGTCAGCCCGAGCGAGCGGGCGAGATGCACGATCGACGACACCATTACGCACACGCTGCGATCGTTCGGGATCGCCTGCACGAACGAGCGGTCGACCTTCAGCGTATCGACGGAGAACCGGTGCAGGTACGACAGCGACGAGTAGCCGGTCCCGAAATCGTCGAGTGCGATCCGGATGCCGAGTTTCTTCAGCGCGACGATCTTTTCGGACACGAGCTCCGGATACTCCATCATCGCGGTCTCGGTGATCTCGATCTCGAGTCGGTTCGCGTCGATGCCGGTGTCCAGCAATGCCTGCGAAATCGTCTCGATCAGGTCGCCGCGCCAGAACTGCACCGGCGAGATGTTGACCGCGAGCGTCAGCGTGTCGTGACCTTCGTCGCGCCAGCGCGCGATCTGCTCGCACGCGGTGCGGATCACGAAGTCGCCGATCGGCACGATCAGGCCCGTCGATTCGGCGATCGAAATGAATTCGTTCGCGGAGATGATGCCGTGCTCCGGGTGGTCCCAGCGCGCCAGCGCCTCGAAGCCGGTAATCGTGCGGTGCGCGAGATCGATTTTCGGCTGGTATGCGAGGAACAGCTGCCCTTCGGCGAGCGCGACGCGCAATTGCTGTTCCCAGCGCATCAGGTGATCCGCTCGGTGCGACAGGTGCGGCGCGTAGAACTGATAGCAGTTCTTGCCCGCATCCTTCGCGCTGTACATCGCCAGGTCGGCCTTCTTCAGCAGGTCGATTTCGCTTTCGTTTGCGACGGTATGCAGCGCAATGCCGATGCTCGCATGCAGCACGAACGAACTGCCGCGCACGTCGAACGGTTCGCCGAACATCCGGATGATCGCTTCCGCGAGCCGCACCGCGCGCCGTTCGACGTCGTCGCCCTTCATCACGACCACGAATTCGTCGCCGCCGATCCGCGCGAGCGAACCTTCGTCGCCGACGGCATCCGACAGGCGCGACGCGGTCATCTGCAGCACGATGTCGCCGGCGTTGTGGCCGAGCGTGTCGTTGACGGTCTTGAAGTTGTCGAGGTCGATGAACAACAGGCCGAGCCGCGACAGGCTCGTCGGCATCGACACGTCGTTGCGCAACCCGCGCAGCGTCGCGTAGCGGTTTGCGAGGCCGGTCAGCAGGTCGTATTCGGCGAGCTGCGTCATTTCGCGCTCGCGGCCGAGCAGCTTGCCGATCAGCCCCGTCGCGACGCCGAAGAACGCGAGCATCGCGAGCGTGATGAAGCTCGTCATCAGCAGGTAGACGTTGCGCGTGTGGTAGTAGTCCGCGAATTCCTCGGACTGCGACAGGCCGACCATCACCGCGAGCGGGTAGCCGTCGAGGTGGCGGTACGACACGATGCGCGTGACGCCGTCGATCGGATCGGTGATCGTGCCCGTCACACGCTCGGCGATCGGGTAGACGCCCGACGCGGAGAACGCGCCCGGCGCGTTGCTGACCGATCCGGTGCGCCGCGCGAGCACGGCGCCCGTGTCGGACACCACGGCGATCACGCCTTCCTTGCCGATCGCCGCGTTGTTGTAGAAGTCGTTCGTGAAGTAACTCGGGTCTTCGGACACGACGACGACGCCTGCGAAGCTGCCGTCGGGGTTGTTCAGCCGGCGCGTCATCTGCAACGTCCAGTGGCTCGATACGCGGCCGAGCACGGGCTTGCTGATGTACAGGCGGTCGTCGTTGTGCGCGAGGTGGACTTTGAAGTGCTCGCGGTCGGACAGGTTGATCGGCTGCGGATGGAGCTCGGCCGTGTTCGCGAACAGGATGCCTTTCGCGTTGACGAGCGAAACCTGAATCAGCGTGTCGCTCGGCACGACGCCTTTCTCGACCGCGCTGGCGAGGTTGAAGTGCGCGGGCGACTTCTCGAATTCGAACTTGACGAAGCGCGTGATCTGATCGACCTGATGGATCGCCTTGACCGTGTGCTGCTCGAGCGCCGACGACAGGATTGCCGCAGACGCCGCCGCTTCCTTGTACGCGCTGTCCTTTTCGACCGACAGCCGCGCGATGATCACCGCCCACAGCAGCGCAAGCGCCAGCATCCCGAGCAGCGGGATCGCGAACAGCGCGCGCCGGCGCGACTTGCGTGGCGCGCGCAGCGGCCGGGTCGGCGGCGTGTGGTTTGACCGGGCGGAACTCATCGAAGAGGGCGGGTCCTGCTCGCGTGCGCCTTCCCCTGTCGGGGATCGGCTGTGGTTGGGGTCGCACCGGCGTCTGTTCGTTCGCGGGATGCGCAACCAAGGACAGACCCGCCGAAGCGACGGATTAGGCCCGATATTACTGGCTGGAACGTTTTTGCGATAGCCGGGGGAATCGTAGGGCGCCGGCCGGGCCGGCGCGTACGCCGCCCCGACGTCAGGCGGGCGCCTGGAACGTGCCGTCGACGACCGTCACGACGTGGCCGCCGATCCAGATCGTGCCGTCGTCGTCATAGCGGACGGCAATGCGGCCGTCGCGGCCGATCGCCGTGCCCTGGCGGACGGTGTACGACGGGCCGGGACGCCGCTGCTGGCGGCTCAGCAGTCCGGCCAGCGCGGCGTTCGCGCTGCCGGTCACGGGGTCCTCGCCCGTGCCGAAGCCGCCGCCCGTCATCAGGCAGCGGATTTCGAACGTCGCGGGGCCGCCGTCGGGGTGGGGCGCGTACACCGCAAGGCCATGCGTGCCGTAGCGGTGCGTGAGCGCGTCGAGCGCGGCCGGATCGGGCGCGAGCCCGACGCAGGCGTCGGCCGAGGTGAGCCGCACGACGAGCCACGGTGCGCCGTTGTCGACCGCGCACGGTTCGGCATCCGGATCGAATGCGTCGCTACGCAACGCGGCTGCGAGTGCCGGGTAGTCCGAACGGTCGAGCGGGGTGAACCGGGCCGGCGGCGCGGCGAACGCCCAGCCTTCGGCTTGTTCGCGCAGTTCGACCCGGCCGACCCCGCACTGCTGGATCAACCGGCCCGGCGTGCGCGGCCGCGCGCCGCTTTCGACGAACGCATGCGCGGTGCCGAGCGTCGGGTGGCCGGCGAACGGGAGTTCGCCGCCCGGCGTGAAGATCCGGACGCGGTAGTCGGCGTCCGGATCGCTCGGTGTGCACAGGAACGTGGTTTCCGACAGGTTCGTCCAGCGGGCGATTGCGAGCATGTCGTCGTCGCCGAGCGCGTCGGCGTCGAATACCACGGCAAGCGGGTTGCCCTTGAACGGGACCGACGTGAACACGTCGACCTGCTTGAAACGGACGCGGCGGCCGGTCATCGGGCGCGTTACGCGACTTCGGCGATCAGTTCGATCTCGACGCACGCGCCGAGCGGAATCTGCGCGACGCCGAACGCCGAACGCGCGTGCTTGCCCGCGTCGCCGAACACTTCCGCGATCAGTTCCGATGCGCCGTTCGTGACGATGTGCTGTTCGGTGAAGTCGAGCGTCGAGTTCACGAGGCTCATCAGCTTCACGATGCGCGTGACCTTGTTCAGGTCGCCGGTGTGCGCGTGCAGCGTCGCGAGCAGGTCGATCGCGATCGCGCGCGCGGCGGCCTTGCCGTCTTCCGTCTGCAGGTCGGCGCCGAGTTTGCCGGCCCAGACCTTGCCGTCCTTCTTCGCGATGTGGCCCGACAGGTACACCGTGTTGCCGCTCTGCGCGCTCATGACGTAGGCGGCGGCCGGTGCGCCGGCGGTCGGGAGCTCGATGCCGAGCGACTTGAGTTTGTCGTAGACGTTAGCCATGCGTTCGATTCCTCGTTGAGAGTCGTGACAGGAAAAAGGGGCTCACAGACGTTCGCGCAGCAGCTTGCCGAGGCGCGCGACGCCTTCCTCGATCTTCTCCGGCGGCACCGTCACGAACGACAGGCGCAGCGTGTTCTGTTGCGGGTCGTTTGCGAAGAACGGCGCGCCCGGCACGAAGGCGACATGATTCGCGACCGCGGCTTCGAGCAGCTTCATGCTGTCGATCTGCGCGGGCAGCTTCACCCAGATGAACATGCCGCCCTCGGGACGATTCCACGTGACGCCTTCCGGCATGTGGCGTGCGAGCGACGCGAGCATCGCGTCGCATTGCGCGCCGTACAGCTGGCGGATCGTCGGAATGTGTTCGTCGAGGAAACCGTCCTTGATCACCTCGTGCGCGATACGCTGCGTGAGCGTCGGCGTGTGCAGGTCGGTAGCCTGCTTGGCCTGCACCAGCTTGAAGTGCAGTTCCTCGGGCGCGATGATGTAGCCGATCCGCAGGCCCGGCGCGAGCACCTTCGAGAACGTGCCGAGGTGCACGACGTGGTCGGGCGCCATCGACAGCATCGTCGGCAGCGGCTCGCCCTGGTAGTTCAGCGCGCCGTACGGATCGTCTTCCAGCACCGGGAACGGGCTCGACTGCGCGAACGCGGCGAGCGCGCGGCGGCGCTCGACGGGGAGGCGGCGGCCGGTCGGGTTCTGGAAGTTCGGCTGTGCGTACAGCAGCCGCGCGCCTTGCGTGAGCTCGGGCGTGAGGCCTTCGGGCAGCAGGCCCTGTTCGTCGGTCGGCACCTGCACGTAGCGCGGCTCGTACAGCGAGAACGATTGCAGCGCGCCGAGATAGGTCGGCGTTTCGACGAGGATCGGGCTCGTCGGATCGATCAGCGCCTTGCCGAGCAGGTCGAGCGCCTGCTGCGAGCCGGTCGTGATCAGCACCTGCGACACGCGCACGCGGTAGCGCTCGGCGATCCATTCGCGCAGCGGCAGGTAGCCTTCGGTCGCGCTGTACTGAAGGGCGGCGGCGGGCGCATCGCGCAGCACGCGGTCGGCAGCGTCGCGCATGCGTTCGGCCGGGAAGGTCGCCGGTGCGGGCAGGCCGCCTGCGAACGAGATGACCTCGGGGCGTTCCGTGACCTTCAGGATCTCGCGGATCGCAGAGCTCGTCAGCTTGCGGGCGCGTTCGGAAAGCTGCCAGTGCGGCGGATGCAGGTCGCTCGGATTCATAGTCTCCTCGTTCGGATATCGTGGTGAGTCAAGAAAGGTCGATCAGGCCGATTGCGTCGCCGCGGCCGGGTGGGCGTACGGGAGTGCGATCGGGCCATCGCGGCCGGGTGGGCAAAACCGTTCAGGCAAAACGGACATTATGGCGCACCTCATCAGCCGGCGCGAGCGGGATGCGGGCCGGCGGCCACCGCCGAGCGTCGGCCCAGCATCACGGTCGCGATCACGGCAGCCGCGAACAGCCATGTGGACGGCGTGACCGTCTCGCCGAACAGCAGCGCCGAAAACGCGATCGTGAAGAAGATCTGCAGCAATTGCACCTGGCCGACGCGTGCTGTGCCGCCCATCGCGAGCCCCGCATACCACGCGAAAAAGCCGATGAATTGCGAAAAAAGGGTCACGTAGCCGAACGCGAGCCACGTGCGCAGCGCGAGCGGCGCAGGATGCGCGGCGTGCTGCATCCATGCGAGCCAGCCGACCGGCAGCACGAGAAACGGCGCGGACACGACGAGCGCCCAGCAGATCACCTGCCAGCCCCCGATCTGGCGTGCGAGGCGCGCACCTTCCGCATAGCCGAGTGCGCCGATGCCGACCGCGATGAGCATCAGCGCGTCGCCGGCCTGCACGGTGCCGCCGCCGTCGCGCAGCGCGAACGCGATCACGAGCGCGCTGCCAGCGAGCGCGCTCGCCCAGAATGCTCTCGACGGCCGCTCGTGCGACAGCCACGCCGCGTACAGCGCGACGAACAGCGGCTGCAGCCCGTTGACGACCGCACCGTGCGACGCCGGCACCGTCTTCATCGCCCACGCCGAAAACACCGGGTACGCGACGATCACGCCCGCCGACACGACGGCGAGACTTTTCAGCTGCGCGCGGGTGGGCAGGCGTTCACGGCGCCACCACAGCAGCAGGCCGGCCGGCACGGCCGCGGCGAGCGCACGGCCGAGGCCGTTGAGCAGCGGATTGAGTTCGGAGACGACGATGCGCGTCATCGGCAGCGTCAGGCTGAAAATCATCACGCCGATGAGGCCGAGCAGCATGCCCCGGGTTTCGCGCGAGTTCATGTATGGGTGTCTCCGTGTTGCCGGGTTCGGGTAATCGAGAGGCGGCCGCGCGTTCAGCGCAGCGTACGCGCGCCTTGCGGCGTGTCGAATTCGGCGACGAGCGCCGGTGCGGCGTCGCCGGTCTCGACGTCGAGCAGATGGCCGGCGCCGAGCCAGTCGAGCTGCTCGCGGATCACGTCTGCGCGCGGATGGCTGCCCTTGAACGACTTTAGCGCGACGCCGTTGTCCGGCAGCGAATCGGCCGGATGGCGTGCGCTGTCCCACTGGATCAGCGACGGCAAGAGGCCGTCGCCGGCGCCTTGCCACGCGGGAAACGCGCCGTCGTCGGGCACGGTCAGCCCCCAGCTCAGATCGCCGCGCCGCATCGCGACGACCGGCGCGATGCGGGCCGGGTACTGGCGCTGCCACCGCGCGAGCTGGCGCGGGCGGTCGACGCGGGCGACCCAGTGCGCGAGGAACGGCCCGTCGGCGAGCCGCGCGTGAATTGCCGGGTCGTCGAGGCCGAACAGCCGCGCGCGGGGCGCGGGCGCGTCATCGTTCGCGGCCGGTGCGTCGGGATCGACCGCAATCACTTCGAGGTATAGCCCGCCCCACGCGCCGAACAGCGCGTTGTGCGTGCGCATCAACGGATGACTGCCGCCGCCGGCCGGTTCGATGCCGAGCGCGTCGGCGACATGGCGCACGCCTTCGTCGAGCGTGCGGGCTGCGATCACGAGATGGTCGAGGGTCAGGAAGCGGGATGGCATGAACGTCGGTCGGGAAGCGAAAGTGTCATGGTGGCGTGCGATACGCGCGGCGGCTGCCCGGCCGGCCGGGACCTCGGCCGCGGACCTGTGCCGAAAGGGCCCGCGCCTCATGCGGCAAGGCCGGACCGGCGGCCGCACGATCGCCATTGCGGTCAACTGTAATCGTCGTTACCGGCACAGTAACGGTACAATCGCCGCGATAGCCTTCGGTACAGTTGGAGCCGCCGCCCATGTCGACCATGTCCACCGTTCCTCTCGCGCAGATCCCCGTGCCGCACGATACGGCCACGCTCACGCTCGTCGACCAGCTCGTTCAGTGGGCGCGGCGCCGGATCGACGAACGCGTGTTCCGCCCCGGCATGCGGATGCCGTCGATCCGCAAGCTCGCGCTCGACAAGAGCGTATCGCGCTTCACCGTCGTCGAGGCGTACGAGCGGCTCGTCGCGCTGGGGTATCTGGATTCGCGGCGCGGCTCGGGCTTCTACGTGCGCGAGCGTACGGCCGCGGGCCCGCAGCCGGCCGACAGCGTGGCGCGCGTGGGCGAGGCTGCGCCGGTACACAACACGATCGACGTCGTGTGGCTGCTGCGCAACATGCTGCACACCGTCAGCCCCGAAAAAGGGCCGGGTCTCGGCTACCTGCCGGGCCGCTGGCTCGACGGCGAACTGATCACCGGCGCGCTGCGGGCGCTCGGGCGCCAGGCGGGCGCGCAGATGCTCGGTTTCGGCACCGCGCAGGGCTTCCTGCCGCTGCGTCAGCAACTGCAGACGCGGCTCGCGGAAGTCGAGATCGGCGCAAAGCCGGAGCAGCTCGTGCTGGTGTCGGGGATCACGCAGGCGATCGACCTGATCTCGCGGATCTACGTGCGGCCGGGCGACGCGGTGATCGTCGGCGATCCCGCGTGGTTCCAGATGTTCGGCCGCTTCGCCGCGCAGGGCGCGCAGCTCGTCGGCATGCCTTATACGCCGGACGGCCCCGATCTCGACGCGCTGGAAACACTCGTGCAGATGTGGCGGCCGAAGATGCTGGTGATCAATTCCGTGCTGCAGAACCCGACCGGCACGTCGCTGTCGGCCGCGCAGGCGTTCCGGATCCTGAAGCTCGCGGAGGCGTACGACTTCCTCGTCGTCGAGGACGACGTGTACGGCGACCTGTGCCCGCCGAGCTATCCGGCCACACGCCTCGCAAGCCTCGACCAGTTGAAGCGCGTGATCTACCTCGGCAGCTATTCGAAGACGCTCGCGGCGAACCTGCGGGTCGGCTATGTCGCGTGCGCGCCGGAGATCGCGAAGGCGATCACCGACCAGAAGATGCTGGTCGGAATGACCACGCCGGAGCTCAACGAGCGCGTGCTTTACAAGATCCTGACCGAAGGGCACTACCGGCGCCACGTCGAGCGGCTGCGTGCGCGGCTCGACGGCGTGCGCGACAAGACTGCGCGGATGCTCGAGCGCACCGGGCTGCGGCTTTTCACGATGCCGGCGGCCGGGATGTTCCTGTGGGCCGACACCGGCGTCGATTCGGACGCGCTCGCGGCCGCCGCGCACGAGGAGGGATTCTTGCTCACGCCGGGGAGCCTGTTTTCGCCGCAGCAGTCGCCGTCGACGTGGACGCGCTTCAACGTCGCGAACTGCGGCGATCCGGCGCTGGCGCCATTTCTCGCGCGCTATATCGAGTCGGCGGCGCGGCGCGCGTCGTGACGGCGGGCGGCACGGCCGCCACTTGAAATCGCGTCGCCCGTCCCCATATGCCGGCGCAAACCGCTTGCGCCAGGCGGTTGTCCTTGACGGGCGCCGGCATCGCGCGCCGGCCGCCTGCGCCACACCATTCAAGTTCAAGTAAGAGGAAACAGCATCCATGGCACACGAAACGATGAGCTTTCAGGCAGAGGTCAAGCAGCTCCTCCACCTGATGATTCATTCGCTCTACAGCAACAAGGAAATCTTCCTGCGCGAACTGGTGTCGAACGCGTCCGACGCGGCCGACAAGCTGCGTTTCGAAGCGCTCGCGGACAACGCGCTGTACGAGAACGATCCGAACCTGCGCATCCGCATCGGCTTCGACAAGGCCGCGCGCACGATCACGATCGAGGACAACGGCATCGGCATGAGCCGCGACGAAGCGATCGCGAACCTCGGCACGATTGCGCGTTCGGGTACCAAGGAATTCTTCACGAAGCTGTCCGGCGACCAGCAGAAGGACGCGGCGCTGATCGGCCAGTTCGGCGTCGGCTTCTACTCGGGCTTCATCGTCGCCGACAAGATCACCGTCGAGACGCGCCGCGCCGGCCTGCCGGCGAACGAGGCCGTGCGCTGGGAAAGCGCGGGCGAGGGCGACTTCACGATCGATGCGATCGAGCGCGCGCAGCGCGGCACGACGATCACGCTGCACCTGCGCGACGGCGAGGATGAACTGCTGTCGTCGCATCGCCTGAAGTCGATCATCCAGAAGTACTCCGATCACATCGCTCTGCCGATCCTGATGCGCAAGGAAGAATGGGATCAGGAAAAGGGCGAGATGGTCCTGAAGGACGAGGACGAGACCGTCAACCAGGCGAGCGCGCTGTGGACGCGTGCGAAGAGCGACATCACCGACGAGCAGTACACGCAGTTCTACCAGCACATCGCGCACGACCACCAGGATCCGCTCGCGTGGACCCACAATCGCGTCGAAGGCCGCAGCGAATATACGCAGCTGCTGTTCGTGCCGGCGCGCGCGCCGTTCGACCTGTGGAACCGCGACTACCGCGGCGGCCTGAAGCTGTACGTGAAGCGCGTGTTCATCATGGACGATGCCGAGCAGCTGCTGCCGCAATATCTGCGCTTCGTGAAGGGCGTCGTCGATTCGGCCGACCTGCCGCTGAACGTGTCGCGTGAAATCCTGCAGGAAAGCCGCGACGTGAAGGCGATCCGCGAAGGCGTGACCAAGCGCGCGCTGTCGATGCTCGAGGAGCTGGCGAACGCGGAAGACGATGCCGGCAAGGAGAAGTACAAGACGTTCTGGAGCGCGTTCGGCCAGGTGCTGAAGGAAGGCGTCGGCGAGGATCACGCGAACCGCGAGCGCATCGCGAAGCTGCTGCGCTTCGCGTCGACGCACGGCGACACCGACGCGCAGGACGTGTCGCTCGCCGACTACGTGTCGCGGATGAAGCCGGAGCAAAGCAAGATCTACTACGTGACCGCCGATACGTGGCAGGCCGCGAAGAACAGCCCGCATCTGGAAGTGTTCCGCAAGAAGGGCGTCGAGGTGCTGCTGCTGACCGATCGCGTCGACGAATGGATGCTGTCGTTCCTGCACGAATTCGACGGCAAGCCGCTCGCGAGCGTGGCCCGCGGCGACCTCGACCTCGGCGAGCTGAACGACGAGGAAAAGAAGGCGCAGCAGCAGGCGGGCGAGGCGATCAAGCCGGTCGTCGACAAGATGAAGGAAGCGCTCGGCGACAAGGTGAAGGAGGTGCGCGTCACGTTCCGCCTGACCGATTCGCCGTCGTGCCTCGTCGCGGACGACAACGACATGAGCGGTTACCTGCAGCGGATGCTGAAGGCGGCCGGCCAGAACGCGCCGGCGATGCAGCCGATCCTCGAGATCAATCCCGAGCACGCGCTCGTGAAGCAGCTGAACGCCGACAGCGCCGATTTCGGCGACTGGTGCCATCTGCTGTTCGACCAGGCGCTGCTCGCCGAAGGCGGGATGCTCGACGATCCGGCCAGCTTCGTGAAGCGGACCAACGCGCTGCTGCTGTCGCGCACGGCGTGAACGCGCGGATGCGATTCGACGGAGCACGGGCCGGCTGGCGCGACACGCCGCGGCCCGGCTGCACGCTCGACCAGCGCGACTGGCTCACGCGCGGCGGATCGCTGACCGCGCATCTCGCGCGGCTCGGCAGCGTGAGCGTGCGTGTGACGCGCGAGGCCGTCGACGGTCCGTGGTTCGACGAACCCGACGCGCTCGGCAGCGCGCCGCGCGCGCCGATGTGGGTGCGCGAGGTGATTCTGTCGGTCGACGGCACGCCGTACGTCGCCGCGCACAGCATCGCACCGCTCGCGGCCAGCAAGGGCGTGTGGCAGGCGATGCGCCGGCTGCGCACGCGACCGCTCGCCGAGCTGCTGTACAGCGATCCGCAGGTCGAGCGCTCGGCGCTCGTCAGCCGGCGCGTGATCGCCGGCCATCCGCTGTATGCGCTCGCGTGCCATGCGTTGCGGGGCGAGCGGGCGCCGCACGCATTCGCCGCGCGGCGCTCGGTGTTTCAGCGGCACGGCGAGCCGCTGATGGTCACCGAATGCATGCTGCCCGCACTGTGGCGTCATCTCGACGCGCACGGTGACGGGCCGCGCTCGTGCGGGCCACGCGGAGAACGGTGATGCTGCAAGGCTTTCCGCCAGTCGTCGCCGCGCATACGCATACGATGATCCTCGGCAGCTTTCCCGGCGAGGCGTCGCTCGATGCCGCGCAGTACTACGCGCATCCGCGCAATCAGTTCTGGCGGTTGTTGGGCGCGGTGCTCGGCGAACCCGGGTTGCACGAGCTTGCGTACGATGCGCGGCTCGAACGCGTGCTCGCGCGCGGCATCGGCATCTGGGACGTGCTCGATGCATGCCATCGCGAAGGCAGTCTCGATTCCGCGATCCGCAACGCGAAGCCGAATGACTTCGCGTCGTTGCGCGAACATGCGCCGTTGCTGAAGAAAGTGTGTTTCAACGGGAAGACGGCGGGGCGCTTTGCCAGTGTGATCGGCGAGGCAGGGTACGAGACCCTCGTGCTGCCGTCGTCGAGTCCGGCGAACGCAATGCTGTCGTTCGAGCAAAAGCTCGAGCATTGGCGCCGAATCGTGCTTTGATCGTCCGGCGCTCAGGGCAGCAGCGGCGGCCAGCGCGTCGGAAAGACTGGAACCACGGCTGTCGTCCGGCTGCGAACACGATTTCGACGTGCCCCTCTGCTTGCGACCGGCGATCGCGCCCGACGACAATTGGCCCGGTCGCGTCCAAGCTTCGCCACAGATTCGAGCATTTTCGTCTTGCTCGCCCCGCGAACTCCCGCGCGGCATGTTCGACCGCTTCGACTGAGGGCAGTGCCGACGAATCGCAACGGCATGGGCTTGCGTGCCGCGTTGAAGCTCAATCGTCGTTGCCCCATCGCCAGCGAGGTTTCTCGCCCTTGAGCCAGCACACCGCAGTCAGCAGCGCGACCAGCACCGCGATGCACGCGGCGTAGGCAAGCGGCGAGCGTTGCGGCGGCGCGAGCCACGCGCACGCGATGACGCCGATCGCGAACAGCAACAGCACGACCCAGCCTTGCCACGCGACCGGCAACCCCCATCCCCACCCGTAGCGTTTCGCCGGGAACCAGATCTTCTTGTCGTTCGACGTCATGTGATTTTCTCGCGGTCAGGGGAAGTCGCTTTCTCGTCGCGCACGCACTGCGAGGATATCAGGTGCAAGTCGCGCACATGGCCAGCCGGCGGAGAGCGGGTGCGCGTACCGTGGCCCGGAGCGTCACCAATGCTATCCTCTCGTCCGCTCATCCAGGCCGATTCAGCCTGCTCCAGTGTCACCCAGCGAGATTCATCATGACCCGACTGATCAAGCGCGCGTCCGCCGAGGCGCGCGCGTTCAAGCAACGCCAGCCGTCCGCGTACAACGGTTCCGACAAACTGCAGCCGCCGCGCGTGAAGCGCCGCCCGGAGATCGGAGAGCACGACGACATGCCCGTCCTCGACGCGCCGCGCAAGCCGCGCTTCGCGCCGGTCACGTTCTCGGAAGAACGCGGCGTGCGCTTCCTGCACTTCGGCACCGAGTGGGTGCAGGGCGCGATGCGCATCTCGAAGCCGTTGCACATCGAGCTCGAATACGCGCAGCAGATGATGGCGTGGCTGCTGTTTCTCGAAACGCCCGCGCGAATCGTGCAGCTCGGGCTCGGCACCGGCGCGCTGACGAAGTTTTCGCACCGCTTCCTGCCGCATGCGAAGGTCGAGGCAGTCGAGCTGAATCCGGCCGTGATCGTCGCCGCGCGCACGATGTTCGCGCTGCCGCCCGACGACGACCGCCTCGTCGTGCACGAAGCCGACGCATGGGACTTCGTCAACGACCCGGCCAACCGCGGCACGACGGGCGTGCTGCAGATCGACCTGTACGATGCGACCGCGCGCGGCCCCGTGCTCGACAGCGTCGCGTTCTACCGCGCGGTGCGCGGCTGCCTCGCGGATGCCGGCATCGCGACGATCAACCTGTTCGGCGACCATCCGAGCTTCGTGCGCAACATGAAACATCTGAACGCGGCGTTCGATCATCGCGTGATCGCGCTGCCGGAAGTGCACGACGGCAACCGGATCGCGATCGCGTTCTCCGGCCCGTCGCTCGACGTGTCGTTCGCACAGCTTGACGCTCGCGCGAAGCTGATCGAGGACACGCTGAAGCTACCCGCTCGCAAGTGGGTGAAAGCTTTGAAAGAAACGACGGGTGCGCGCGACGCATCGTTCGCGATCTGACGCTCATGCGCCGGCCGCATGCCGGTGCAACCGCGCGATCAGGGGCGGATCACCTCGGGTTCGCCCCCGCTTGACCGTGCGCGCGCGGCTCCTATACTGGCGCGAAGCCAGGGGAGCCGCAGCTTACCCGTTTTGCCGCTCCTCTCGCCGCCGTACCCGCTCAACAAGATCGATAACCGGGAAAGATGAGGAGACGTCATGGCTCACGATGCCGACGCCAATCGGGCCGCCAAGCGCTGGCTCTGGCTGCTGGTGCTGCCGCTGATTGCGATGGTCTGGGTGCCGTCGTACAGCAAGATCGAACCGCAATGGCTGGGATTTCCGTTCTTCTATTGGTATCAGCTGCTGTGGGTGTTCATTAGCGCGGTGATCACCGCGTTCGTGTACTACAAGACCAAGAACGCGTGGAAGTCGGGCGGCACGCGCGGAGGTGCTCAATGAATCTCGGCGCCACCTTCGTCTTCGTCCTGCTGTTCATCGGCGTCACCATCCTCGGCTTTCTCGCCGCGAACTGGCGGCGCGGCGACCTCGCCCACCTCGACGAATGGGGCCTCGGCGGCCGCCGCTTCGGCACGATCGTCACGTGGTTCCTGCTCGGCGGCGACCTCTACAC
Organism: Burkholderia sp. AU19243; assembly: GCF_018148075.1. NCBI lineage: Bacteria > Pseudomonadati > Pseudomonadota > Betaproteobacteria > Burkholderiales > Burkholderiaceae > Burkholderia > Burkholderia sp. AU19243. The sequence continues at coordinate 58,972 of NZ_JAGSTV010000020.1, forward strand.
GGCGTACACGTTCGTCGCAGTGCCCGCGCTCGTGTTCGGCGCCGGCGCGATGGGCTTCTTCGCACTGCCGTACACGATCCTGATCTACCCGTTCGCGTTCGTCGTGTTCCCGAAGCTGTGGAGCATCGCAAAACGGCACGGTTACGTGACGGCCGCCGACTTCGTCAACGCACGGTATGGCAGCCGGATGCTCGCGCTCGCGATCGCTGTGACGGGCATCCTCGCGACGATGCCGTACATCGCGTTGCAGCTCGTCGGTATCGAGGTCGTGATCGGTGCGCTCGGATTCGACACGACCGGCTTTGTCGGCGACCTGCCGCTGATCATCGCGTTCGCGATCCTCGCCGCGTATACGTACACGTCGGGGCTGCGCGCGCCCGCGATGATCGCGATCGTGAAGGACATCCTGATCTACATCACGATCGCCGCCGCGGTCATCGTGATCCCCGCGAAGCTCGGCGGGTTCGGGCACATCTTCTCGACCGTGCCGCCCGCGAAGCTGCTGCTGAAGGCGCCCGATGCGATGAGCCTGAACGGCTACAGCGCGTACGCGACGCTCGCGATCGGCTCCGCGCTCGCGCTGTTCCTGTATCCGCACTCGGTCACGGCGATCCTGTCGTCGTCGTCGGGCAACACGATCCGCCGCAACATGGCGATGCTGCCCGCGTACTCGTTCGTGCTCGGCCTGCTTGCGCTGCTCGGCTACATGGCGCTCGCGTCCGGCGTGAAGGACATGCCGCAGTACGCGCCGTACTTCAAGGCGTTCGGCCCGAACTTCGCGGTGCCCGCGCTGTTCCTCAACTACTTCCCGTCGTGGTTCGTCGGCGTCGCGTTCGCGGCGATCGGCATCGGCGCGCTGGTGCCCGCGGCGATCATGTCGATCGCGGCGGCGAACCTGTACACGCGCAACATTCATCGCGAGTTCGTGAACCGCAACATGACGCACGACCAGGAGACGCACGTCGCGAAGCTCGTGTCGCTGATCGTGAAGGTCGGTGCAGTCGCGTTCATTCTCGGCTTGCCGCTCACGTACGCGATCCAGCTGCAACTGCTCGGCGGGATCTGGATCATCCAGACATTGCCGGCGATCGTGCTCGGCCTGTACACGCGCGTGCTCGACCACCGCGGCCTGCTCGCAGGCTGGGCGGCCGGCATCGTGTGCGGCACGTGGATGGCGATCTCGCTGAAGCTGGCCGGCTCGATCTTCACGATCCACCTGTTCGGTCTCGCGATTCCCGGCTACGCGGCCGTGTGGTCGCTGATCGTGAACCTGGTGGTGTCGATCGTGGTGAGCGTGCTGGTGCGCGTGATCGGCATGGCGCATGCGGAGGATCGCACGCGTCCGGAGGACTATCTCGACGTCGTCGAGAGCTGACCGGCGCGCGCGGCGCGGTCGCCAGCCGCGTGGCGAACGCCGTGCGGCAAAGAAAACGCCCGTCACTGCGAAGTGGCGGGCGTTTTCGTTTGCGTCAGCCTTGCGCGCGTTTCGCGAGTTCCTCGCGTTGCGACAGGTCCTCGACGTTGACCATCCAGTGCACGCCGAAGCGATCCTTTGCCATCCCGAAGCCGAGCGCCCAGAACGTCTTGCCGAACGGCATCGTCACTTCGCCGCCGTCGGCGAGCGCATTGAACAGCCTCTGTCCTTCGTCGACGGTTGCCGGATTCAGCGACAGCGAATAGCCGGCGTGCGCGGCGCCGGCCGGCTGGCTGCAGTCGCCGTCGGAGCACATGATCATCGACTCGCCGATCTTGAAGCTTGCGTGCATCACCTTGTCGGCCATTTCCGGCGCGATCGGGTAGTCCGGGTTCGGCGGCGCATCCTTGAAGTGCATCTTGAACATCGTCTTCGCACCGAGCGCCTTTTCGTAGAACTGAAGGGCTTCTTCCGCGCGGCCGTAGAACGTCAGATACGGTTCGACTTGCATCGTTGTCTCCTGTGGACCGGGCCGGCGGGGCTGCGCCGGCTCGGGTACTGCGGGGATTGACCGGAAAGAGCGCGACGGGATGCGGCCGCCGCACTCGTGACGTGGATTGTAGTGCGCGCGCTTGACGAGGGAATGAAAAATAAAACGGCCGCGAACACGTCGTTCGCGGCCGTTTCGTCGTGCAACTGACGGCTGTTGTCAGGCTTGCTGACAGATCGGCCGACGGCCGTCACATGAGCGCGGTTCAGCGCAGCGCGTCGATGAGCTTCTCGAGCTTTACCGCGTCGGCGGCGAACACGCGAATGCCTTCGGCAAGTTTTTCCGTCGCCATCGCTTCGTCGTTCAGCTGGAAGCGGAACGACGCCTCGTCGATCGCGACGCGCTCGGTCGGCGTGTCGTGCAGCGCGTCCGGGGACAGCTTGCGCGCGACCGTTTCGTTGCTGTCGTGCAGCTTCTGCAGCAGGTCCGGGCTGATCGTCAGCAGGTCGCAGCCGGCGAGCTCGGTAATCTGGCTGGTCGTGCGGAAGCTCGCGCCCATCACTTCGGTCTTGTAGCCGAATGTCTTGTAGTACGTGTAGATGCGGCGCACCGACTGCACGCCCGGATCGTTCGCGCCGCCGTTCTTCGCTTCGTCCCAGTCGGCGCCGGCCTGCTTCTTGTACCAGTCGTAGATGCGGCCGACGAACGGCGAGATCAGCTGCGCGCCGGCTTCCGCGCATGCGGCAGCCTGCACGAGCGAGAAAAGCAGGGTCATGTTGCACTTGATCCCTTCCTTTTGCAGCACCTCGGCCGCGCGGATGCCTTCCCACGTCGATGCGAGCTTGATCAGGATGCGTTCGCGGCCGACGCCGGCCGCTTCGTACAGCTTGATGAGTTCGCGGCCCTTGTCGATCGAGCGCTGCGTGTCGAACGACAGGCGCGCGTCGACTTCGGTCGACACGCGGCCCGGGATCAGCTTCAGGATCTCGGTGCCGAACGCGATCAGCAGGCGGTCGATGATGAAATCGGTGCTTTCGTTGCGATGATCGCGGACGGTTTTCTCGAGGATCGGCTTGTATGCGTCCTTCTGGACCGCCTTCAGGATCAGCGACGGGTTCGTGGTCGCATCCTGCGGCTTGTATTGCGCAAGCTGCTGGAAATCGCCCGTGTCGGCGACGACGGTCGTGTACTGCTTCAGCTGGTCGAGTGCGTTGGTCATGGCGATTCGGGAGGAGGGCGCGGGGCGCCGGGGTTCTCACGGGCCGCGCGAGCGCGGCAGCGAAGCGAGGCGGCGCAGGCGCCGCCTCCGATCCACTATTCTAGGCCCGATTCGCGTCGCGCACGTTGTGGCGTGCCTTTTGCGTCGCGCACGCGCGCTACGCGGCGCGCCGCGCATTCAGGATCACCTGCGTGACGACGCCCGCGACAAGCCCCCAGAACGCCGGGCCGATCGACAGCAGCGTAAGGCCCGACGCGGTGACCATGAACGTGACGAGCGCGGCTTCGCGCTGCTTCACATCCTGCATCGCATTCGCGAGCCCGCTCATGATCGAGCCGAACAGCGCGAGCGCGGCCACCGACACGACGAGCGCTTTCGGCAGCGCGGCGAACAGCGCGGCGATCGTCGCGCCGAACACGCCGGCGATCAGGTAGAACGTGCCGCACCACACGGCGGCCGTGTAGCGCCTCGCGTGATCGTCGTGCGCTTCGGGGCCCGTGCAGATCGCGGCCGTGATCGCCGCGAGGTTCACGCCGTGCGAGCCGAACGGCGCGAGCAGCAGCGACGCGAGGCCGGTCGTCGCGATCAGCGGCGACGACGGTGTCCGATAGCCGTCCGCGCGCAGCACCGCGATGCCCGGCACGTTTTGCGACGCCATCGCGACGACGAACAGCGGAATGCCGATGCTGACGATCGATGCGATCGAGAACGCGGGCATCGTGAACACGGGTTGCGCGAGCGCGATGTGGAAATGGCTGAAGTCGAGCAGACCGAGCCCGCCTGCGACGGCGGTGCCGACGATCAGCGTCGTGACGATTGCATAGCGCGGCGCGAGCCGCTTGACGATCAGGTACGTGAAGAACATCGCGAGCACGAGCGCCGTCTGGAATTGCGCGGCGCGGAAGATCTCGATGCCGATCTCGAACAGGATGCCCGCGAGCAGCGCGGCCGCGATGCCGGCCGGAATGCGCTTCATCAGCGTGTCGAACAGCCCGCTTACGCCGACGGCCGTCAACAGCACCGCGCACACGACGAACGCGCCGATCGCTTCGGGATACGACACGCCGGGCAGCGATGCGATCAGCAGTGCGGCGCCGGGCGTCGACCATGCGACGACGACGGGCGCGCGAAAGCGCAGCGACAGGCCGATCGTCGTCAGCGCCATCCCGATCGACAGCGCCCAGATCCAAGACGAGATCTGCGCGTCGGTCAGGTGCGCGGCCCGTCCGGCCTGGAACATCAGCACGAGCGAGCTCGTATAACCGGTCATCATCGCGACGAAGCCGGCGACGAGCGTGGACACCGACGTGTCGGCGAAAAAGCGGCGGCCGCCGGCGCGGCCGGCGCTCACGGTGGGCGAAGGGTTCATGCTGTCTCCGGGGCAAGGCCGCCGGGGCGCGGCCTTCGTGTCTGCTGGGTGGGTGCGTTACTTGCTGAGTGCGCGCATCGCGGTTTCTAGGCCGGCGAGCGTGAGCGGATACATGCGCTGACCCAGCACGTCGCGAATGATCGAGACCGATTGCCGGTATTCCCATAGCCGCTCGGGCTCGGGATTCAGCCATGCATGGTGGGGGAACTGATCGGCGAGGCGGCGCAGCCATACGGCGCCGGCTTCCGGGTTGTTGTATTCGACCGAGCCGCCCGGCTGCAGCACTTCGTACGGGCTCATCGTCGCATCGCCGACGAAGATCAGCTTGTAGTCGGGCGTGAACTTGTGCAGCACGTCCCACGTCGCGGTGCGCTCCGAGTGCCGGCGGCGGTTGTTCTTCCACAGGTGGTCGTACACGCAGTTGTGGAAGTAGTAGAACTCCAGATGCTTGAACTCGGCCTTCGCGGCCGAGAACAGCTCCTCGGTGCGCTTGATGTGGTCGTCCATCGAGCCGCCGACGTCGAGCAGCATCAGCACCTTCACGTTGTTGTGGCGCTCGGGCACCATCCGCAGATCCAGCCAGCCGGCGTTCGCGGCGGTGCTGCGGATCGTGCCGGGCAGGTCGAGCTCCTCGGCCGCGCCTTCGCGCGCGAAGCGGCGCAGGCGCCGCAGTGCGACCTTGATGTTGCGCGTGCCGATCTCGACGGAGTCGTCGTAGTCGCGATACGCGCGCGCCTCCCACACCTTGACCGCGGTGCGGTTGCCGTTCGACGGGCCGCCGATGCGCATCCCTTCGGGGTTGTAGCCGCCGTGCCCGAACGGCGACGTGCCGCCGGTGCCGATCCACTTGTTGCCGCCTTCGTGGCGCGCCTTCTGCTCGTCGAGCAATTCCTTCAGGCGCTCCATCAGCTTGTCGAGGCCGCCCAGCGCGTCGATCTGCGCCTTTTCTTCCGGCGACAGCTCCCGTTCGAGCCGCTTCTCGAGCCAGTCGAGCGGAATGTCGAACGCTTCGGACGGCAGCGTGGACACGCCGTGGAAATACGCACCGAACGCCTGGTCGAACTTGTCGAAGTACTGCTCGTCCTTGACGAGCGTCATCCGCGCGAGGAAGTAGAACGCGTCGATCGACGGCGAGATCAGCCCGGCCTTCAGCGATTCGAGCAGCGTCAGGTATTCCTTCACCGAGACGGGCAGCTTGGCTGCGCGCAGCGCGTAGAAGAAATTGAGCAGCATGGCCGGGCCTTCGCGGGTCGATTACCGGTTGTGCCGGTTCATGTAGACGAGCCGCTCGAGCAGGCTCAGATCCTGCTCGTTCTTCAGCAGCGCGCCTGCGAGCGGCGGCACGATCTGCTTCGCATCGGCGCCGCGCAGCGCGTCGGCCGGGATGTTCTCGGCGAGCAGCAGCTTCAGCCAGTCGAGCAGCTCGGACGTCGACGGCTTCTTCTTCAACCCCGACACGCCACGCAACTCGAAGAAGCTCTGCAGTGCCGCGTGCAGCAGCTCTTCGCGGATGTTCGGGAAGTGGACGGCGACGATCTTCTGCATCGTCGCCGCGTCCGGAAACTGGATGTAGTGGAAGAAGCAGCGGCGCAGGAACGCGTCCGGCAGCTCCTTCTCGTTGTTCGACGTGATGATCACGAGCGGGCGGTGCTTCGCGCGAATGGTCTCGCGCGTCTCGTACACGTGGAACTCCATCCGGTCGAGCTCGCGCAGCAGATCGTTCGGGAATTCGATGTCGGCCTTGTCGATCTCGTCGATCAGCAGCACGCTCGGGCGTTCGGCGTCGAAGGCCTGCCACAGCACGCCTTTCACGATGTAGTTCGCGATGTCCTTCACGCGCTCGTCGCCGAGCTGGGAGTCGCGCAGCCGCGACACCGCGTCGTATTCGTACAGGCCCTGCTGCGCCTTCGTCGTCGACTTGATGTGCCATTGCAGCAGCGGCATGTCGAGCGCGGCGGCCACTTCCTCGGCGAGCATGGTCTTGCCGGTGCCGGGCTCGCCCTTGATCAGCAGCGGGCGTTGCAGCGTCAGCGCGGCGTTGACCGCGAGCTTCAGGTCGTCGGTGGCGACGTAGTGCGAGGATCCTTCGAAACGCATGGCGGCGCTCTTCTTAATCGCAAAAAAACCCAGTATAAGTCAGAAGGGCTGTCCGGGCAGGCGGCGCCCGCGTATCGTTGCGGGGCTGCGGCGGGGCGGACCGGGGCGCCAATATGGACGCGTTCCCCGCCGACGCGGTACAATCTGGCCGTTTTTTTTGGCCTGCGTGGCGATCCGATAAGCAAACCGGCGCGGGCCGTTGCCGCTTCGGCGCCAGTTTCCCCTCAAGCTAGGTTACAAGAGCTATGAACAAATTCGTCGGCAAACACGTCGTTGTCGCAGCGCTCGTGGCGCTCGCGGGCAGCGCGCAGGCGGCCGGTGTGGTCGGCAACCCGAAGGACGGGGCGAGCAAGGCCGCCATGTGTATCGGTTGCCACGGCATCCAGGATTACCGCGCGGCGTACCCGGAGGTCTACCGGGTGCCCGTCCTCGGCGGGCAGAACCAGCAATACCTCGAGAACGCGCTGAAGGCCTACCGCAAGAAGGATCGTCACTTCCCGTCGATGAACGCGATCGCCGGTTCGCTGACGGATCAGGACATCGCGGATCTGTCGGCCTACTACGCCGCACAGAAGGCCGACACGAAGGACAATCCCTACAAGTAAAGCGCGCGCCGCCGATTCTTACCGGCGGGACAGGAGCATTCATGAACAACGCATTCAAGACGGCGGCGGTTGCACTGGCGGCCGGCCTCGCGATCGGCACCGCGCATGCGGCAGACATCACGAAGGGCAAGGAACTGGTCGAATCGCACAACTGCGCGGCCTGCCACGGCGCGCAGCTGAACAAGCCGATCAACGCCGAGTATCCGCGCCTCGCGGGCCAGCACGCCGATTACCTCGTGTGGGCGATGCGCCAGTACCAGATGGGCCTGACGAACCCGCTGCTCGGCCGCAACAACGCGATCATGCAGGCGCAGGTGCAGAACCTGTCGGTCAACGACATGAAGGACATCGCGGCCTACATCGAATCGCTGAAAGAGACCGATCTCGTCTTCAAGAAGTAAGCGCGCCGGGCCGTTGCGGCCCGTGCGGCACGAATACCCCGCCGCGGCGGGGTATTTTTTTGTCCGTCGGCCGATATGGCCGCAGCGCTGCGGCGCTCAGTCGCGCGACGCGCGACGCAGGATGCGCTGCAGGTAAGCGTCCGTATCGGGGGGCGTGCCCGTGCGCTGCGCTTCCCAGATCGTTTCGCCGAGGCATTCCATGATCGCGTGCTGCGCTTCGTGCGTCGAGTCGAACTTCGCGGCCAGCTTGTCGTGCGCGGCGCGGATGCCGGGCGGCTGGTCGATCGACAACTGCTCGCTGATCGCGAGATGCATCGACAGATGCAGGAACGGATTCGTGCGGCCTTCCTCGGGCGTGTAATTGCGCGCGGCGGCGCCGTCGGCGTCCGCGAGGTCGTCATGGTATTCGGGGTGCTCGGCGATCCAGTCGGCGGCCATCGCTTCCAGCGGCGTCAGGATCTCGCCTGCGCGCTGCTTGCGCCAGGTTTCGGTGAAAAAGCGACGGACTTCGTCGCGACTCGGATTGAACATGGTGGGGAAACGTCGTGATTCGGGCGGCGTCGTGCCGCGTCGCGCATTGTACGCCGGGTCGGCGCGCGATGCAGGCGGCCTCGTCGCGCGCGAGCGGAACGCGGATTGCAGGCCGTCGTGCGTGGCGGCGGCTGTGGGCGCTGGCTGCTGGTCCGCGCAGGCGGCGCTGACTGCCGCTGCGTCGGCCGCGCGGCGCAACGGGTAAGCGCGGGCTAGGCTGGCCGCCGCCGCGCCGCTACACTCCGACGATTCCCGTCGTCGCGCTCGCGCCGTCTCGCCATGTCCGCCACCGTCCGCTCACCTTCCGCCGCGCTGCAGGGCGCGCTTTATGTCGCGTTGTCCGCCGCCGCGTTCGGCGCGATGGCGATCTTCGGCCGCTATGCGTATGCGGGCGGCGTCGACGTGCTCGGACTATTGATCGTGCGCTTCGCGATCGGGGGTGCGGTCCTCGCCGCGATCGCACGGCACCGCCGCGTCACCTGGCCGCGCGGCCGTGCGCTCGCGCCGCTCGTCGCGATGGGGGCGCTCGGCTACGTCGGGCAGTCGTTCTGCTATTTCAGCGCGCTGCAGCATGCGCAGGCGAGTCTCGTCGCGCTGCTGCTCTACCTGTACCCGGCATTCGTCACGCTGCTCGCCGCGTGGTGGCTCGGCGAGCGTCTCACGCGCGCGAAGGCGATCGCGCTGGTGCTCTGCGTCGCGGGTTCCGCGCTGATGGTCGGCGGCGGCCATGGCGAGCCGCTCGGCATCGCACTTGCGCTGGCCGCCGCGGTGATCTATTCGCTGTACATCGTCGGCGGCACGAAAGCGACGCGCGGCGTCGATCCGGTCGCGACCACCGCGATCATTTGCCTGTCGGCGACCGCGACGCTCGTCGCGATCGCGCTGGTGCGGACCGCAGCGTTCGGCGCGCCGCCGCGCTGGCCGGCGACGGCCGCCGGCTGGGCGTCGATGCTGGCGATCGCGCTGGTGTCAACGGTGGCCGCGATGCTCGCGTTCTTCGCCGGGCTGGAGCGGCTCGGGGCCGCGCGTACGTCGATGTTGTCGACGCTCGAACCGGTCGTGACGGTCGCGCTCGCCGCGCTGCTGTTCGGCGAGGCGCTGGCGCCGCTGCAGTGGGCGGGCGCCGTCGCGATCCTCGCGGCCGTGCTGGCGCTGGTGCGCGCGGGCGGCGCGGCAGCCGACGACGCGACGGCGACGTCCAATGCTTGACGGGAAAGGGGAAGCCGCCGGCGCGTAACGGCGCCGGCCGGCCGCACCGCGCGTGCCGCGAGCAGATAACCCGATGCGATGATTCGTCAGCCGCGGCTGACGCGCATCATTCGTTCGGCGGCGGCGTTTTCGGGCGGAATTCGCACAGCGGCTCGATCGCGCAGTGCCAGCATTCGGGCTTGCGCGCCTTGCATACGTAGCGTCCGTGCAGGATCAGCCAGTGATGCGCGTCGTGCAGGAATTCCTTCGGCGTGAACTTCTCGAGCGCGGCCTCGACGGCCCGCACGTCCTTGCCCGGCGCAAGCCCCGTGCGATTCGCGACGCGGAAGATGTGTGTATCGACCGCGATGGTCGGCTGGCCGAACGCGGTGTTGAGCACCACGTTCGCGGTCTTGCGGCCTACGCCCGGCAGGCTCTCGAGCGCTTCGCGATCGGCCGGCACCTCGCCGTCGTAGCGCTCGAGCAGGATGTTGCACGTCGCGATCACGTTCTTCGCCTTCGTGCGGTACAGACCGATCGTCTTGATGTAGTCGGCGACGCCTTCCTCGCCGAGCGCGACGATTTGTCGCGGGGTGTTCGCGACCGGGAACATCTTCCGCATTGCCTTGTTGACCGACACGTCGGTTGCCTGCGCCGACAGCATCACCGCGATCAGCAACTCGAACGGCGTCGTGTATTCGAGCTCGGTGGTCGGATGCGGATTGAGGCTTTGCAGCGTTTCGTAGATCGCGCGTCGTTTGGTGGCGTTCATGGACGGTGCTTGTCGGGCGGGGCGGACGGGCCGTTTTGCTCGGCGTTGTTGTCTTCTGGCGTGCTGCCGTCGTGGTCGCGGTCGGCTGCCGCGGCCTCGGCGGCACGCTGCGCCTGCTGTTCTGCGAGCCGCTTGCGGCGGGCTTCGGCCGCATCGATCTGCGCCTGCACGGCCGCACTCACGCCCTCGGTGTTCTTCGGCGCGGCGCCTTGCGCGGACAGCTCTTCCTTCTTCTTGCGCGCGCGTTCGAGCGCGGCTGCGATGATCGCGCGTTTCTTCGCGTCGGCGTCGTCGGCGGGTGCGGCGCTCGCTTTGCCTGTGTCTGCCGCGGCCGGCGCGTTGCCCGCACCGGCACTCGCGCTCGCCGCGCGGCGGGCGGCCGCGCGCGCTTCGGCGGCCTCGCGGTCGCGGCGCTGGCGTGCGAGCCTGCGATCGTGGCGTTCGCGCGCGGCGTCGGCCTGTTCTTGCGACCACGCGTCCCAACCGGTGCGCTCGCCGGTGACGGGAACCATCGCGATGCAGTCGACCGGGCAGGGCGGCACGCACAGGTCGCAGCCCGTGCACAGCGATTCGACGATCGTATGCATCTGTTTCGGCGCGCCAACGATCGCATCGACCGGGCACGCCTGCATGCACAGCGTGCAGCCGATGCACAGGTTTTCGTCGATGAACGCGACGGCGCGAGGGTGCTCGGCGCCGTTGACGGGATTCAGCGGAATCACCGGCTTGCCGAGCAGTTTCGCGAGGCGCGCGATGCCTTCGGCGCCGCCGGGCGGGCACTGGTTGTAGTTCGCGTCGCCGGCGGCGATCGCCTCGGCGTACGGACGGCAGCCGTCATAGCCGCACTTCGTGCATTGCGTCTGGGGAAGCAGATCTTCGATGCGATCCGCGAGGGTCTTGGAATCGGTCACGGTGACAACGGGCGCGGCAGCGCCGAATGGCTCTCGGCCACGTCGCACGTGGCCGGAAAGGTTTGCCAAACCTCGATTATCGCCGATTTCCCGCATTGCGCTGGACGCCGTCTATGCGCATAATCGAACCGCTTTTTTGCAGGGGCTCAGCAGTAGGGCGGCCGCGCGCGGCGCGTCCGTTCGACGGCGGCCGGCGCCGAGGCGGTGGGGGTACCGGTCCGGATCACGCGGCTCACATAGCAAAACGCCACCATGAATCAGCCAAAAATCAAAAGAGATCCTGAAGGTACACGCCGCCGCATCCTGATGGCGGCAGCCGAAGAGTTCGCGGGTGGAGGGCTGTTCGGCGCACGCGTCGACCAGATCGCGCGGCGCGCCGAAACCAACGAGCGCATGCTGTATTACTACTTCGGCAGCAAGGAGCAGTTGTTTACGGCCGTGCTCGAACACGCGTTCTCCGCGCTGACCGAAGCCGAGCGCGTGCTCGATCTCGATGGCGTCGCGCCCGTCGAAGCCGTCACGCGGCTCGCACATTTCGTGTGGGACTACTACCGCGACCACCCCGAACTACTGCGGCTCATCAACAACGAGAACCTCCACGAAGCGCGCTACCTGCACAAGTCGACGCGGATCCGCGAGATGATGTCGCCGATCGTCGCGAAGCTCGGCAACGTGCTGATGCGCGGCCAGAAGGCCGGGCTGTTCCGCAGCGACGTCGATCCACTGCGCTTCTACGTAACGCTGTCGGGACTCGGCTACTACATCGTGTCGAACCGCTTCACGCTCGCCGCGACGCTCGGCCGCGACTTCAGCGAAGCCGACGAGCGCGCGGAGATGGTCCGGATGAACACCGAGGTGTTGCTAGCGTATCTGCTGCGGCGCTGAGCCGACGAATCGACGAACCACTGGGCCCCCCGACGCAAAAACGCCGCCGTGCGCAAGCTCCGGCGGCGTTTTTGCGTCGGAACGCAGCGTGTCAGGCGGCCTTGCGGGCGCGCACCGGCTTCGCGCGCGTGCTGCCTGCGCGTTTCGCGCTTGGCGCGGCCTTCGCGGCCGGCGTCCTCACGGGGGCGACCGTCACCGCCGGCGCTTTCGTGCGCGTGCGTTTCGCGGCGGCGGCGCGCGCCGTCGTTTCGGGCTGCGGCGTGGTGGCGGCCGGTACGCCGCCGATCGCGGTCGCGTCCTGCGCATCGGGCGGCAGCTTCGCCGCGCCGTTCTTCGGTTCCGGCGCGTGCTCGCGGATGAAGTCGCGCAGCTGCGGGTAGATGATCGTGCGCCAGCGGCGGCCCGAGAAGATCCCGTAGTGACCGCATTTCTCGGCGGTCAGGCTGCGGCGGTCGTCCTGCGGGATGCCCGTGCACAGCTCATGCGCGACGTGCGTCTGGCCGCTGCCCGAGATGTCGTCGAGCTCGCCCTCGATCGTCATCAGTGCGGTGCGCTTGATGTCCTGCGGACGCACGCGCTCGCCCTCGACGTCCCACGTGCCTTCCGCGAGCCGGAACTCCTGGAACACGATGCGGATCGTTTCGAGGTAATACTCGGCCGCCATGTCGAGCACCGCGTTGTACTCGTCATAGAAGCGGCGGTGCGCCTCGGCATCGTCCTCGTCGCCGCGCAGCAGGCTCTGGTAGAAGTCCCAGTGCGATTGCGCGTGGCGTTCGGGGTTCATCGCGACGAAGCCCGTGTGCTGCAGGAAGCCCGGATACACCTGGCGGCCTTCGCCCGGATAGTTCGCGGGCACCGTGTGGATCACGTTGTTCTCGAACCATGCGGTCGAATGTTGCGTAGCCAACGAGTTCACGGACGTCGGGCTCCGACGCGCGTCGATCGGGCCGCCCATCATCGTCATCGTGAGCGGCGTGTCCTCGCCGCGGCTTGCCATCAGCGAGATCGCGGCGAGCACCGGCACCGTCGGCTGGCATACCGAGATCACGTGCAGATTGCGTGCACCGATGTGGCGGATGAATTCCTGGATGTACGCGATGTAGTCGTGCAGGTGGAACGGGCCGACCTCGACCGGCACCATCCGCGCGTCGATCCAGTCGGTGATGTACACCTTGTGATCCTGCAGCAGCGTGCGCACGGTGTCGCGCAGCAGCGTCGAATGGTGGCCCGACAGCGGCGCGCAGACCAGCACGACCGGCTCGTCCTTCAGCTGGGTGACGGCGTCGGCGTCGTCCGAGTAGCGCTTGAAGCGCAGCAGCCGGCAGAACGGCTTCTCGATGATCGTCTGCTCGACGATCGGAATGTTGTGGCCGTCCTTGACGATCTGATGAATGTTGAATTCGGGCTTCTCGTAGTCCTTGCCGAGCCGGTACATCAGTTCGTACGCGGCGGCCATCCGCGTCGCGCCGGGCATCAGCGAGAACGGGCTGGACGGATTGGCGAACGACTTGGAAGCGGCCTGGGCCCAGGCCGTAAGCGGGCTCAGCATGGCCCGCTGGAATTCGTGCAATTGGTAAAGCATGCAGACAACTCCCGCGTGGGGGACGGTGCGGGCGGCGTGGGGCGTCGCGGCGTGCCGTGTGGGTCAGCGACCGGCCATGTTGCAGCGCGGCCGGACAATCGAGTCGATCATATCGGACAACGATGGGTGTTGCAATGCAACATTTCCTCAATTTTTCATCAAACTTTTGCGAATTGACGTTCTCTGAAAAAGCCGGCCCCCGCCGCCCGTCAACGCCCCGTCGCCACGGCCGGCGCGGGCTGGCCGGCGGCGCGCGCCATTGCTTCTTCGTGGTGCATCAGGTTCATTGCGGTATGCACGAGCGCCACGTGCGAGAACGCCTGCGGGAAATTACCGACGAGCCGGCCGTCCACCGGATCGTATTCCTCGGCGAGCAGCCCGAGATCGTTCGACAGCGCGAGCAGGCGGCTGAACAGCCGGTGCGCGTCGTCGATCCGGCCGAGCAGCGCGTAGTTGTCGACCAGCCAGAAGCTGCATGCGAGAAACGTGCCTTCGCCGGGCGGCAGACCGTCGTCGTACTCGGTCGTGCGGTAGCGCATCACGAGTCCGTCGTGCAGCAATTCCCGCTCGATCGCATCGACGGTGCCCACGATGCGCGGGTCCTCGGGCGGCAGGAAGCCGAGCAGCGGCATCAGCAGCACGCTCGCATCCAGCTCGTCGCTGCCGTAGCTTTGCGCGAACGCCTGTTTGCCTTCATGCCATGCGTTGGCGCACACATCCGCGTGGATCCGGTCGCGCAGTGCGCGCCACCGGTCGAGCGAGCCGGGCAGCCTGAACATCTCGGCCGACTTGATCGCGCGATCGAACGCGACCCACGCCATCACCTTCGAGAACGTGAAATGGCGGCGGCCGCCGCGCGTTTCCCAGATGCCTTCGTCGGGCTCCTGCCAGATCTTCTCGAGATGGTCGAGCAGCGAGCACTGCACGGACCACACGGTGTCGTCGGCCTGCAGCCCGCCCACGCGCGCGAGGTGCAGCGCGGCCATCACTTCGCCGAACACGTCGAGCTGCAGCTGGTTCGCGGCGCCGTTGCCGACGCGCACCGGTTTCGAATCCTGGTAGCCGGGCAGCCAGTCGAGTTCCATTTCGGGCAGGCGGCGCTCGCCCGCGATCCCGTACATGATCTGGATCTGCTCGGGCGAGCCGGCCATCACGCGGCCGAGCCACGTGCGCCACGCGCGCGCCTCGTCGTAGTAGCCGCCGCGCATCAGCGCGAGCAGCGTGATGGTCGCGTCGCGCAGCCAGCAGTAACGGTAGTCCCAGTTCCGGTTGCCGCCGATCTTCTCGGGCAGCGATGTGGTCGGCGCGGCGACGATCCCGCCGGTCGGCTCGTACGCGAGCGCCTTCAGCGTGATCAGCGAGCGGCGCACGGCCGCCGCGTAGCGGCCTTGCACCTGGCAGCGTCCCGACCATTCGAGCCAGTAGTTCTCGGTGCGTGCAAGCATCGACAGCGGGTCGCGCGCGGGCGGCAGCCGCAGGTGCGACGCCGCATAGCCGAGCGAGAACGGCACGCGCTCGTCGGCACTCACCGTGAACTCGGCGAGCGTGTGCAGATTCTTGCCGATGAGCGGCACGGGCGTGCGCAGCACGACCGTATCGGGGCCGGCGATGGCTTTCATCCCGTTTTCACGCGACAGCTGCGTGACCCAGGGAATCGAGAAACCGTAGTCGAAGCGCAACACGAGTTCCATCCGCATCTTCATCGTGCCGTGGCGGCCGACGACGATCCGCACGAATTCCGACCAGCCGTTGCCGGGCGGCATGAAGTCGATCACCGTAACGGCGCCGTCGGCGCTTTCGTAGTCGGTTTCGAGAATCAGCGTGTCGCCGCGATAGCGGCGTGTCGTGTGCGTGATCGCGACGTCGGCGGCCGGCGCGAGCAGCCAGCGGCCGTGTTCCGGCGTGCCGACGAGCGCCGCGAAACAGGCGCCCGAATCGAAGCGGGGCCAGCACAGCCAGTCGACGGAGCCGTCTCTTGAAACCAGCGCGGCCGTATGGCCGTCGCCGACAAGGGCGTAGTCTTCGATCAGGGCGGGCATGGGCAAGCGGTCCTTGGGTTATTCGAGTTCACAATGCAGGCTGCGGCGTCCGGGCTTCACGTGCCGGCGCCGCGCCCCGTATACTCGGCCGGGCGGCGGAGCGCGTTGACGGCCGGCGTTTCGTCCTATCTCAACACTTGAAGCGACTCGATGCAAGGAGGATTCAATGCCCAACCGTTTACGCGAGCATGACGCGCGCGCCACGACACGAGGGTTCCCGCTTAGGCTCGCTCACTGGATGAAAGGTTTCGCGATCGTCCTGTCGCTGTCCGCGAACCACGCATTCGCGCAGCAAGCGCCGGCACCGGCCGACGGCGTCTACAACCTGCTCGTCGGCACCTATACGGGCCACGGCAGCGACGGGATCTACGTGTACCGCTTCGATACGAAAACGGGCAGCGTCGCGCCCGTGTCGTCCGCGAAAACGGTGAACCCTTCCTATCTGTTGCCGAGCCGCGACGGTCGCACCGTCTATGCGGTCAACGAACTGCCCGGCGACAACGGGCCGGCCGCGCAGCGCGGCGGCATCAGCGCGTTCGGCTTCGATGCGAAGACAGGCACGCTCACGTTCATCGACCGCGTGTCGTCGGAAGGGAACGACCCCTGCTATCTCGCGCTGTCGCCGGACGGCAAGTACCTCGTCACCGCGAACTACTCGGTCGCCGCCGATCCGGGCGGCAGCTTCGCCGTGTTCCCGGTGCGTGACGGCGGCGCCGTCGACCCGGCCGTGCTCACGGTGCACCATGAAGGCACCGGGCCCGTGAAAGGCCGTCAGGACGGCGCGCACGTGCATTCGACCGTGTTCTCGCCGGATGGGCGGTACCTGTTCGTGCAGGATCTCGGCGCCGACAAGATCTACGGCTATCGCTATACCGTCGACGGCAGCCGCGGGCTAATCAGTCCGACCGATACGCGCTATACGCCGGTGAAGGCCGGTTCCGGTCCTCGTCACATGGTGTTCAGTGCCGACGGCCGGTTCGCGTACGTGACGAGCGAGCTCAACGCGTCGGTCGAGGTGTTCGGTTATCGGGACGGCAAGCTGACGCCGCTGCAGACGCTGCCGATGACCGTGCCGGGCTTCAAGGGCAAGGTCGGCGGCGGCGCGATCCACCTGTCGCCGGACGGGCGGTTCCTGTACGCGAGCAATCGCGGTGACGTGAACGAAATCGTGATCTACGCGGTGAACCAGGCCGACGGCCGGCTGAAGACGGTGGGCCGCCAGTCGAGCCTCGGCAAGACGCCGCGCGAATTCCTGATCGATCCGACCGGCAAGTGGCTGATCGTCGGCAACCAGGACAGCGATACGTTCTACGTATTCGGCCGCGACGTCGCAACGGGCCAGCTAGCTCCGAATCCGCAGAAGGTGGCGGTCGGCAGCCCGGTGGACTTCAAGCTCGTACCGGTCGCGCAGTAAAACGCGGTCGATTCACGGTCGATCCCCGGTCGATGCGAAAAGGGCGCTGCCGACGCAGCGCCCTTCGTACTGTGGGCAGCCGCTTGCGCGGCGCGCCCGTAAGCGATGCCGGCGGCCGTGCGGCCGCGATGCTCAGTCGGCCGCGGCCGGCACGAGCACCTCCCGGCTGCCGTTGATGCCCATCGACGATACGAGGCCGGCCGCTTCCATTTGCTCGACGAGACGCGCGGCGCGGTTGTAGCCGATCCGCAGCTGGCGCTGCACCGACGAAATCGACGCGCGCCGCGTGCGCACGACGAACGCGACCGCCTCGTCATACAGTGGATCCGCTTCCGCATCCGGCGCATCGCCGAACAGGTCCTGCGTCGCGCCGTCGGCTGCCGGGCCGTCGAGAATCCCTTCCTCGTACTGCGGCTCGCCGAACTGCTTCAGGTATTCGACGATCCGGTGCACTTCCTCGTCGGCGACGAACGCGCCGTGCACGCGCTGCGGGTAGCCGGTGCCCGGCGGCAGGAACAGCATGTCGCCCTGGCCGAGCAGCGATTCGGCGCCCATCTGGTCGAGGATCGTGCGCGAATCGATCTTCGACGACACCTGGAACGCGACGCGCGTCGGGATGTTCGCCTTGATCAGGCCGGTGATCACGTCGACGGACGGACGCTGCGTCGCGAGGATCAGGTGAATGCCGGCCGCGCGCGCCTTCTGAGCGAGTCGGGCAATCAACTCCTCGATCTTCTTGCCGGCGACCATCATCAGGTCGGCCAGTTCGTCGATCACGACGACGATCAGCGGCAGCTTCGACAGCGGCTCGGGATCGTCGGGCGTCAGCGAGAACGGATTGCCGATCTTCTTTTCCTTTGCCTCGGCGTCGCGGATCTTCTGGTTGAAACCCGCGAGATTGCGCACGCCGACGGCCGACATCAGCCGGTACCGCTTCTCCATTTCGCCGACGCACCAGTTCAGCGCATTCGCCGCGAGCTTCATGTCGGTGACGACCGGCG
Organism: Burkholderia sp. AU19243; assembly: GCF_018148075.1. Taxonomy (NCBI): domain Bacteria; kingdom Pseudomonadati; phylum Pseudomonadota; class Betaproteobacteria; order Burkholderiales; family Burkholderiaceae; genus Burkholderia; species Burkholderia sp. AU19243. Next base: position 76,890 of record NZ_JAGSTV010000020.1, read on the forward strand.
CGAGCAGATGCGGGATGCCTTCATAGACCGACAGTTCAAGCATCTTCGGGTCGATCATGATCAGCCGCACGTCCTCGGGCGTCGCCTTGTACAGCAGCGAGAGGATCATCGCGTTGATCGCGACCGACTTGCCCGAGCCCGTCGTGCCGGCGACCAGCATGTGCGGCGCTTTCGCGAGATCGGTGACGACCGGGTGGCCGGTGATGTCCTTGCCCATCGCGATCGTCAGCTGCGATGCCGAATGCTGGTACTGGCGCGATTCGAGGATTTCCGACAGCCGGATCATCTGGCGCTTCGCGTTCGGCAGTTCGAGGCCCATGCAGGTCTTGCCGGGAATTGTCTCGACGACGCGGATCGACGTGAGGCCGAGGCCGCGCGACAGGTCCTTCATCAGGCCGACGATCTGGCTGCCGCGCACGCCGAGTGCGGGCTCGATCTCGAAGCGCGTGATCACCGGGCCCGCCGATGCACCGACCACCGTCACCGGCACCTTGAACTCCTGCAGCCGCTGCTCGATCACCTGGGCCGTTTGGGCGAGATGTTCGTCGGTGATCGGTTCGACGTCGTCGGACGCGGGCTCGAGCAGGTCGAGCGTCGGCAGTTCGACGTTGAACGACGCGGGCGCGTGGAATTCGAAAGCGTTCGGACGCGGCGGGCGGGCGGGGGCGGCGGCTGCGTCGGGGGCCGGGGCGGCCGGTTGGGCTGCTGCTTGTGACGCATCGGTTGCCGGCGTCAACGTGGCGGCAGCGAGAGGCGCGCTCACCCAGGGCGCGGGGGCGGTGATGTCGGCGGCCACCGGCGGCTGGGCGGCTGCAAGCGTCGACCAGCTTGCCGGCGAAGCGGCGGGCGTCTGCGGCGTGGCAACGGACTGAATCTGCGGCGCGGGCACGGGCGCGTTCGATGGTGCAGGGGTGGCTGCGCCGACCGGCGTCCGCGCAGTCGATGCGGGCGGCAACGTCGATGCCGGCGCGATGGGGGAAGCGGGCGGCGTCAGAGAGGCAGCCGATGCGGGCGTGGACGCAACGGCGCTGGCGGGCGCCGCCGGCGTCGCGCCGAACGCCGCGGGCGAAGCGGTTCCTGCGGTGTTTGTCGACGCGAGTGCGTTGGAATGCGGTAACGGAACCGCGACAGCCGCGGGCACGGTAGCGGTTGCCGGCGGCGTTGCTCCAGCCAGTGCGGCCGGCGTACCGATCGTCGGCGCGTCGGGGGCGCGGTTCGACGGCGCGGCCGAAGGTGTGACAAGTGTGCTCGATGTTGCGGTGAGCGCACTTGCGCGCTGCCCGGACGTTGCCGCCGTGGCGGTCGCGCTCGGCGCCGGTTGCGATACGGATGCACCAGAGATCGTGCCGGTGCTTGCGGGGGCCGACGCGGCGGGTGATGAGGTTGCCGCGATCGCGGCGGTCCCAGCGGTGCCTGTTGCGGTGGCTGCGAGCGGGGCCGATCCGTGAGGCTGCGTCGTGATCGGACTGGAAGCGTTGGCGACTGAGGTCGACGCGGAAGTCGGCGCGGAAGTCGGCGCAGAAGTCGGCGCAGAAGTCGGCGCAGAAGTCGGCGCGGACGCGACCGGCGCAGCGGCGAAAGGTTTCGCGGCGAAGGACGCGTTCGTCGCAGACGCAGGGGTGGCGCCTGCAGCCGCGCTGTTGGGCGCGGCCGCAAAATCCGCGCCGGCGGCGATGCGCGGCGCGGCGGGCTCCGGCGTGGAAAGGGACGCCGGTGCTGCTGGAGGCGCAGACGGCGGCACGGCGGACGGGAACGAACCGCCAGCCGCTGGCGGCGGTGTAACAGTGCCGGACACAGGCGTCAAAGCGTCGCGCGCGGGCGGCGCGGCAACGGGCATGCGCCCGCCGGCATCCTCCGTGGTCCCGATGGCGCCCGCGGGCGCGGATGGCGCAATCGACATGACTGTCGCTGCGGGGGGCGCCAACGTGGCCGGGCGCGACATCGAATCGGGAGCCGTATACGTCATGCCGGCAATCGCAGGCGCCGCCGCGACAGTCGGGCTGGCCGAACCATTTGCCTGCGCGGGCGCAGCGGAAGCCGGCGCGTTGCCGACTGACGACGCACCGGCTGCCAATGCCGCTTCAGCGACCGAGGAAGGTTCGGCGGGCAGCGATTGTGACGGCTGGGCCGATGCAGGAGCGTTGCCAGAGACGGATTCCGTGGTCGCGGAGACGGCCGTTGATGGAGCAGGCGCGGGTACCCACACGCGTCCCGTTGCCGATGGCGCTGCGCGTTGCGGGTCTGCCGGCGGCGTAGCGGTTTCGCCGTCGTCCTTTGCTGCCGCGCTCGAGACCGTTCCGGTCAGGGCGTCGGCCGGGGCCGCACCCGACGCGGGCAGCGGTGCAGCCGCGATTCCAGCGAGCGGCATCGGGATCGTGTCGCCAACTGCCCGCGCCGGCGTTGCGGTCGTCGACGAAGCGGGGAGGGGAGGGGGCAGCGCGGCCGGTTCGGCGGGTTTCACGCGGTCCGTAATTTCGTCCGTGCCGCCCATCGTTTCGGCCGATGCGAAGGAATCGGCCGGCTGAGCGGCGGGCGACGCATCGAAGCCGGCAATCGGCCGGCTGGCGGCGTCTTCCCACGGTGCAGGATCGATCGGCGTGTCGATTGCCGGCGCGGCGACTGGCACGACGTCTGCATGATGGGGCGGCGCGTCGGCTTCGACGCCGAGATTCGGCGTCGCGGGCTGCGCGGCGTCGGCGAACGTCGTCGGGCCAGTATCGATGAGCGGCATGCGCACGTCTTGGCGGCCTGGCATGAACGCGTCGAGCACGATCGGATCGTCGTCGTATGGCGGCGATGCGGTTTCGTGCGCGTCCGGATCGCGGGCTGCATCGCGCTGTGCGACTGGAGCTTGACCGGAAACCATCGCTCCCGGCGAGGCAGTCGGTGCCGACGCGGCCACGCTGCCTGCTGCAACCGCCGGAGCGGTCGTGCTCGCAGCCGCAGCGCCAGCCGTTGTCGCCGCCCCGTTACTCGGGCGTGCGCCATCGAGCGCCGCCCATTGCGCGGTACTGGCTTCGATCGAGCGCAGCGTGTCGTGCACGCTCGGCGCCGGCGCGATCGGCTCGGCCGGTTGTTGCACCCAGGCATAGAGCGGTGCGCGCGCAGGGGCGGGCGGTGCTGGGCCTGTCTCTTATACACATCTCCGAGC
>NZ_JAGSTV010000021.1:0-77689 GCF_018148075.1 Burkholderia sp. AU19243
AAGAGCGCGACGAGCTCGACGGCGTGTACGAGTGCATTCTGTGCGCGAGCTGCTCGACGTCGTGCCCGAGCTTCTGGTGGAACCCGGACAAGTTCGTCGGCCCGGCGGGCCTGCTGCAGGCTTACCGGTTCATCGCGGACAGCCGCGACACGGCCACCGGCGAGCGTCTGGACAATCTGGAAGACCCGTACCGTCTGTTCCGTTGCCATACGATCATGAACTGCGTCGACGTGTGCCCGAAGGGCCTGAATCCGACGAAGGCGATCGGCAAGATCAAGGAACTGATGGTTCGCCGCGCGGTTTGAAGCGCTGGCGCGTGTGAAAGGGCGGGGGTGTCGATGTACGCGGTCGCTTGGAATGAGGATTCACGCGCCGCTGCACGACCGTCATTCGTCGTCCGCATCGAGCGGGATGGATGCGGTGCGGCGCCGATTCCCAGCGGTCGGCAAGCACGTCAATATCGTGCGGATTCGGCTCCCGAGAATGCCGATGCAACGGCTGCGCGAAGCGCGCCGTTGCTCGGGCCAGGTGGCTCGGCGCGATCGAACCGGGTCGCGCCGCTCGCGCTTACTGCTCCAGATAGATCTTCAACCGCATCAGGCTGCGGCGAATCCAGCTCTTCATCGTGCCGAGCGGCACCTGCATGCGTTCGGCCAGCTCCGCATACGACGCGCCACCGTGAAACGCTTCCCGCAAAACATACGCCTGCCGCTCGCCCAGATGCGCGAGTCCGCGCTCCAGACGCAGGCGCTCCTGGTTCGCCTGCGCGCCGAGATCGGGCGTCGGGCTTGCGTCGGGGATCGACAGCGCCAGCTCGTCGTCGAGCGGCAGCTCGCGGTGCTGCCGGATCCGGTCGATGGTCCGGTTGCGGGCGAGCGTCATCAACCACGTCATTGCCGCGCCGCGCGTGGCGTCGAACGAACCGGCGCGGCGCCATGCTGTCGTGAACACGTCTTGAAGCAGGTCTTCCGCTTCATGACGATCGCGGATCATCCTCAGGATCGCGCCGAACAGCCGCGGCGCGGTCCATCGATACAGCTGCGCGAACGCATGCTCGTCGCCCGTCGCGACGCGAGCCAGCAAGCGGTCGAGTTCCGCATGTGCGTCGCATGCTTCGTCAGGCAGAACGGCGGCATCGGCGCTGATGTCGGTCCTGCCGCCGGGGCGCGATCGCGCGCGGGACGCCCTCCGCTGCGGCTGCCTGCCTGCGTGCAGCGGCGTCGTTCGCCCCGGGCCGGAAGATGGGCGGAGTGATTCGTGCGAACGGTTCATCGGGAACTCCGCATGGCTTTGAGCTTCCTGCTGTTGCGCGCTCGCGATGACGAGCGAGCGCGGATCATGACCAGACATTGCGATGTCGCATCAGTCGCGCGTGCCTGCCGCGCGCGTTATGCATTCTTTCCCGACAACAACGCGAGAAACTCCCGGCGCAGCGATGCGTCGGCGAGAAACTTTCCGCGCATCACGCTGTTGGTCATCTTTGCCTGATCGTCCTTGGTGCCGCGCCAGTGCATGCAGAAGTGGTCGGCCTCGAGCACGACCGCCAGCCCGTCGGGCGCGATGCGCGATTCGAGCAGGTCGGCGATCTGCTTGACCGCTTCCTCCTGGATCTGCGGGCGCGTCATGACCCAGTTCACCAGCCGTCCATACTTCGACAGGCCGATCAGGTTCGACGTGGCGCTGGGCAGCACGCCGATCCAGATGCGGCCCATGATCGGGCAGAGGTGATGCGAGCACGCGCTGCGTACGCGCAGCGGGCCCACGATCAGCAACTCGTCCAGCCGCTCGACGTTCGGGAATTCGGTCACGGGCGGCGCTGCCTCGTAGCGGCCCGCGAACACTTCGCGGATGAACATCTTTGCGACGCGCTGTGCGGTCTCTCGGGTGTTGTGGTCGTTGTCGACGTCGATCACGAGCGAGCGCAGCACCGCTTCCATTTGCTGTGCGACTTCGTTCTGCAATGCATCCAGTTCGCCGTCACGCAGGTGCGCGGCGATGTTGTCGTTGGCATGGAAGCGTGCGCCCGCGTGCTCGAGCCGCCGGCGAATGATGAGCGACAGAGGAATGCCCTCGTCGATCGCAGTCAGCGTACGCGCGGGAGCGTCGATCAGATTTCCCATTTCGGTTCGTTTCTCGAGGTTAGGGGTGGTGCGATGAATCACGACTGACGCGATGCGATGCTCGCGTTCATCGGGTAACAGCCGAGCGGCCGCCGACGTTTCGACGGCGCATCTGGCGGGCGCCGCTCACCTGCGTGCACGCGGGCATGCGTGGCGATGCGGCCGCGTCGCCGGAGCGCCGGCTCTGTACGCGCACGATGGGCACGCTGATGGCGCTCGCGCCCAGCCTTCGACGTCCCGGTAGAGCCGCCATACCGGGTCGTTCGCCGCCATCGTGGCTGCCAGCGTGATGGCGACGGACTGTTGCAGCTTCGTCAGCACGAACGTTTGATCGACGCGGCCGCCGACCGAGCGGAACAGGTGGAACCCTGCGCGCCGCACCGCCGAAAGCGCTTGCGCGCTGCCGTGCTCATAGACGAGCGCGGCTGCGCGGACATGGCGCGCCCGTGCGAGCGATACGAACTGATTCGCCAGATCGATGTGCAGCGACGTGACCTCGGCGATCAGCGCGTCCACGGCAAGGCACGGCTGCCGGAGCGCTCGTGCCAACGACTCGACGCGCTCGCAAACATGCAGGGCGGCCCCTTCGGCCGCTTCGTCGGATGCAGTCAGGCTGCCCGTGACGAGGAGCGTCGGATGCGCGCGCGCTGCGACGGAGTTTGATCGCGGCTCGACCGACGTGTCGTTCGGGCCGGCGCTTGCGCACGGGGTGGTCTGCTGCGGTGAGCGGTGCCGGCGACGCTCGCCGCGACACTGCGCGGCCTCCAGTCGGCGCGACGCAACCGGCGGGCCGGATGCCGCACCGGCGTGCCGGGACGGGCCGCGGGCGCTCGCCACGGAGCCACGCCCGATCAATGAAGCCGGGCATGCCAGTAAGCGGCGCGGATTGATGGCGTGATTGCGTGTTGGCACGGGGGACTCCCTGGTCGATTCATGCGTCACAGCTGGATTGTATGCAAATTTCCGGGAAAGTGAAGCAGAAAAGCGATTCAATGAATTATTTGTACCGGGAATTTTTGCGTCGTGCACCGGAATGGCGCGGCAACCTATCGCCGGGAACGTCGATATACCCGATAAGGAACGAAGATTGGAGGTTGAGGCCGCTGATGAAACGAATTTTGAAGTCGATTCGTCGGAGGAGGAATGGAGGACTGAGGACCGGTTCGGCGTCCCAACGCGCAGAACGTTGAAGCATGCATCATGTTTGAGTCATATTATCGTGTCATGGGCGCGGAATGCGGTACACGGGCGATGGTGCGCGCGAACACGCGCCGCTTTCGCGCGGGGCGCCCGTGCTGCATAGCGGCGGTGTGAATCAGGTTGGCGCTACCGCGCCGTCGAAACCCGGGGGGCTCCGGGCAGCGGCAGGCGTGCCGCCAGGACGGACACACCGGTGCCGGTCGATTCCGCGGAGCCGACACAACGGCCATACCATCGCGGCGCGGGAGGCGCTGCCCCGGGCGTGGCGTTGAGCGATGGGTGCGTCAACGCGAAGTCAACGGCGTTCAGCGTTCGTCTTCATGCCGGCGGGCGACCGCCGATTGCGGCGGCAACGTTCCGAGCAATAGAGGACCTCGTCCCAGACGGCCTTCCATTTCTTTCTCCAGCTGAAAGGCAAGCCGCAGGTTTCGCAGATCTTTTCAGGCAAGTGCGTTTTGTTGGCCATCGCGACTCACGCGCAGAAAAGGAACCCGTGCACGGTCGCACCGGGCGGCAGCGTGCGGTGCGCAGCGATACGACGCACCCATGGCCATCGCCGAGCGCCGCATCAGTGCGCGTCGTCGCCCAGCAGCTGGCGGCGCAGTGCTTTGGCCCGCGTGCGCGGGTCGAGCCAGATCGCGAAGAATGCGCGCGCGAACGCCGGGTCGGTCACGTCGGCCGTGAGGCGGCCGTTGGTGTAGAAGCGTGCGCCACGCTCGGGGACGTAGACGCCGCATAGTACGTCGCCGCGCGATACGTCGGTGAACGCTCGTTCCATATCGCGGCGCCATGCGTCGAGCGTTGCAGCCGGCAACGGCGCGGGTGCAAGGCGCTCGATTTCGTCCATGCCTGTCGACACGAGCCGCTCCCCTTTCACGTCGCGACGGTAGGCCAACGACAACGCGAACGGCGTGTCGAGCGCACCGGGCGCGCGGGGCGCCCACAGCTGCGCGTCGTACAGGCAGATACCCAGTATGCAGAACCGGCCGGAGCCGATCAGTCGCGCCGACGCTATTTCGTCGACGCAGCTCGCGCCGGCGACGAGCGGCGCAGCCAGCGCCACGGACGCGGCGAGCATCGCGAGCCGGCGCTTCATGTCAGTCGTGCGCCGACACGATGAAGTGCATCACGTCGGTGCGCCGTTCGGCGAATCCTGCTTCGCAATAGGCGAGATAGAGCCGCCAGGTGCGAATGAACGTTTCGTCGAACCGTTGCGCGCGCACCGAGTCGACGTGGGCATCGAACGAGGATCGCCAGGTGCGCAGCGTGCGTGCGTAGTCGTCGCCGAACGCGAACACCGGTTTCGCGACGAGCCGCGCGCGTCGCGCGGCATCGACGAAGCGCGCGGGGCTCGGCAACATTCCGCCGGGAAAGATGAACTCGCGAATGAAGTCGCTCGACGCGCGGTACGCGTCGAATTGCGACTCGACGATCGTGATCGATTGAATCAGCGCGCGGGCGCCGGGCTTCAGGCGCTGCCTGAGCGTGTTGAAGTACACCGGCCAGAACGATTCGCCCACGGCCTCGAACATCTCGATCGACACGATTGCGTCGTATTGGCCCTCGACGTCGCGATAGTCGCGCAAGTCGAATGTGACGCGATCCGACAGCCCTTCGCGCGCGACGCGCTCTTGGGCCAGCGCGTATTGGGCGTGCGAGATGGTGACGCCGTGTACATGAATGCCTTGCCGTGCAGCGTGCACCGCGAAGCCGCCCCAGCCGCAGCCGATCTCCAGCACGCGCATGCCGGCGCGCAGCCCGAGCGCATCGACGATGCGCTGATACTTCGCCGTTTGCGCGTCGGCAAGCGACCGCTGCGGGTCGCCGTCGAAGCAGGCGCTCGAATACGTCCAGGTGTCGTCGAGCCACAACCGGTAGAAGTCGTTGCCGAGGTCATAGTGCGCATGGATGTTGCGGCGGCTGCCGGCTCGCGTATTCGTCCGCAGCCGATGGCGCAGCGCGTACCACACGCGTGCCACGCGGCCGCCCGTCACCGGCTTCGCGATCACCGGCTGGTTGCGGATCGCAAGGCGCAGCAGCGCGACGAGATCGGGCGTGTCGATCCAGTCGGCGCGATACGCTTCCGCGAAGCCGATGTCGCCCGCGCGCAGGATCGCGCGGCACGCGCGCCAGTCGCGGATCTGCAGCGTCGCGGCCGGCTGGCAGTGCGGATCGCCGAACACATGCTGCGCGCCTTCGGGCGTCACGAGCGTCAGGTGACCGTCGCGGATCCGCCGGAGAAGCGCGATGAACAACCGGGCCGACAGCGGCATCGCCGGTTGTGATGCGGAGGATAGCAGGCGCAGCAAGGTCATGGACGAGCCTCGTGATCGGACATCGCCGAGCGGCCGCGTGGCGACGCGCCCGGTACGGGGGACAATGGCGAATCGGTCGCGGCGGAACGGCCGGCCGGCGTCTTGCCGTGGAACGGCACGCGTGCGAGCCATAGCCGCAGCGCCTGCCAATGGATGCGAATGACGACGTTGATCGCGTTCAGCGGCTGCCGCGCCAGCGCGCGCCACGCGCGTGCCGCCGTCAGCGGCGCGGTGCGCATCCCGATCGCCGTGTGCAGCAGCACGCCGTCGTCGTCGCGATAATCGATCGCCACGCTCAGATGGTCGCCGCGCTGACACACACGAAACGCGTATTCCCCGATGACGTCGCAAAACGGCGACACATGAAACGTCTTGCGGCAGACGAGCACGGTGTCGGCTTCGATCGGCGCGTGGTGCATCGCACTGAGCAGATAGCCGTGATGCGCGCCGAACGTGTTGCGCACGTCCGCGTACAGCGCGCGGAGCGCACCCGCGCGGTCGTAGCAATACCAGAAGCTCACCGGGTTGAATGCGTAGCCGAAGATCCGCGGGATCGTCTGCAGCCAGATCGGGCCGTCGGCGCGAATGCCGGCTTGCGCGAGCACATCCCGCATCCATGGGCCGAGCGCGCGGCCGTCGCGCGGGCCGTAGTCGCGGCAAGCGAGCGCGAGCGGGGCCCAGCGATCGATGCCGAACCAGCTTCCGGCGATCTCGTCCAGCCGCTCGACATCGCAGCAGACCTGGAAGAGCGGATACCGGAATGCATGGCGCACCGGCCGCAGCCGCTCATGCATCACGGTGCCGACGAGCAACCGGGCGGCCGCGCCGTCGCGCGCGAAGGGCGCGTTCATGGGCGAGCCCAGGCCGGCGCGATGCCGAAGTCATATGCGACGCGCAACGCCGACTTCAACCCGTCCTCGTGGAAGCCGTAGCCCGTCCATGCTCCCGCGAACCACGTATTGCGCCGCCCTTGCAGCATCGGCAGACGATGTTGCGCATCGACGGCCGCGAGGTCGAGCAGCGGGTGCTCGTAATCGTAGCGGCCGAGCTCGGTGCCGGGCGCGGGCTCGTCGACCGGATTCAACGTGACGACGACCGGCGAGCGGAACGGCAGCGGCTGCAACTGGTTCAGCAGGTAGCTCACGCATACCGGCGCCGGGCCGGCGCGGCGCCCCGTCCGTCCGCTCAGGTAGTTCCACGCCGACCACACGCGCCGCCGCCGCGGCAGCAGCGCCGTATCGGTATGGAGCACCGCGACGTTGGGCTGGTAGCGCACGGCGGCCAGCACGGCGCGCTCGGCGTTGCTGGCGTCCGCCAGCAGCCGCAGGCTCGTCGGCGCATGGCATGCAAGCACGACCGCGTCGAAACGCTCGGGGCCGGCCGTGTCGGTCGCCACCGTCACACCCGCGTCGTCGCGCGTTATCGCGCGCACGGGCGTATTCACGCGCACGTCGTCGAGCGTCGCGGCGATGCGCTCGACGTACCGCCGCGCGCCGCCCGCGACGGTGCGCCACGTCGGCCGGTTGTTGACCTGCAGCAACGCGTGATTCAGGCAGAAGCGCAGGAACGTCGCCGCCGGAAACCGCAGGATGTCGCTGGCCGCGCTCGACCAGATCGCGGCCGCCATCGGCAGCAGGTAGTGATGCTGGAACGACGCGCCGTAGCCGCCGGCCGTGAGCAGCTCGCCGACCGACAGGCGCTCGCGGCTCGCCGATTCGAGATGCGCCTGGGCGGACGCGTTGAAGCGCAGGATATCGCGCAACATCCCGAGAAAGGTCGGCGAGAACAGGTTGCGGCGCTGCGCGAACACGGTGTTCAGATTGCTGCCGGCCCATTCGAGCCGCCCGCCGTCGACGGACACCGAAAACGACATGTCGGTCGCATGCGCAGCCACGCCCAGCTCGTCGAACAGCGCGATCAGGTTCGGATACGTGCGATCGTTGAACACGAGGAATCCGGTATCGACCGGGTGGCGCGCGCCGTCGAGTTCGACATCCACCGTGTGCGTGTGGCCGCCGAGATAGTCGGCGGATTCGAACAGCGTCACGCGATGCTGGCGAGCCAGCAGGTATGCGCTCGCGAGGCCCGCGATGCCGGCGCCGACGACTGCGATCCGGCGGCCGGGCGGCGGCACTGATGGTTTCGGGTGCATCGCGAATGGTCTCCGTCAGTCACAAGGGCGGGATAGGGAATGTCATGTGCGCAGATACGGTGCACGGCGCGCCGCGGATGCATCCGCGGCCGTCATTCGCGATCGCCTGGCGACGCGAAGCCGGGCATGCCGATTTGCGCGGGCAGTTGCGGCACGCGCCTGAAGCGCGACGTGTCGTAACCCATCGCGTCGAGCCGCGCGAGCAGCGAGCGATAGGTGGCGTCGTCCATCGTCGGCTCCCGCGAGAAGATCCAGCCGAGCGTCTTGCCCGGATAGCCGAGGATCGTGTACCGGTAGTCGGGGTCGACGTAGAGCGTCAGTTGCGTGACGTACACCGGCCAGAACAGCCGCACGCGCCATTCGCCGCCGCCGCTGCCGGGCTTGACGGTGTCGACGAACCGATAGCGCTTCTCGGGCCCGTCGAAGCTTCCTTTGCGGCCGACAAATGCGTCGTCGATACGGCCGTCGTCGCGAAGGCGCCACTCGGCCCGGCTGCCGACGAAGTCGCGTTCCGCGAAGTACGGGATGTTGGCGATCACGTACCAGCGGCCCATGTAGCGCGGCAAGTCGACGGGTACGGTCGACAGCGGAACCGCGGCGCGCGGATTCGGATTCGGCGGGCTGCCCGTGCAGCCGGCTCCGCCGAGCGCGAGCGCCGTCACGGCCGTGATGGTTGCGCGACGGAGAATCCGGCGGACGATCAACGCGTTCATGCGCGCCCCCCGCGCTTGTCGAACAGGTAGTGGGCAACGCCCCATTCCTGCCCGTCGGCGTAGCCGAACAGCTCGGCGACGGCCATGTAGAACATCCGCCAGCGCTGGAACCAGATGCGCGCGTCGGCGCCGTAGACGGTGTCGAAAATGGGCATGATCCGCGGGCGCGCCGCGTCGAGCGACGCGAGCCACTGATTCGCGGTGCGCGCGTAATGAGTGCCGTCGAGCCACCACTGGCGCGCGATTCGCACATCGTCCTGAAACCGCAGCAGCAGATCGGCCGACGGCATCGTCCCGCCCGTGAAGAAGTGGCGCGACATCCAGTCGGTGTCGTCGTGCACCGCGAAGTGATAGGCGGCGAGCTTGTGCGCGAAGATGTGCACGAACAGCTTGCCGTCGTCGTCCATCCAGCGCGCGATTTTCGCGAGCAGCTGTCCGTAGTTCTTCATGTGCTCGAACATCTCGATCGACAGCACGCGATCGAAGCCGGCTTCCGCCGGATCGAAGTCGAAGTCGACCACGTTGCCGGTCACGATCCGCAGATTCGTCAGCCTGCGCAGCGCCGCGCATCGTTCGATGAACTCGCGCTGGCCGTACGAATTCGAGAGTCCGACGATCTGCGCGGCCGGATACCGCTCGGCGAGCCACAGCGACAGCGAACCCCAGCCGCAGCCCAGGTCCAGAATGCGCTGGCCGTCCGCGAGATCGGCGCGCTGCGCGTACAGCGCGAGCATGGCCTCCTCGCCTTGCGACAGCGTTTCGTTGCCGTTCGGGTAATAGCCGCACGAATATTTGAGCCGCGGGCCGAGATGGGCTTCGAAGAAGCTGCCGGGCACTTCGTAATGCTGGGTATTGGCCGCGTGTGTTTCGATCGCGATCGGGCTCGCGCGCAGTTCGTGCACGAGCGCGTCGACGGCCGCCGCGCGCTGCTCGCCGTCGTGTGCGTGCGCGTCGCGCAGCCGCTGCCGCATCAGCCGGCGCATCCCGGCCCGGATCAGCGCGTCGGGCAGCCAGCCGCGCTCGCAGCAGCGAATCAGCCAGGCATCCTGGGGGGCGGCAATCGCGGCAGGCGACGATTGCGAGGTGGTAGCGGTCATGAGCGCGTGCTCCGGTCTTGAGGGTGATCGGGTCGAGTGCGGGACGTGCCGGCCGCCGCTCGCGGCGGCCACGGAATGAGCGCGCTGGTGGTGCGCATGTACTCGCGATAGTCGGGGCGGGTTTGCACCATGCGCGCTTCAAGCAGCGGCAGGCCCGATACCTTGACCAGCAGCCAGGCCATCAGGACGGGCGGCATCAGCGTGAGCCAGCCCCACGGCATGCCGATCGCGAGCGCCGTGTAGGCGAGCCAGTGCACGCACTCGAAGAAATAGTTGGGGTGCCGCGAATAGCGCCACCAGCCGGCGCGGCAGACCTGGCCGCGATGGTCGGGATTCGCGAGGAAGCGCTTGAGCTGGCGGTCGGCGACCGTCTCTCCGGCTACGGCGGCGATCCAGATCGCGGCGGCGGCGGCGATGGCGGCAGGGGCCGCGGGTTCGGGACTGTATGCAGGCACGAAGAACGACGCCGACAGCAACATCGAGATCAGCGCCTGCAACTGAAACAGCCAGAACATGTTGCGCGGCGCGGCGTCGCCCCATTGCTGGCGGAATTGCCGGTAGCGCGGATCCTCCGGCTGCCCGCGATTGCGGGCCCACAGGTGCCGGGCAAGCCGCAGACCCCAGATGCCGCCGCCGGCGGCCACGAGTGCGCGATTCAGTTCCGGGCCCGTGCCCAGCACGGCGACGAATACGGCCACGCCGCCAAGCGTCGCCGCCCAGACCGGATCGATCATTCCCGCGTTCCGGGAGTGCAACTGGGCGATCCACACCGCCGTGAAGGACGCGATCAGTGCGACGAAAGCGAGAAGGGCAACGGCGACGGCGGGCATACGGGCTCCGGGGGCGCAATAACCGTCATATACGAAGCCGGGGGCCGAATGGATGCAGCGGGATGCGTTGCGCTGCGCTCGCGCAGCAGGGGAGCGCGCGACGTGCCTGCTGCGACGGGCGCTCCGGGCGCGAACTGCGCTGCAACGGCACGGCGATTGCGTGCACAATAAGCCGCTTTCGTATGTGGAGATGAAACGGGATGAAGCGACTTATCGTTGGTCGGCCGTTGCTAACGGCCATCGTGTTCGTTGCAGGCGCAGCGCTCTTGCTCGCGGGTTGCGCCGGCGTGGCCGGCGGGCCGAGCGGCAACGCCCACGTGCCGCAGCCGGCCAGAACAGTCGATCTCGATCGCTACGTCGGCAGGTGGTACGAATTCGCGCGCTATGAAAACCGCTTCGAGCGCGGATGCGAGGGCGTGACCGCAGACTATGCGAAACGGGAGGACGGTCTGGTCTCCGTGCGCAACACCTGTCGCGAAGGCAGCCCGGAAGGCCGTGCGCGCAGCTCCGACGGCCGCGCGCGGACCGTGCCGGGCAGCGGCGACGCGAAGCTTGAGGTTTCGTTCTTCGGCCCGTTCTTTTTTGGCGACTACTGGATACTCGATCATGCTGACGACTATTCATGGTCGATCGTCGGCGAGCCATCCGGCCGGTTCCTGTGGATCTTGACGCGCGACGCGAAGCCGTCAGCCGAGCGCGCGGCGGCGCTGGTCGAGCGGGTCCGTTCGCTCGGATACGATACGGCGATGTTGCGCCGCACCGCGCACTGAGCGGGCGGTACATGCAACCGGCGTGCGCGGCTTCGCCGAGCGCGGCCACACAAGCGGCGCAGCGCCGGGGAAGGACGACGCTCACGGACGCCCGTTGACCGGACGTCCATGCCGGCGCCGCCGTTCCGAGCGGCGTCGTCGCAGACTCCCCACCCGCGCGATCGCGCAAGCTTACTGTGATCACCGTGGGCGATTCGGCAAACGGGGCGAAGCACCGGATGGCGCCGTCGATGCACGGCGAGGCGGCGTGATGCCGCCTTCGGCGCGCATCCGCGTGGGCGGACGCGCCGGCAGCGGCCGGCTTTCGACACGTTTCCAGCGCCATGCCAGTGCTTCATGCCGCCGCACGCGCAAGCCGGCCCGACCGGCGCATCGATCCGGATTTCGCTCGGTCTTGCCGCGTCAGCGGACGCGCGGCACGGCGAGGAACGCCGCTTGCTAGCCGTTCCTAACCGACACGGCGGCAATCGGCCGAAGCGCGTCGCGCGGCGCTTTTCTCGCGTGTGCGCGTCGGCCGGCGAAACCGGCGGGTCGTACCGGGCATCGGTGTCCCGGATGGTGCGACAACGTGAGCGGCAGGAGAATCCATGCGAACCGGAATGCATGAACGACCAAGGACTGCGGACAAGTTCTGCCATGACCCGTGTCACGCTTGTCGTGACGCGCGGCGCAACCACAGGCGCGACGATTCGGAGACGGCCGCATGACCATCGGCTGTCCCGCCTGCGGGACGCTCGGCGACATCCCGCCGCTCGGCGCTCGCGCGCTGGTGCGTTGCCGGCGGTGCCGCGCGCCGCTGGAGCGGCGCAGCGGCCGCAGCGTGCAGGCCGCACTCGCCTGCACGACGGCGACGTTCATCCTGCTATTTCCGGCCAATCTCGCGCCGCTAATGACCGTCACGATGCTCGGAACCGCACACTCGTCGGTATTGGCGTCGGGCATCCTGACGATGTGGGATCGCGGTTGGGTGATCCTGGCCGCGCTGCTCGCGATGTTCGGCATCGTATTGCCGTTCGCCCGCTTCGGCGGCCTGATGCTGGTGCTCGGTGCGATCCGCTTCCGCCGGCCCTTCACCGGCATCGGCGTGGTGTTCCGGTGGACGCTCTGGCTCGATGCGTGGGCAATGCCCGACGTGTATCTGGTCGGCTGCATCGTCGGCTACGCGCGCGTGACGCAGAACCTGACCGGCACGATCGACGCCGGAGGCTACTGCCTGCTCGCAGCAGGACTGATGTCGATGATCACGCGCGCGTCGCTCGATCGCCGCACCGTGTGGCGTGCCATCGCGGCCGAGCGATACCCGCAGCCGGGCGAGCTGACCGTTGCGTGCAGCGCTTGCGACCTCGTGCTGCCGGTGTCGCGGGAAGGGACGCCGTGTCCGCGCTGCGGGCTCGGGCTGCGCTTGCGCAAGGCGGCGCCGCTTTCGCGGGCCAGCGCGTTGTCGCTGGCGGCGCTCGTGCTGACCGTGCCCGCCAATCTGCTGCCGATGACGCGGTCGATGCAGTTCGGACACGTGGTGTCGCATCGAATCATCGACGGCGTATCGCAACTGTTTCACGTGGGGCTCTGGCCGTTCGGGATACTGACGTTCATCACGAGCATTGCGATACCGGTCGGCAAGATCGCCGGCATGGCATGGGTCGTCGCGTCGGTGCTGCGACGCTCGCGCCGGCATTTGCGCGCAAAAGGACGGCTCTACCGATGGATCGACGAACTCGGCCGATGGTCGAACGTCGACGTGTTCACGATCGCGGCGTTCATTCCATTGATCCGGTTCGACGGCATCGCGTCTGCCGACCCCGCGGCCGGCGCCACCGCATTTGCGCTCGTCGTCTTTTTCACGATGCTGGCATCGCATGCATTCGATCCCCGCCTGATGTGGGACTCGCGCGACAGGAGCAGCCGATGAACAGGCCGCGCCCGCCACGCACGCGAGCCGACGTGCGCCGCAGCGCATGGCCCGGCTGGGTCTGGATCGTCCCGGTCGCGACGCTCGGCGTGGTGGGATGGCTCGGCATCCGCGCGTTGGCGGAACGCGGCGAAACCGTGACCGTCGTGTTTTCCGACGCGCACGGAATGAAAGTCGACGATACCGAAGTCACGCTGCGCGGGGTCAAGGTCGGGAAGCTGTCGGGCATCGCGTTGTCGCCCGACGGCCAGCACGTCGAGGCCACCCTCGCCATCGCGCGTGCCGAGGAGCAGTACCTGCGCAGCGGAACGCGGTTTTTCCTGCGCGGCGCGCAACCGGAGATGAGCGATCCGTCATCGCTGCGTGCGCTCGTCGTCGGGCCGGAAATCGTCATGGAGCCCGGGCCCGGCAAGCCCGCGCGGCATTTCGATGGCACCGAGCGGCGGCCCGCGCTTGCGCCGCGGCATGGGCCCGTCGTTTCGTATGTCGTGCGCTTTGCCGGCGCTGCAGGCGAACTCAAGGACGGCGCGCCCGTGAAGTTGCGCGGCTTCCAGGTCGGGACGGTCACACGCGTGCGATTGAGCTACGACGTCGCCAGCGAGCAGCTTGGTACGCCCGTGCAGATTGCGCTCGAGCCGTCAGCGCTGGGTATCACCGGCGTGCAACCGCCGGCCGATGGCAACTGGCGCCCGATCGTCGACCGCATGCTCGGGCGACTCGTTGCACGCGGGCTGCGTGCGCGCCTCGTGCAGGATCCGCCGCTCGTCGGCGCCCGTATGATCAGTCTCGACTTCGTCCGCGATGCGCCGGCTGCGACGTTGGCGGCCGCGGAGGGGCCGGCCGAGATACCGAGCGTCGAATCCGCGGACTTCGACGCGATCGCGGCCCGGGCCAACGACATCGCGGGCAAGATCGATGCGCTGCCAATCAGGGAAACGGGCGACGACGTGCGCAGCATCGCGGCACGGATCAACGCATTGGCAGCGTCGCCGCAACTGCGCGACAGCCTCGCGCATATCGACCGCTCGGTCGCGCAGATCGACCGGACGCTGCAACAGGTGTCGCCGCAGATCGGCCCGCTCGTCGCGCAACTGCGCGATACGGCGAACGCTGCGGATCAGGCGGTTGCGTCGGCCAGGCGCACGCTCGACGACGATGGGACCGCGCAAAGCAGTTTGCCTGCCGCGCTGCGCGAACTGACCGACACCGCGCGTTCGGTGCGCGCGCTGGCCGACTATCTCGACCGGCATCCGGAAGCGATCGTGCGCGGCAGGCGTGAGGAGAAGCCATGATCGCTGTTGCGTGCAAGCGGATCGGAACATCGGTGCGCGACGCGGTGAAATCGGCACCGGCCGCGCTCGCCGTCACCATCGCGCTGGGTGGCACGTTCGTCGTCGCCGGATGCGGGCACAGCCCACCGACGCGCTACGTTGCGCTGAGCCCGGTGGCAAGTGCTGCGCCGCGCGCAACCGAGCCCGTCGCGCCCGTGCAGCTGACTGCGGTGCATGTTCCGGCGGCGCTCGACCGCCTCGAGGTCGTCGTGCAGCGTTCGGCGAATCGCCTCGTGATCGACGACGGCGCGCGCTGGGGCGCGCCGCTCGACCTGATGATGCGCGAGACGCTGACGCAGGACTTGCTGGCGCGTCTGCCCGAAGGTGCCGTCGTGTTGCCCGGCGCGCCGCGGCAGGCGGATACGCGCACGCTCGTCGTCACGGTGCTGGACGCGCACGCCGACGAAAGCGGCACGCTGACGTTTCTGGCTGCGTGGACGTTGTTGTCCGGCCGCCCGGAGCGCGTGACGTCGAGCCGGGAGACGGCGCTGACCGCGCAACTCACGTCGCGCGATGCGGCGGCGCAGGCTGACGCCCTGAGCCGTGTGCTCGGGCAGCTCGCCGACCGGATCGCGAGTGCGCTCGCTGGGCGCTGAGTGCGTGGGTGTGTGAATCGGTGAGCGAGTGAAGGCGCGTCGGCGCGGCGTCCCGTGCGCCGCTTCTGCGCGGATCCGGACCGAGCCGATTACCGCGTTGGCGCTCACGAGGCTGCGCTTTTGACAGCGCACGCCAAAGGGGGCGCCGGAACGTCGAATAGCGGCCGCGCGCGCGGCCCGCGTCCTGCGCTCGGCCCGTCGCTCATGTCCGGCGTGAGGCACTCGAGCGGCGCGGCCGCGCCGACCGCATCGCGCAGGCGCCGAACCAGCTCGCGCGCATCGTCGATATGGCGTCGGCGCCTCGCGACGGTCTCCAGGCGCATGGCGGCCAACAGCGTGTCGAGTTCGTCCGTCGCCGTGCACGCGCGCCGCCTTGCTGCAACGAGCGCATCTGCGTCGACCCCGTGCGTGGTGACGAACGCACGGACGAGTTCGACGTATTCCGTCACGGCGGCAGTCGCATCGCTCGACACGGCATCGAGCCGCCTGCGCTCCCAATCGGGCCACGCGAGCAAGCTTACGCCGAGCGCAACGAGCGCACCGGCGATGCTGTTCGCGACCCGCATGCCGGCAAGCAGCCACGGCGATGCAATCGGCGCGCCGAGATACGCAACCAGGATGAAATGCGGTGTGAGGAACAGGATGTACGACACGTAGTCGAGCGGCCTTGCGGAGAACGTGCCGGTTGCGAGCGGTACGATCGCCAGCGCGAGAAGCACCGGGTTGTGACACGCGAGCGCGACCGCCGATGCCAGGATCGCGCCCAGGATCGTGCCGAGTACTCTCAGCGCGGACGTTTTCAACGTGTGCGGCACGGTCGGCTGCATGACGAACAACGTCGTCAGCACCATCCAGTAACCCTGCTGAACGCCGAGCACGCGGGCGAGCACGGCGGAGAGCATGGCCGCAGCGGACAGGCGCAGCGCATAGCGCGCGATGCGTCCGTTTGTGCGAATCTCCATCAGCGCCGCGCCTGGCGCGGTCGCCTTTGCGCGCAACGGCTCGTGCCGTTCCGTTTGCGGCGGCGCCATGCGCCGATCGCCGACCTCGCTGCCGCCGATATCGGTGAATGCCATCATGAGCGCCAGGCACGATTGCAGCCACGTCCGTGCCGGTTCGGTCAGCGCCGCCCCTTCGGCGCGCAGCGTTGCGCCGCGCAGGTCGGCAGCCAGCCGGTTGCGCAGCCGCGTGACGGCGGCGCGAGCATGCGGCCGCGCGAGCACGGTGTCGGCATGCGCGTCGATCAACGCGACGAGTTGGTGCAGCGACGGAACCAGCAGCGCAGTTGCGGCGCTACTGCCGGGCGGCCGATTGCGCAGCAGGGTGTCGAGGCCCGCGAGCAATGCGATCGAGCGTTCGCCGTCTAGCTGCCACGCCGTCACGGTGGCGCCGGCCGCGTCGGGGCGGCTCCGCGCCGTCCGAATCAGCGCATCGAGTCGCGTTCGCAGTGCCGTGCGGTTCGGGCCGCTTGCGTGCCGTGCATCGTGCGCGACCGGCACCAGCGCACGCACGAACGATCCCGCCGCGTACAGATAGGTGAACGCCGCCCGGCGTGCGCGCGTCGCCGCGCTTTCGGGCCGGAGGCCGACGAGGCATGCGACCGCCCACAGACTGCCGGCCGCGAAGCTCGCTGCATACTCGGCAGGCGCCGGCCACGGATGGGCGGGAAACGCGGCCGACACCGCGCACGCGGTGGCAAGCAGCAGCCCCCGAGCGCCGATCGTTGGGCCGCCCACGCGGGTGAGGCCGCCGATATAGACGGCAATGCCGGTCAGGCCGACCGCGAGCCACGCGAGATCCGCCACGGCCGTGGCTGCGGCGGATGCAAGCGAGCCGATCAATCCGAACATCGCACCCGCGAGCGCACGTTGGCGCATCGATTCCGACGGCTCGTCGGCGAGACACGTCCAGAACGCGGCAATCGCCGCCCAGCACAGCAGCGGCGCGTGCAGCGTGGCGGCAAGCAGCGCGGGCGCCGCGCACACCAGTCCGGCCTTCAGCGCCGTGGGCAGCGGCAGGTGATGCCGCCCGTCGCGAACCGCACGGGCCGCCCAGTCTCGGATGCGCTTGATGGCGCTCATCGCATGCTCCTGCATCACCGTTCGCCGACGGGCCTCCGCAACGGGATAACGGTGAGCGAGCGGATCCCCTGTGCGCCGCGCACCAGCACGCCTTCGATGTCGGCGGTTGCCGACGGTCCGCTCATCAGCACGGCGTAGTTGGCCGCGAAGAACTCGCTGCGGTGATACGCGTGATGGAGGTTGCCGACGATGTCGGCGGGGTCGAGCAGCGCGACCAGGTGTTGCGACAGGTAACCGAGCGCGTTGACGTCGTATTGCGCCTCGCTGAGCCAGATCGAGCCGGTTTCGGCGACGGCGAACGCCGGGCGCACGATCCCGACGTCGACGTCGTTCAGCGCGCGCGGATCGTCGATCGCGGCGAGATCGCGGTTGCCGTCGAACTCGGGCGTGGCCGAGCAGAACACGGACGCGCCGGGAAACCGGGAGCGCACGAACGCGTCGAGCGACGCGTTTTCGGGCATCGCGCACCACGTCCCGCCGAGTCGCGCGAGCGACGCCCTGAACGTGTCGACGGCAGGCGGCAGAGCCGTATCGAACAGCGGCACGTCGGGCAACGGCCGGGGCGTGGGACGCACGTCGCGCAAACGGGAAAGAATCAGGTCTCGGCTGCTCATTTCTTGTTCCTCTTCAGATACCAGTCGCGGAAAGTCTGCTGGGGTGCGTCAGGCACTTCTCGATGCTTGCCCCACACGTTGAGCGGGTTGTAGAGCACGGCGCGCGGCAGTACCGATACCGCGGTGCCGGCCGTCTTGACGGCTGCGCGGTACAGCGCCGGCCGCGACAGCACCTGTCCGGCGACTTTCATCGCCTCCTGCTTGACGAACGGCAGTTCGTGCTGTTCGGCCACGATCTGCCGCCACTTGTAGATCTGCTCGTGGATATTGATCTTCACCGGACACACGCTGGTGCAACTGCCGTTCATCGTCGACGCAAACGGCAGCGAACTGTACTTGCGCAGGTTGAAGGTCGGGTTGATGATCGCGCCGATCGGCCCCGAGTAGACGCCGCCATAGCTGAGCCCGCTGCTGCGTCGATAGACCGGGCACGTGTTCATGCACGCGCCGCAGCGGATGCATTTGAGCGAATACCAGAAGTCGTCCATGCCGAGCCGCTCGGAGCGGCCGTTGTCGACCAGCACGAAATGCATTTCGCCGCCTTTCTTCGGACCGCGGAAGTGCGACGTGTACTGGGTGATCGGCGAACCGATCGCATTGCGCGACAACATCCGGATGAATACGCCCAGATGCTCGAGCTTCGGAATCAGTTTCTCGATGCCGATCGACGCGATGTGCAGCGGCGGCACGTTGGCGCTGAGGTCCGCATTGCCTTCGTTCGTGCACACGGTGATGCCGCCCGTTTCGGCGACCGCGAAGTTGCATCCGGTCATGCCGGCGTCGGCGTTCAGGATCAGCGGACGCGTGGCGTTGCGCTGCGCTTCGGCGAGTTTCGGGATGTTGCTTTCGTTCGGGTCGGTGCCGATCTTCTCGGAAAAGATTTTGGCGACGTCGGTGGCGAGCTTGTGCACGGCTGGCACGACGATGTGAGAAGGGAGCTCGTCATCGAGCTGCTGAATTTGCTCGCCGAGGTCGGTTTCGACGACAGTGATGCCGCGCTCCTCCAGATACGGGCGCATCTCGCATTCCTCGGTCAGCATCGACTTGCTCTTCACGAGCAGCTTCGCGTGACGGCGCTCCAGGATCTCGTACACGATCCGATTGTGTTCTTCGGCATCCTTCGCCCAGTGGACGATCACGCCGTTGGCGGTCGCGTTGCGCTCGAATTCCTCGAGATACTCGGGCAAATGCGTGAGCGTGTGCTCCTTGATCGCGGACGCAAGCGTGCGCAATTCCTCCCATTCGGGGATGGCGTGCACCTCGGCATCCCGCGACGTGCGCAGTTCCCAAAGACGCTTGTCATGGAACTGGATGTGCTTTTCGTCGGCGATGAATTTCGCGGATGCGCCGACGTGGTCTACGCGTTTCATGCTCGTGCTCCATTGAGGATCTGTGCGATGTGGATGAATTTCAGCCCCAGCTCCAGGCGGTCCGAGCAACCTTTCTGGTGCATCAGGCACGACGAATCGGCCGACACGATGTATTCCGCGCCGTTGCGCTTGTGGTCGCGCACCTTGTCCGCGCCCATGCGCGCGGAAACCGGTTCCTCCGATACGCAAAACGTGCCGCCGAAGCCGCAGCATTCGTCGGGCCGATCGGGCTGAATGAACTCGATACCCTTGACGCCCTTGAGTAGTGTCAGCGGCTTCGAGAAGAACGGCTCCTCGATCTCGGACATCTTCGCTGTGCGCAACGCGCGCAGCGTGCCGCAGCTGTTGTGCAGGCCGACCTTGTGCGGGAATTCGGCCCATGGAAATTCCCGCACGCGCAGCACGTCGTGCAGGAATTCGACGAGCTCGTACGTGTTCTTGCGCACGGCGACGGCATCGCGGGTCTGGTCGGCTGCGGTCAGGTGGTCACGCACGTGGTGCACGCAGCTGCCGCTCGGCGCGACGATGTAGTCGTAGCCCGTGAAATTCTTGACGAACAGGTTCTCGGTCGCAGCGGCCTGCTTTTCGCAGCCGCTGTTGCCCATTGGCTGGCCGCAGCAGGTCTGGTCGAGCGGATAGTCGACGTCGCAACCCAGACGCTCGAGCAACTGCAGCGTGGCGATCCCGACGTCTGGGTAGAACGCGTCGATGAAGCACGGAATGAAAAGGGCGACCTTCATGGAATTCCTCCGTTGAATTGAACGCTCGGGGCGAAAGCGTCAGTGGTATGCGTGATCGTTCGACACCCTGCCGCGGAATACCGAGTACGCGATGCAGGTGTAGAACACGATGAACGGCATGACGAACAGGCCTGCGCCCCAGAACATGAACGTCTGGCTCGCTCGCGGCGCGGCCGCTGCATCGAGCGTCAGGTCGAACGGCACGATGAACGGCAGATACGATGCGGCGAGCATCAGCACCATCGCGATGCATCCGCCGGCGGCGAACAGATAGGCCGACGCGCCGTCGCGCCGCGCCGCCGCAGGCGCGCAAAGGAATGTCGCGCATGCTGCGACGGGCAGCGCGAACAGCAGCGGATGCAGGAGCCAGCGCGTTTCGACGGTCGTCTCGGTCAGCAGCGTCGACGCGAGTATCGACAGCACGAACAGTGCGGTGATCGGCGCGAGCCTCGCGATCGCGTCGCGACCGATGCGCTGCGACGCCCGTTGCCCTTTCAACACCAGCCATCCGGAGCCGAGCAGCGCATAGCCGAGCGCGAGGCTGACGCCGCACCAGAACGAAAACGGCGAACACCATTCGAAGCCGTTGCCTGCGTAGCGCAGCTGATCGACCGGCAGCCCGTGCGCGTACGTGCCCACGCATACGCCCTGCATCACGCTGGCAAGCAGCGAGCCGACGAACAGGAGCACGTCCCAGATCCGGCGCGAGCGCGCCGCCTTGTGGCGAAATTCGATCGCGACGCCACGCATGATCAGCCCGGCGAGCATCAGACAAAGCGGCGCATACAGCGCAGGCAGCACGATCGAATACACCGACGGAAACGCGCCGAACAGGATCGTGCCGGCGATGACGAGCCACGTACCATTGCCGTCCCATACCGGAGCGATCGACGCGATCATCTCGTCGCGCGCATCGCCGGCGAAGGCCGTCAGCATGCCGACACCGAGCTCGAACCCGTCGAGCATCAGGTAAGCGACGAGCGCGAACGCGAGTTCGGCGAACCAGAACCAGGTCATCATTGAAGTTCTCCTGATCGAATCTTGAGGACGTCGCGGCGCCGCGCGTGCACCGGCAGCGCGGCGGGCGTATGCGTTTGTTGAATCACGTGACCATTCCAGACGGTCAGCACGTTGCCGATGACGAGGCCGCGCCGCACGATCCGTACGATGTAGTACACGCCGAAGCAGAAAATGAATGCGTATATGGCGACGAACAGCGCGAGCGTCGCAGCCGCGAAGTGCGCGGTCAGCCCGGGCGTCAGCGCATCTGCGGTGCGCAGCACGCCCCATACGGTCCACGGCTGGCGCCCGACTTCGGCGGTGAACCATCCCGCGAGGATTGCGATGAAGCCGAGTGGAAAGCTGCATGCGAGCGGCCAGAGGAGCCAGCGCCGTCGTTCGAGCCGGCCGCGCCGGGCCGCGACGGTGCCCGCCCACGCAAGCGCCAGCATGATCAGCCCGCAGCCGGCCATCACGCGGAACGCGAAGAATGGAATCAGCACCGGCGGCCGGTCGGCGGCGGCAAAGTCGGTGAGGCCGACTTCGCGCGAGTCCGCCGTGCCCGACGCGATCAGACTGCCGAGCACCGGTACTTTCCATTCGAAGCGGTTGCGCTCGTGCGCGGCGTCCGGAATGGCGAAAATCACTTCGGCGGCAGGTTGTTCGTCGGTCCATCTTCCCTCGACGGCGGCGAATTTGGCCGGCTGGTCGTCGTGCAGATAGTCGCCGGTCAGATGGCCGAACAGGATCTGCAGCGGGACGAGCGCGGCAGCGAGCGTAACCGACATCCGGACCATGAGCGTGGCTTCGACCCGGTAGCGGTCCTTCAGCAGATAGGCCGCGCCGACGGCAGCCACGCAGAATGCGGTCGTCAGGTACGCACCCAACAGCATGTGCGGGAAGCGTACCCACACGACGTGGTTGAAGATAATCGCCGCCCAGTCGGTGGGCGCGAATATGCCGTTTTGTACGACGTATCCGACCGGATGCTGCATCCATGAGTTGTTCACGAGGATCCAGAAGGCGGACATCGTCGTACCCGCCGCGACGAGGATGCACGAGGTCAGATAGAACCAGGGCCGCACACGCGCGCGTCCCAGCAGCATCACACCGAAAAACGTCGCCTCGAGCGCGAACGCGGTAAACGATTCGTAAGTCAGCAGCGGCCCCTGGATCGGGCCGCTCGCGCGCGACAGCTCGCTCCAGTTCGTACCGAACTGGAAGGCCATCACGATGCCCGAGACGACACCCATGCCGAACGCGACGCCGAAAATCTTCAGCCAGAACTCGAATACGCGGCGATACACGCGATTGCCCGTCGCGATGGACATGGCCTCGAGTACCGCGAGCCACGCCGCGAGGCCGATCGTGAAAGACGGGAAGATGATGTGAAAGGAGACCGTGGCCGCGAACTGGATTCGGGACAACAGGAGGGCCGTTGCTTCCATGCGTACGCTCCATTGCGAGATTGCATTGCAATGGAGTGTCGGCGCGGGGTGTTGCTCGGGCGTTGCAGATTGCCGCGGCTGCGTTACATTTGAAACAAGCGCCGCACCGGCTGGGCCGATCGCATGGTGCGCGGCCGGCCCGGTCGCCCCGTCAGCGCAGCACGCGGGCGAGCGCGTCTGCGAGATCGCGCGACTTCAGCGGCTTGCGCAGCACCATGCTCACACCGAGCGCGCGGGCTTCACGTTCAAGCGAGGCCGTGCTGAAGCCGCTGCACAGGATCACCGGCAAATCCGCGCGCCGGCCCGCGATGCGGGCCGCGAGCTGGAGGCCGGTCAAATTCGGCATCGTATGGTCGGTCACGACGACGTCGAAGCGGGCCGGATCGGCGTTCACGGCATCCCATGCGGCCTCGCTCGATGAGAATCCGACCGGCTCGTACCCGAGATCGGCCAGTACGTCTTCCGCGAGGCGCACGAGTGTTTCTTCGTCGTCGATCACCAGCACGACCTGCCCGTTCCCGCGAGGCGGCGGGACCCCGTCGGCACGCGGCGCCGGGCGCGCGTCCGCGGCGGGCAGAAAGACGTCGAAACGCGCCCCTTTCCCCGGCGCGGAGTGCACGTCGACTGCGCCGCCGTGTTCGCGGACGATGCCGTCGACGAGCGACAGGCCGAGGCCGGTCCCCTCACCGGCGGGGCGTGTCGTGAAAAACGGGTTGAAGATGCGTTCCAGTATCTCGGCCGGAATGCCGCAACCGTCGTCCGCGACGGTGAGCCGCAGGAAACGGGCGGCGCGCAGCGCGCCGTGCGACAGCGAGCGCGGTGTGTCGACGCTGACGACGTCGAGTCCGATATGCAGCGTGCCGCCGGCACGCATCGCGTGGATCGCATTGCCGCAAAGGTTCATCACGACCTGGTGCAGATGCGTGGCGTCGCCCAGCACGTAAGCATCGCGGGCGCTGATGCGTACGTCGAGCGCGACATGCGGCGGCAGCGTGGCGCGCACGAGTTCCACCGTTTCGTCGACGACCGCGCCGACGTCTACCGGCTCCCTCGCCGTCGGGCCGCTGCGGCTGAATGTCAGGATGCGCTCGACCAGCAGCCGTGCCCGTTCCCCGGCTTTCAGCACCTGCTCGATGTCGCGGTGCGCGGGCGCGTCGGGTGCGACGCCGGCGAGCGCGCGATCGCCGAATCCGAGAATCGCGGCGAGGATGTTGTTGAAGTCGTGCGCGACGCCGCCGGCGAACGTGCCAAGCGCTTCGAGCTTCTGCGACTGGCGCAGTTGCCGTTCCAGGCCGTGTCGCGCTTCTTCGTCGGCCAGGCGCTGCGTGATGTCCTCGACGGTGGCGATGATCAGGTCTTCCGCGTCCGTATCGGACGGTTGATGTGCCGAAAACACACGCGCGACGCTCATGTCGGTCCACACCACGCGGCCGTCGCGGTGCACGTAGCGCTTTTGGAATCTGACGCGGTCCTGGCCGCGCACCAACTGGTCGATGTGCGCCTGCGTGAGGGCCCGATCATCGGGGTGCGTGATGTCCGATGCGCGTCGCTCGGAAAGTTCGCGATCGCTGTAGCCGACCATCTGCTGAAACGCGGGGTTCGCCATCAGGTAGCGGTCGTGCGCACGCAACACCAGGATTCCGACCGGCGCGTTCTCGAACACCGCGCGCCAGCGCTGTTCGCTCGCGCGCATTGCCCGGTTCGCGTGTTCGAGACGCCGCATGTACGCGATCAGCACATACATCAGCAGAATCACGCACAGGCTCACGGCGCCGACGCGGAACGTCGTGTCGTGCGCAAAGGCGACCATAACGAGGAGCACGGCCAGACACGCAGCCAGCATCATGGCCCGGTAGCGTCTCGCGCGCCACAGCGTTCGGTGATAGGGCGAGTTGTCCGGCATCGACGTTCAGTCCTGCTGCGGCAGTCTGGCGACACGCGCGGATGCCGCTCGAGCCGCGCGGCTTGCGCGCTGCGTCGGCAATCGCGTCGCGCTACTTGCGTCGCGGGCCGTGCGCGCACGCGGCAGGTGCCCGCTCACACCGGCGTTCCGTTCGTCCATCCGCCCGCCGCGCTCAACCGGGTGACCGGCACGTCGAGCACGTAGCCCGCGCCGCGCACGGTACGAATGAAGACCGGATGCGACGGGTCAGGCTCGATCTTGCGGCGCAAGCGCAGGATCTGGACGTCGATCGAACGGTCGTACACGTCGTCGTACAGCCGGCTGGACTCGAGCAGCTGGTCGCGGGACAGCACGCGCCCGGGCGCCGCCAGAAATGCATTGAGCAGACAGAATTCGCCGTTGGTAAGCTCGACCGGCGTGCCCGCCGGATCGGTGAGCCGCCGCGTGCCAACGTTCAGTTCCCAACCGCTGAACCGGTATGCGCGTGCGTCGTTGGCCCGCCCGGTGGCGGGGGCCGCCGCCCCGGCCCGTCTGAGCAAGGCGCGGACGCGCGCAAGCAGTTCGCGATTGCTGAACGGCTTGGTCAGGTAGTCGTCGGCGCCGAGCTCCAGCGCCATCACGCGGTCGGCTTCGTCGCGTTTTCCCGAGACGATGAAGATCGGCAGGTTCGAGCGCGTGCGCAACTCGCGGGCGATCTGGACGCCGTCTTCGCCCGGCATGCGCAGGTCGAGAATCACGAGATCGATTGCAAATGATTCCAGCGCTTGCGCCATATCCTGGCCGCAAGCGGCAACCGTTACGCGGATATCGTTGTCGGACAGGTAGCCGGACAACAGTTCGCGGATCGCCGGATCGTCGTCGACCACCAGCACGTGAGGAAGATTGGCGTCCGTCATTGCGCGGATATTCGTCGGGGGAACGGCTTGAATTATAGCCGTCGCGCATCTCCGGACGGCACTTCCGGCGCCGCGTCCTGCACCGGCTCGCCGCGCAGTGCGTGCTGCGCACCGGCACGCAGCAACGCAACGCCGAGCAACGCCGCCCACGTCGCCGGCGACGGCGTGCGCTCCGCGAAATCCGCTGCACCGCTTGCCGCGGCCGGCGGCGCCGGCTCCGCGTGCAGTGTGTCGACCATCTCTCGTGTCGCCGCATCGCGCAGCGCGTGCAGGTGCACCTCGACCCACAGCGGGAAGCACTCCCATCCGGCGGCGATCTGCGCGGCATCGGCGGCGCGGAAACGCCAATCGTCCATCGCGCATGGCCGCATCCAGGCCAGCAACTGCGGGCGGTCGCGGCGCAGGATTTCGGCCAGCAACTCGCGCTTATGCTTGAAGTTCGCATAGAACGCGCCGCGTGTGTAACCTGCCCGCTCGACGATATGCTCGACGGTCGTATCTGCGAAGCCTTGCGCGACGAAGCAATCGCGCGCGGCAGCGACGAGACGTTCGCGCGTGCCGAGCCGGCGTTGGGCACGGGTAAGGCGGGCGGGTTCCATATCGTGTGTATCTCTCATGCGGTGGTAACGACCGGCGCGGCGCACCGCCGCGCCGCGCGAAGCATCGGCTCGACCCCGGCGACTAGAACGAATAGACGAGATCCACGTGCGTGATGAGCGGATTCGTGTGCACGTGCAGTGTCGTCACGTCATGCGTTCCCGCCGCGTTTGTCGCGTCGGTGGTCAGCGTGGTCGACATCGGGATGTACATCGCAGACACGTTGAGGCCGAGGTGCTTGCCCAGCGCGACATTGAAGCCTGCTTCGAATGTCGGATTCCATGACGCACTGAGCGACGACCGGGTCGTGCAGCCCGGGCCGCACGATCCGTCGAGAAACTGTTTATTGGTGATGTGCGTGTCGACGTACCACGTGTAATTCACGCCCAGACCGACGAACGGCCGGAAACGGGCGTCGGCGGCGAGAAAGTGATAGCGCAGCGCGAGCACCGGCGCGAGCGGCTTTGCCTGACCGAGCACGCCGTAGCCGGCGAACGACCGGTCGCCGACCAGGTCGCTGGTGAACGGCGTGCCGGCGAGGAACGCTATGCCGACATGATCGGTGAACTGGTACTCCGCCATGAGGCTGAACGCATTGGACGTCGCCACGTGGCCGCCCGTATCTGGCAGCGCGCGATTCACCGGCGCGCCGGCCACGCTCTGCACGAACAGGTCGCCGGAGCCGCTTTGCGGCATGATGTGCAGCCACCCGGCGCCGAGCGACACGCTGCCTGCCGCCTGTGCGCGCGCGTCGCCGGCGAACGACGCGATGCCGATCCCGACGGCGGTCGCCATGCCAAGTGCGCGGGTCGTACGTTTACCGTTCCACATGTCTCCTCCTGATTGTCCGACGGATAGTTCCCGTGATCGACGGACCGGCCGTTCCCGATACAGGGGAATGGGTCGGTGCGCCATTGCATGTTTCGTCTGAATAATTCGCACAACGATATATATGGTGCGTGCGCGGGCAGCATCGAAACCGATGCACGCCCGCCGGTGAGGCGGGTGCGGCGCCCGCCCGCGTCAGTGCGCCTGCGGCTGGACGTCGACCGTGAACGTGAACGGATAGCGACCGAGCACCGCGTGTGCCGCCGCCTCGAACTGCGCGTCGCGCAGCGTGACCACCACCGTCATGCCGCCCGAGCCGCCGGTCTGGACGTCGACCGATGCGCCGGCCACGCCGTTTTCCGCAAGCGCGACGCTCAGTGCGTCGCCGGTTTCGCGGCGCTTGAGCTCGGGCTTGAAGATCTTGCCGACACCGGTGAGCGGAATCGCGTCGACGATGCGAATCTGCTTTGGCTGCGCGGCGCGCTCGGCGATGTGTTGCCGCGCGAACGCTTCCAGTTCCTGCTCCGATGCCCGTGCGCCGGGTTTCAGCTGGACGTAGGCCATCGGCACTTCGCCCGCGCGTGCGTCGGGGCGGCCGATCGCTGCGGCCAGCTGCACCGCCGGATGCCGATGCAGCGGCTCCTCGATGGTCGCCGGGTCGATGTTGTGGCCGCCGCGGATGATCAGGTCCTTCCTCCGGCCCGTCAGCCAAAAGTAACCTTCGGCATCCTGGCGGCCGAGGTCGCCGGTGTCGAGCCAGCGTCTGCCGTCGCCGAGATCGATCCACAGACGCTCGTTCAGCGCGGCATCGGTATAGCCGGCGAATACGTTCGGCCCGGCGATGACGATCGAGCCTTCCTCGCCGGCCGCGCAGTCGCGCAGGTAGCGTCCCGCGGCGTCGAGCACGACGGCCTTCATTGTCTGGAGCGGCACGCTCAGTCCGATCGATCCGGCGCGGCGCTCGCCGAGCGGCGGATTGACGCTGCTCACGCAGGTGGCTTCCGTAAGGCCGTAGCCTTCGAGAATGCGGATGCCCGTCTTTTCCTGAAACGCGCGCAATACTTCGACCGGCAGCGGCGCCGCACCGCACAGCCCGTATTCGAGCGAGCCGATCGCATGGTCGCCGACCGGCACGTCGAGCAGCGCTGCGTACAGCGTGGGGACGGCACTGAAGAAGTTGATGCGATGGTGCGCGACGATCTCCCAGAATCGCCCGATGACGCCTTCCCCGCGATAGCCTTGCGGCGTCCCGAGCACGACGTGCGCGCCGCGCGAGAACGGCAGCAGCCCCGTTACCATCGCCGCGTTCACATGAAAGAGGGGCAGCCCGCAAAATATGGTCTTGCCGGGGCCGATGCTGTCGCCGAGAAATCGCGCGGCGCTCCACGCATTCGCCACTTCGTTGCCGTGACTGCGCATCGCGATCTTCGGCAGACCGGTCGTGCCGCCGGTACAGAAGAACGACGACATGTCGCCGGGTGCGAACGTACGGGGCTGCGCGAGCGCCGTGCCCGACTCGCACGCGATCGCCGCGTCGAAGTCGTGAAGCGCGATGCGCGACCGGCCGTGCGCCGCGTCCATAGCCGCGCCGGCGGAACCGGCCGACGCGGGCGCGCCCGAAGCGTTCCCCGGCCCGCCGCGTGCATCCCGCGCCGGATTCACCTGAACGAGATGTGCGAGCGATTCGACGTCGTCGACGATGCTCGACACTTTCTCCCAGAGATCGAACCCCGGACACGGCCCGAGCGTGACCAGCACGGACGCGCGCGATGCGTTCAGCAAGTCGGCGATCGCGCGCGCGTCGAGCAGCGGGTTGATCGCGCACACGATGCCCGCCGCCTGGCCGCCCCAGATCACGAAGTGCGTTTCGGGAAGATTGGGCAGCACGTAGGCGATCACCGAGTCGGCGCGCACGCCGAGCCGCACGAACAGATTCGCGGTGCGGGTGATGTCGCGCAGCAGCTCGCGATAGGTCCAGCGCCGCACGTCGCGGTGCGTGCGCGCGTCGGCGAAGAACGACAATGCCGGGGCGCACGGATCGATGTCGGCCCCCGCGCGGATCATCGCGTAGGTGCTGGCCGGCAGGTCGGGCGGCATGCCGCACGCGTCGATGGCGGCCACATCGTGGCGAGTCGCGATGCCGTTCATGCCGCTTCGTCCATGATCTCGTTGCGCTGCACGCCCAGGTCGATCGTTCCGTCCGGGCTCGCAATCCGGGCCTCGACGATGTCGCCGGCTTTCAGGTATTGCGTGCGTTGCGCCTGCACCTTCATGAACATTTTCCACTTGACCGATTCGGGGAACAGCGCGACGACGCGCTGCTTGGCCGGCGACGGGATGCTGAGCGCGCAACCGGCCGGCGTGCCGGTGGCGAGCAGGTCGCCCGCGCCGAGATCGTGCACGCCCGACAGTTCCGTGAGCGTTTCGGCCGGGCCGTACACGAGATTCGCCGTCGAATCCTGCTGACGGACGGTGCCGTTGACGGACAACGTCAGTTCGAGCGTCTTCAGCTTCGGGAAATCGTGCCGCTCGAGCAGGCACAGATACGGGCCGACCGGCCCGAACGTGCGGAAGCTCTTGCCTTTGTAGAACTGCATTTGCGGGATCTGCACGTCGCGCGCGGAGTAGTCGTTGACGATCGCGATACCCGCGACGTATTCGTGCAGATTGGCGTCGGTCACCGGTTGATGGCGGGTGATGTCGCGCTTGAGCACCAGCCCCAGCTCGATCTCGTAGTCGAGAAAACGCACGTGGCGCGGCTTCACGACGCGCGAATCGGCCGCGACGATGCAGCTCGGCGCTTTCGTGAAGATCATGTTGAACTGCTTCGCGTCCGGGTCCATGCCCGACTCGATCATGTGCCGCCGGTAGTTCGCACCCTGGCAGACGAACTGCTGGTTGGCGGTCACGGGCGGGAGCCACTGCACGTCCGCTTCGGGAATGGTCGGGCCGTCGATCATCGCGAGCCGTTCAACCGGGTTCGCGGCGAGGAAGCTCGCGGTGGTGGCGAATTCGCCGGGAATCGGCGTGACGGCGCCGTTGGCGACGACGCCCCATTGGGCGCGGCCGCGGTGCCGGAAGTGCAGGACGTGCAGTGGCATGATTGTCTCTCGTGAATCGGTAAACGGTGAAATCAGGCGAACAGCTTCGCGAGCGTGACGAGCTTGCTCAGCGTCAGATCGGGGCTGCGGCGCAGATTGCGCAACAGTGCCGCGACGCTGGACGGCGTGAAACGCGGCTTCGTGAAGCTGCGCGGCATGACGGGCCCCCATTGCGCCATCGCTTCGCGGCTGACCGGATGGACGCCCGTCGGCTCGTCCGCGGTAAACAGGTCGCCGTCGCAGTAGTGTTCGTGCTTGGCGCCCCACGGATCCTGCCAGTAATCGAAGATCTGGCTGCCGAGAATGTGCCGTCCGATGCCCCATGCGTGGGTCCAGCCGTTGTCGCGCAGCATCCGCTGTCCCATGCCGAGCGCGTCGGCATCGACCACCTCGAACGCACTGTGGCTGTAGGTGGACACGAAGCCCTGCGCGAGCGCGAGCGTGTGATGGTCGGCCGGCGTGTCGCCCCGGTCGAGCCGCATGAACGCCACGGCCGGCGAGCCGTCGGGCAGCACCTGGACATCGCTCGGGATGAAACCGAAATGCCGCGTGTACCACGCGCAGGTGGCTTGAAAATCGGCGACCTCGAGCACGACGTGACCGAGTCTGACGATCTCCGGCGGCGCGGCGGGCGGCCGCTGCGTCTCGTTGATGCGCAGGTGCATGTCCACGGAATTGAACGCGAGCGGCGCGCGATGCGGGAGCGGCGGCACGCGCGTCCGGCCCGTCACCGCATCGACGCGAAAGCCGGCCGGATCGACGAGCCGGACGCGATCGCCGCCGCCGGGCCATTCCGACGGTTCGATGCCGGATGCGCCGGGTACGCCGGTCAGCGCGTGGAGGTCCGACCGGCTTTCGACCTCGAGCCCGAAGCCGACGAACGCCGCCTTGCGCGCGCGGCGAATCAAGTAGCAAAACGGCGACGTATCCGTGGCGCGCAACAGCAGCAACTCGGGCTCGCGCAAAGCGGTTCGCAGCCCGAAGTCGTTGAGGAAATGCTCGGCGTCGTCGAGGTCCGGGCGCTCGAACATCAAATAGGCGAGCGTGGCGGCTTTCGTCGTCGGACGCGGGTGACGGGCGGGCTGGGCGGTGGTCAGTTTCATGGCGATGGCGCGTTCAGGTGGGTCGGATGGCAGATACGGCGGCGGACGGCACCGCACGCGGCGCGGCGCCCAGCAGCGACAGGCTGTCGCAAACGATGCGGCTCACGTGCGCCGCCGGTCCGTCGTGGACGACGGTTTTGTCGGGGCGCACGACGGCCACCCAGCCGACGGGCGCCACGCCCGGAAGGAAAGTGCCGTCGATGTCTTCCCAGCAATCGTCGCCGGCGGGATGCAGCCTTTGCCCGCGATGCGCGATCCGCACGATGGTGCCGCCCGCCCGCGCGAGCGCGGCCGCCGCGTCGGGCGCGAGTCCGACGCGCGGGTCGCAGCCGAATCCGATCAGCGTGTAGCCGCTGCCGAGCACGTCGTCGCTGAGCCGGGCCGCGCCGGCGGCGCCCCGCAGCCATCCTTGCGCAAGCAGTGCGCCCCGGGTGAGCCTGGCGCCGGAGCGGCCGCCCACGAACAGTCCGGAGCGGAATGCGTTCTTCGGCTTGATGCGCAACTCGTCGAATTGCGCGCGCAGCGCCGGCACGCACCGCATCGCACGCATCAGTCCGTGCGTCGCGAGCGCAACCGCCGCGTTGCGCGGCATCACCAGGCGCCCCATGAATTTCGCGAGCCGGATCATCGACTTCGCATGCGGCCGGCGCTCCGCGTCATACGTATCGAGGATGCGCGGATCGGCGCGCCCGAGCACGACCCATGCGAGCTTCCAGCCGAGGTTGGCCGCGTCGCGCAGCCCCGCGACGAGCCCCTGGCCGACGAACGGCGGCGTGATGTGCGCGGCATCTCCCGCGAGAAACACGCGGCCCTTGCCGAATGCGTCGACCGTGCGCGCATGGAAGCGGTAGACGGCCTTGCGCTCGATCGCGATGTCGTCGATGTCGCCCCACGGCGCGAGCAGTTCGCGAATGCGTGCATCGGACTCCATCTCGTCGCGGCGCTCGCCGGGACGAAGCATGAATTCCCAGCGTTCGCGCGCGCCGGGCGCGACCATGTGCGGCGTCGGGCGGCGATGATCGCAAATGAACTCGACATGATCGATCGGCCGCGGCACGTGACGCGCATCGACGATGAGCCAGTCTTCGGCGTAGGTCTTGCCGTTGAACTGCTGGCCGATCAACTGGCGTACGAGCGAACTCGCGCCGTCCGCGCCGACGACGTAGCGCGCGCGTATCGAATGCGTGTTCCCGCGCTCGTCGCGCAGCGCGGCGACGACGCCGTCCTGTTCCTCGACGAAGCCCTCGAGTGCCGTGCCGAGCGCGACGTGCACGTTGTCGCGGCCACGCAGTCGCGCGCGCAGGCAGCGCTCCAGGTCGGGCTGGTAAAACGTCACGAGTTTCGGGTGGCCGTCGAGCGTGCCGAGCGTGTCGATCCGGCCGAATTCGCCGAGCGACGGCGAGCGCATCCGGACGTACGGAATCGCGACCGTATCGAAATCGTGCTCGTCGACGCCGGCCATCTGCAGGATGCGCAGCGCGTCGTTGTCGAGTGCGATGGCCCGTGGTGCCATGAAGATGTCGGACGCCTTGTCGATCGCCACGACGTTCACGCCGTGGCCTGCCAGCAGGTTCGCGAGCGCGGCGCCGACCGGCCCGAAGCCGACGATCAGGATGTCGGTCGCCGACGGCAGCCCGCGCGCATCGGATGGCGGCATGTCGCCTGCGGCGTGCGCGCCTGTCGTTTCAAATGTCTCCACCTTGTCTCCATTCGTCTGTCGATCGCGGCCGTGGCACGCGATGGGATGGGTTTGATGACATTAAAATCATAGATGATGACTTTGTCAATATAGACGTTTGAATCTATACTTCGACGCACGTCAGAACCGGATCCGTCATGTCGAACCCTCCGAAACGGCGCACGCCGAAACGTGCCGCCGCCGAACCCTCCGTTACTGCCGACGTCGCCGCGCCCGTCGCCGAAGAGCGCGAGCCGCGCGGCGCGCGGCGCAAGCGTGAAACCCGCGGGCGCCTGCTCGACGCTGCGCTGAAGCTGATGGCCGAAAGAGGCATGGAAGGCGTGGCCATCAACGAGATCACCGAGGCCGCCGACGTGGGCTTCGGGTCGTTCTACAACCACTTCGAATCGAAGGAAGCGATCTACGAGACGCTCGTGGAGACGGTATTCGGCGAATTCGCCGATTCGCTGGATCGCCTGGCGAACGGTTTGTCCGATCCTGCCGAGGTCGTCGCGGTTGCGGTGCGGCACACGCTGATCCGCGCACGGCGAGAGCCGGTGTGGGGCCATTTCCTGATCCGCGAGGGGTTTTCGGCGCGCGTGCTGACGCTCGGCCTCGGCCAGCGGCTGTTGCGCGACATCGAGCGCGGCATCGCCGCGCAGCGCTTCGTGGTGGCCGATCCGTTCATCGGTTTCCTGTCCGTCGGCGGCACGGTGCTGACCGCGATCGCCGCGGAACTCAATTTCGTTGCGCCCGGCGCGCCGGCCGCCGACGTGCTCGCGCAGCTGGGCTTCAGCGGTGAGCACTTTCCCGAACGCACCGCGGCCACGCTGCTGCAGACGCTGGGGCTCAAGCGCGCGGAAGCCGAGAAGATCGCGAGCCGCCCGCTGCCCGTCGTCGAGCCGGCCGACGCGCCGCAGTGATGCGGCCGGGCGGCCGCGATACCGGCCGCCCGTTCCGGTTCGCCGCGTTGCCGCGGCGCCGGCTCAATCGTCAGACGTGTCTGGCGTGCCGCGGCCCGCGACACGACGCGCGACTGTCGGGTCGGGTCCGCCCGCGCGACAGTCGGCGGGCGCCGCTGCGTGCGTGGCCACCGCGCGAATGCCGGCCGCGATCGCGTGCGCGAGCGCATCGAGCGCGCGGCGATGCGCATCGACGAGCGCATCGTAGCCCGCCGACGCATCGACTCGGACGATGCTGCGGCACGTCAGTGCCCGTTGCGCGGGCGGGGCCGCCGCCGCGGCGCTGACGCTCCAGGTTGCGTCGAGCAGCACGTGCGACGCCGGCCACGATTCGATCCGCTGGACGTCCACGGCGATCCGGTAGACGGGCGTGCCGTCCGGATAGGCAACGCGGTGAACGTCGATCGCACCCAGCCCGGACGCGATGCGCGTCGACAGCCCGTCGCGCATTTCGTCGCCCAGCGGGGCGGCCCAGCGTTCCTGCTCCAGGATGTCGGCCAGGCCGGGGCCGCGCTGCACGACGAGCCGGGTGCCGTCGGCGGGCGCCGCGACGTGCAGGGTCTGGATGTCGATCAGCCATGCGGGATGGGCGGCGCGGTCGCCGCCGGCGCCGGCCGGCGCCGACAGCGTGTGAAAGTGCACGGGCGGCGACGCGCATGCGCTCAGCACGGCAAGCGCGGCGCACGTCGCGATCCGCGCGGTCATGCGAAGGCGGCGAAACAGGCGCGCGTTCATTGCCGGTCTCCCTTCTTGCCGAACAGCAGCGCTTCCGGATGACGCTCCAGATAATCCGCGAGCGCGTTCAACGACTGCAGCGTATGCGTGAGCGACTGCATCGCTTCGTGCACGTCGGATTGCATCGGCGAATTCTGCCGCAGCGTGGACTCGGCCGCGTCGAACGTGCGTTGTGCGGCCGCCAGCGTGTCGTGCGCCTGCGGCACGACCTGCTGGTCGAGATGGCCGAACAATTCGTTCGCATGCGCGAGCGCGCCGTTCAGGTTGTTGCCGATACGGTCGAACGGCACCTGGTCGAGCTTGCGCGCGATGTCGGCGATCTGCACCTGCAGTTCGTCGAGCGTGTTCGGCACGGTCGGCAGCTCCACCGGCGTGCGGTGCACGTCGACGCTCGCACGCGGCGCTTTCGGGAACATGTCGAGTGCGACATAGAGCTGGCCGGTCAGCAGGCTGCCGGTGCGCAACTGCCCGCGCAGCCCCTGTACCACCAGGTGCTCGAGCAGTTCATGGCCGCCGGCCGTGTCCGGTGCAGGGAGCGCCGTGTCGCTGTGCCGGCTCAGTCGCGATGGATACAGCGCCATCGTGACCTTCATGCTGAAGTTGCGCATGCGTTCGTTGTACTCGATGCCGATGTTGGTGACCTGGCCGAGTGCGATGCCGCGCAGGTCGACCGGCGCGCCGACGGACAACCCGCGCAGCGACTGGTCGAAGCGCATCACGACCATCAGCGGTGTGCCGTCCGGATCGCGCATCGCGTCGGCTTCGTCCGGCGCGAGCCGGAACGATGCGTTGTCGGCGGCTTGCGGCGCGTCCGGCTGGCCAGGCGGAGACTGGAATGCGAGCCCGCCGACGACGACCGTCGCGAGTGATTGCGTGTTCAGTTTCAGGCCGTTCGAGTCGAGCCGCAGGTCCACGCCGCTTGCGTGCCACCAGCGCGTGTTGTTGTCGACGTATTTGTCGTAAGGGGCATTCACGAACACCTGCACGTCGACGCCTGTACCTTTTTCGTCGAGCGAGAAGCCGACCACCTGACCGACCTGCAGATGCCGGTAGAACACCGGCGAGCCGATGTCGATCGAGCCGAGCGAGTCGCCGTGCAGCCGATAGCGTCGGCCCTGCTGGTCCGCGGTGACGGCGGGCGGCGTTTCGAGGCCGGTGAACGCGGTTTCCTTCTGCGGGGAGCGGCCGAGGTCCGCGCCGATGTACGCGCCGGAGAGCAGCGTGCCGAGCCCGGAAATTCCGGTCGCGCCGATGCGCGGCCGGACGACCCAGAAGCGCGTGCCGCGGTTCGCGAAGCGCGCGGCATCGCGGGTCAGTTGAATCGCGACGACCACGCGCTTGAAGTCGGGGGTGAGCGTGATGCTCTGGACGGAGCCGATATCGACGTCCTTGAAGCGGACCTTGGTCTTGCCGGCTTCGAGACCTTCGGCGTTGGCGAACGTGACGGTGATCGTCGGGCCGGTCGCGGCGACGGTCCGGATCACGAGCGACAGCCCGATCAGCGCGCATACGAGCGGCACGATCCAGACGAGCGATGGAATCCAGCGGCCGCGCGGCCGGATCTCGGGTTGAGGTAAATCGAACGGATGCATCGTTTTGGAATTCGAAAGAAATCGGCGGGCTGGCGCCCGTTCACGAGGTTCGACGCGCGGCCGTCGGGCCACACGCGCCGTCCCAGATCAGCCGCGGATCGAACTGCATCGACGCGCACATGGTGAGCACGACCACGGCGCCGAACGCGAGCGCGCCGGGGCCGGGCGTGATGTCGGCGAACGTGCCGAAATGCACGAGCGCAATCGTCAGCGCGACGACGAACACGTCGAGCATCGACCAGCGGCCCACGCACTCGACGAGCCTGTGGAGTCGTGCGCGTTCGCGCGGGCGCCATCGCGCGCCGCGATGCGCGGCCGTCGCCTGCAACGCGAGGATCGCGAGCTTGAGCATCGGCACGAGCACGCTGGCGACGAACACGACGACGGCGAGCGCCCAGTCGCCCGACGTCCAGAAGTACGCGACACCGCCGAGGATCGTGTCGTCCTCGGCCCGGCCGAGCGACGTCGCGCGCATGACGGGCAGCAGGTTCGCCGGGATGTAGAGCAGGGCGGCGGCGGCGGCGAGCGCGGCGGTGCGCGCGACGCTGCGCGGGCGCCGCGCGTGCAGCGGCGACCCGCAGCGCGTGCAGCGCTGGCCGTGCGCGGGCGCGGGCTGCACGCGCGCGCAGTGATGACACGCGATCAATCCGGCGGCGTGGGCCGTGAGGCCACTCGAGCCGCTGCTGCCGCCGGTAGCCGGAAGTGCGTCGGGTACCGTGATGCCGCCTGCGGACGGCACCGGATCGTCGGCGTCGGACGGCCGCAGCGCGACAAGTTCGTCGCGCGCATTCCACAGGCCGGCCGGCTCGATCGACGACAGGAACGCGAGCATTCCGGCGAGGCCGGCGAACGCGAACAGCGCGGGCCCGGCGATCACGTGCGCCACGCTCGTCATCTTCACCATCGTGACGAGCACGCCGAGCATCAGCACTTCCACCATGCTCCACGGCCGCAATCGCTGAACGGCATGCAGGACCGGCGCGAAGCGCCGCGGCACGCGCGCTGCGCGCAACGGCGCGAGCAGGTACAGCCACGCGGCCAGCTCCAGCAGCGGAAACAGCATCGTCGTGCCGAACACGAGCACCGCCACGACCGGCTGGCCGTTCGACCACAGCGCGCGCACGGCGTCGGCCAGCGTCGCGTGCGAGACGACGCCGGCCGCGTCGAGCGCGACGATCGGGAAGATTTGCGCGACGCAGTACATGAGCAGCGCGGCAAGCGCCAGCGCGCACATCTGGTCGAGCGTCTTGGGGCCGGGCGCCGCGCCGCTCACGCGCGCGCCGCATCGGGGGCAGTGTGGGACCAGCGCCCGCAGGCGCGGCGGACGCTGGAGCAGCAGATCGCATTCGTGGCATGCGATCACGTTGTCGGGTTTCATCGGGAATCCATCAGGCGGCGTAACGGAAGCGCGACGCGCGACACGCGACACGTCGCGCGTCGGGCTTCGGAACCATGAATGCGCCCGGCGTGGCGCGACAGGCGCGCGACCGGGCGCGTCGGGATAGGCGCCGGCTATTGCCGCGCCACGATCGTCGCGTGGGCGTCGGGCGGCAGTTCGCCCATCGCCTGAAGCAGCGCGGCCGTATCCGTCATCCGGCGGCTCGCGGCGCGCACCGCGTCCAGTTCCGCGCTCAGATAGCGTTGCTCGCTCGCCTGTTGCGCGGACATGGGCACCGCGCCCAGCGCGCGGCGTTGCGCCGTTTCGTCGAAAGCCGCGCCCGCGGCCCGTGCCGCGAGTTCGTTCGCCTCCAGCGCTTGCGCGTCGTTGTCCAGCGCCGCGAGCGAATCGGCGACGTCCCCGAACGCGGACAGTACCGCCGCCTTGTACTGCAGCACGGCCGCGTCGTACAGGTCGCGCGACGCGCGCCGGTGAGCCAGCAGCGCGCCACCGTGGAACAGCGGCTGCGACAGCCCGGCGCCGACCGCCCACAGCCCGCCCGCACCCGACAGCAGCGCGGGCCAACTGAAGCCGCCGCGCCCCATCGACGCGGTGAGCGACAGGCTCGGGAACATCTGCGCGGTCGCCTCGCCGACGTCCGCCGCCGCGGCCCGCACGGCGGCCTCGGCCGCGCGGATGTCGGGGCGCGCTTTCAGCAGGTCGGAAGGCACGGCCACCGGCACGTGTTCCGGCAGCGACAGCTCGGTGAAAGCCGGGATCGGCGGCGGCGCGTCCGGCGTGCGGCCGAGCAGGATCGCCAGCGCGTGGACCGTGCTCGCGCGTTGCTGGCGCAGCGCCGGCAGCGTCGCCGCGAGCGACGCTGCGCCTTGCGTCGACGCCAGCGCCTGCGCGTGGGACATCGCGCCGAGCGCGTAGCGCTGCTGGTCCTCGGCCGCGGATGCTTGCGCGACCGCCACCAGACGCTCGGTCAGCAGGATCTGGCGGTCGAGCGCCGCCGCGCCGATCGCGGCGCCGACGATGTTGGCGGCCAGCGCACGCCGCGCCGCTTCGAGCTCGCAACCGCGCACGTCGACGCGCGCGGCGCTGGCCGCATTCGCATAGCGCGTCGCGCCGAACAGGTCGAACGTGTAGTGCGCCTGCAGCTGTCCGACGAATACGTTGTAACGCAGGCTTTGCGCGCCGGCGCCGGCGCCGGAGATGTCCGGGGTGCGCGTGCGCGCAACCTGCGCGTTCGCGTCGAGCGACGGCAGCGTCGACGCGCCGATCTGCGCGCGCAGTTCCTGCTGTGCGGCGGCGAGCGTTTTCTCCGTCGCGGCCAGTGTCGGATTCGCGCGCAGGCCTTCGTCGACCAGCGCGTCGAGCGCGCTGGAGCGATACAGGCGCCACCATTGCGGAACGGGCGCGGCGCCGACGTCGAATTGCTGCGCGACACCTTGCGCAGTCACCGTCTGCCGCACCTGCGGCTCTGCGCCGTAATGCGCGGGCGACGGCATGGCGGGCGGCGTGCTGCTCGGGGCCAGCGCGCAGCCGCTCAGGCCCAGCGCGGCAGTCGCGGCCAGCGCCGTAGTGATACGAGAGAGTTTCATCAGCATGTCTCCGTGGACGCGATGTCCGTTGCGCGCGACTCGCGTTCGTCGGCGCGCACCTTGAAGCAGGTCGCATAGAGCGCCGGCAGGAAGAAGATGGTCAGCACCGTCGCGATCGTGATGCCGCCCATCAGCGCGGTTGCCATCGGGCCGAAGAAGCCGGAGCGCAACAGCGGGATCAGCGCGAGCACGGCGGCCGCGGCGGTCACCATGATCGGCCGGAAGCGGCGCACCGTCGCGCCGACGATCGCGGCGAAGCGGGGCTGGCCGGCCGCGATGTCCTGGTCGATCTGGTCGACCAGGATCACCGAATTGCGCATGATGATCCCGAACATCGCGATTACGCCGAGCAGCGCGACGAAGCCGAACGGCTTGCCGAACAGCAGCAGCGCGGCGACCACGCCGATCAGGCCGAGCGGCGCCGTCAGCACGACGATGAACGTGCGCGAGAAGCGCTTCAGCTGGATCATCAGCAATGTCAGCACCGCGATGATCATCAGCGGCATCTGCGCGTTGATCGACGTCTGGCCCTTCACGCTTTCCTCGGCCGCACCGCCGATCTCGAT
Organism: Burkholderia sp. AU19243; assembly: GCF_018148075.1. Classification (NCBI taxonomy): domain Bacteria; kingdom Pseudomonadati; phylum Pseudomonadota; class Betaproteobacteria; order Burkholderiales; family Burkholderiaceae; genus Burkholderia; species Burkholderia sp. AU19243. Next base: position 39,232 of record NZ_JAGSTV010000021.1, read on the forward strand.
CCGGTATCCGGCCGGCAGCGTCGCGCGCACCGGTGCGAGCGCGGCGTCGATGTCGCGCGTCACGCCGATGCTCGGCGCTTCGCCGCGCACGTCGGCCTGTACGGTGACCGTCGGCTGACGGTCGCGCTCCCAGATCACGCCGTATTCGAGCGTGTCGCGCACGTGGCCGATGGCGGAGAGCGGCACCGGGCCGTGCGGCGTCGGGATCGCGAGGCCCGCGAGCTTCGACGGATCGACGCGCTCGCTCTTCGGCGCGCGCAGATCGACGTCGATCAGCTTGTCGCGCTCGCGATACTGCGTGACCGTGTAGCCCGACAGCGTCATCGCGAGGAAGCTCGACACGTCCTCCGACGTCACGCCGAGCTGGCGCGCCTTCAGTTGGTCGATCTCGAACGACACCGAGCGCTCGGCCGGCTCGTCCCAGTCGAATTGCACGTTGCGCGTGCGGCTGTCGGCGCGCACCTTGTCCGCGACCTTTTCCGCGATGCCGCGTACGGTCGCGATGTCGTCGCCGCTCACGCGGAACTTGATCGGAAAGCCGACGGGCGGACCGTTTTCGAGGCGGGCAACGCGCGTGCGCACGGTCGGGAAGCTGTTTGCCAGCGTCGATTCAAGCCAATGCGACAGGCGATCGCGCGCTTCGATGTCCTTGGCCGTGATCACGAACTGGGCGAAGTTCGGTTGCTGGAGTTGCTGGTCGAGCGGCAGGTAGAAGCGCGGCGCACCGGTGCCGACGAAATCGATCACGTGGTCGATTTCAGGGCGGCCGTTCAGCACCTTCTCGAGCCGTTTAGCTTCGCGCAGCGTCGCGTCGAACGACGCGCCTTCGGGCAGTCGCATGTCGACCAGCAGTTCGGGGCGCTCCGAGTTGGGGAAGAACTGCTGCGGCACGCGCGTGAATGCCGCCATCGCAATCGCGAACAGCACGGCTGTCACGCCCAGCACGAGCCAGCGGCGCTCGATGCAAGCCGAAATCCAGCCCGACAGGCGTCGGTAAAAACCGGTCTCATAGACATCGTGATCATGTGCATGCGCACCGTGATGCTGTTGCTCGGGCAGCATGTGATAGCCAAGCAGCGGCACCAGCACGACGGCCGCGAACCACGAAACGATCAGCGAGATCGCCGACACCTCGAAGATCGAGCGCGTGTATTCGCCGGTGCTCGACTTGGCGAGCGCGATCGGCAGGAAGCCCGATACCGTCACCAGCGTGCCGGTCAGCATCGGAAACGCCGTGCTCGTGTACGCGAACGCTGCCGCGCGTGCGCGGGTCCAGCCTTGCTCGAGCTTCACCGCCATCATTTCGACCGCGATGATCGCGTCGTCCACCAGCAGCCCGAGCGCGAGCACGAGCGTGCCGAGCGACACCTTGTCGAGGCCGATGCCGAACGCATGCATGCACAATGCCGTCACGGCGAGCACGATCGGAATCGTGATGACGACGACCATGCCGGTGCGCAAGCCCAGCGACACCAGGCTCACGACGAGCACGATCGCGACGGCTTCACCGACCGCTTCGACGAAGTCGTCCACCGAATGCTTCACCGCATGCGGCATGCTCGACACCGCGGTCAGCTTCAGGCCGGCCGGCAAACCGCGCTGCAGCTCGGCCGCCTTCGCGTCGAGCGCCTTGCCGAGATCGATCACGTCGCCGCCTTTTTGCATCGTGACGCCGATGCCGAGCACCGCATGGCCGTTGGCGCGCATCTGCGTGACCGGCGGATCGTCGTAACCGCGCGTGATCTTCGCGACGTCGCCCAGGCGGAAGGTGCGGCCGTTCACGGTGACCAGCATGTCGGCGAGCGCCTGCGTGTCCTTGAACGCACCGGTCGGTCGGACGAACACGCGATCGTCGGCCGTCGTGATCGTGCCCACCGGCGCGACGGCGTTTTGCGCGTCGATGGCTTGCGCGAGCTGCTGCGGCGTGATCGCGAGGCGCGTCAGCTGCGCATTCGAGATCTCGATGAACACGTGCTGGGCCGGATCGCCAAAATAGTCGACCTTCGCGACGCCCGGCACGCGCAACAGCGCCGTGCGCATCCTGTCCGCATAGTCGTGCAGTTGCGCGGGCGAATAGCCGTCGCCTTCGAGCGCATAGATGTTGGTGTAGACGTCGCCGAATTCGTCGTTGAAGAACGGGCCGACCGTGCCCTTCGGCAGCGTCGCGCGTATGTCGCCGACCTTCTTGCGCACCTGGTACCAGGTTTCCGGCACCTGGTCGACCGGCGCCGAATCCTTCATCGCGAAGAAGATCATCGACTCGCCGGGGCGCGAGTAGCTCTTGATGTTGTCGACGTACGGCGCGGCCTGAAGCTGGCGGCCAATCCGGTCGGTGATCTGTTCCTGCACCTCGCGCGCGGTCGCGCCGGGCCAGTAGGTCTGGATCACCATCGTGCGGAACGTGAACGGCGGATCTTCCGACTGCGCGAGGCGCGTATAGCCGATCACGCCGAAGATCGTCGCGAGGCCGATCAGGAAAATCACCAGTTGCTGATGTTTCAGCGCCCAGGCCGAGAGGTTGAAGCGATTGTCATCGCGCGTTGCGTCGTCGGCGTGTGCGACGTGGCCGCCGTTGTCCGGCGTGCGGTGTTCCGGAGCATTCATGACGTGAGGTCCTCCGCATGCAGCGGCGGTACCACGCGCACGTGCTGGCCGTTGCTCACCGTGTGAACGCCTTGCATCACCACGCGCTCGTTTTCCGCGAGACCCGAGGTGATCGTGACCGTGCGCTCGTCGTAGCGACCGACCGTCACCGGGCGCAGCTCCAGCGTGTCGCTGCCTTTGCGAACGACCCAGACGGCCGGCGCATCGCCGCGATGGAATAGCGCGGTGGCGGGCAGCGTCACGGCGTGGTTCGCGCCGGTGTCGGCGGCGGCGTCGATTGCGATGCTGGCGGTCATCCCGGAGCGCACCTCCGGCCCCGGCGCGACCAGCGTCAGCTTCACGCGCCAGGTGCGGCTTTGCGGATCCGCGACCGCCGCGACTTCCCGCACGCGCGCGTCGTACACCTTGCCCGGCAGTGCCGTCAGGCTGACGTGTGCGGTGCGGCCTACCGCGAGATCGGGCAGGTCGCGCTCCGCGACGTCGCAGACGATGTCGAGGTCGCCGCTCCAGTCCAGATGAAACACGGCCTGCCCCGGCTGCACGTTCTGCCCGGTATCGGCATCTTCCGACGTAATGACGCCGTCGTGATCCGCAACCAGTGTCGCGTAGCGCAGTTGATCGCTCGCGAGCGCCATTTGCGCAAGCGCGGAATCGCGTTGCGCCGCCGCCGACGCATACGCATCCTGGGTCGTTTCCAGCTGGGCAGGGGCGATCAGGTTCGCCTGGGCCTGTGCGCGATCGCGATCCAGCTGCTGCTTCGCATACGCAACGCGATGCTCGGCGGCATCGAGCTGGGCGCGCGCGTTCAGCAGCGTGTTGTGCAGATCCGTCGGATCGAGGGTCGCGACGGTCTGGCCGGCCTTGACGGTGTCGCCGAGGCGCACGCGCCGCTCGACGATCTTGCCGCCGACCCGGAACGACAGCGGCGTCGAATAGCGCGCCTGAACCTGCGCGGGCAGCACGCGCTGCGCCGAACCGTCGGACGCATGGACGGGCAGCGCGACCACGGATTGCGGCTCGGGCGCGGCGGCCTCGTGCGAGTGGCAGGCGGTGAGCAGAATCGCACAGCACGCGAGCGCGATCGGGGCACGCCGAACCGGCAGTGCGATGCGTGTCAGAAACGGGCGCGTCGAAGTCCGCGCGTCAAGACCGGGTGATTTCACGATGTTTCCAGGACAAGTGAGGGGTCAACTTAAAAAGGGTTAGGCGACGACGGCAGGTCGCCCCGCCTTATGCAGGCGGGCGCGTGCGTTTCCGCCGACGTACGCCTGACGATCAATCAGTACTCCGATGTTCAAAGTGCAGACAATTCCGTTTCATCGCGCGTGTCGATCCGGCTGGACGCGCGCTGCGGTGGTCGAGCGTGCGTCGGCGTGGCCGTTCGCACGTCGCCATCGTTCATCGGCGCGAGTCGGATGCCCGTCGGACGCGGCGCTGGACCGGAACCGGTTCTGCGATTTCCGAGATTAAACTCATAACTGATAAAGTTGTCAAGTATGAGTGAGTAATCTAGAATTGCGCCATGCAGAAGATTCTTTCGAACAACGGAGGCGCGCTCATGGACGACACACCGGCCCGGTCTCGCCGCTCGAGCACGTCAGCAGGCGACGCGCCACCGCGTCAGCCGCGCGGGGCGCGGCGCAAGGAAGCGACACGCATGCGCCTGTTGCAGGCTGCGTTCGCGCTGATGGCGGAAAAAGGGCGGGACAACGTGGCGATCAGCGAGATCACCGAGACGGCGGATGTAGGGTTCGGCTCGTTTTACTACCACTTCGATTCGAAGGACGGCATCTTCGCCGCGCTGACGCAGTGGGTGTTCGACGATTTTGCCGACGGGCTCGAGCGGCTGGCGAGCGGGTTGTCCGATCCGGCCGAGGTCGTTTCCGTGTGCGTGCGTCACACGCTGATGCGCGCGCGCCGCGAGCGGCTCTGGGGGCGCTTTCTGATGCGGGAAGGTGTGTCGGCGCGCGCGCTCGACCACGGGTTGGGCCAGCGGCTGAGACGCGACAGCGAGCGCGGAATCGCGGCGCGGCGCTTTGTCGTCGGCGATCCGTTCATGAGCGTGCTCGCGATGACGGGCACGATCCTCGCGGCGATCGCGGCCGACGCCTATGCAGCCGACGCAGCGGATTCGGCCGATGCGGGCGCCGCCGCGGCGCCGTCCGGACACGACAGCCGGCTCCCCGAGCGCGCGGCGGCGGTCGTATTGCAGACGCTCGGCCTCACGTGGGCGGAGGCGCGGGACGTGGCGAACCGGCCGCTGCCGCCGGGCGATTTCGCCGCCGCATCGAGCGGATGACCGGCGGGTGCCGCGCGGCAGGGTCGCGTCGGCCCGGCCGCCCAACCGTCACGGCGATCGGCCGGGCATCGTTGCATGCGTCCGAATAGATCGCGGCTGCTACCGGCGCGGCGCGGTGCGTCACTGCGCCGGTGTGCGTGCTGCCGTCAATGCGCGTCGACGAATCGCGGATCGATATACGCGTCGACGTCCTGCGACTGCTTGTACACGGCGTTACGCACGTTGAACGCATTCGCGTTGCGCGTCGAGCCGTAGATCGAATCGAGGCCGTCGCCCTTGCGGAACGCGCGCTTCGCGGCCGCCTCGTCGAGCAGGTGCGTGCCCTTCAGCAGCGGCAGATATTGCGCCGGCGCGAGCCCGACGCGCGCCGACATGATCTTGACCGCATCGGCCTGCGTCTTCGGATCGTTGATGTACGCGACGCAGCGATACCAGACCTTGACGACCTTCGCCCAGTCCGCGCGGCGCGCGGCGAGGCTCGCCGGTGCGACCGTGATCGCATCGTAGATCAGCCCGGGCGCATCCGCCGACGTGAAGATCGCGCGTGCGCCGGGCGCACGCTTCAACGCCTCGCCGGCGTTGGGTTGCCATGCGGCTACTGCGGCGATGTCGGCCGACGAACCGAGCACCTGCGGCAACTCGTTGGTTTTCGCGTTCACGAGCGTGACGTCGCCGTCCTTGAGCCCGTGCTTCTGCAGCGCGGTCTCGAGCAGCAGATGATCGACGAGGCCGAGCTCGACGCCCACCTTCTTGCCCTTCAGCGCCTCGACGGTGCGCAGCGGCGGCTTCGCGACGATCATGTCGTTGCCGGCCGAATAGTCGGTCAGCAGGATCATCACGTTCTTCGCGCCGGATGCACCCGTCACGAGCGCATCGCCGTTGGTCGCCGCGACCGCGTCCAGCTTGCCGGCCGAAAACGCGTCGAGCGACGCCGAATAATCGAACCATTCGAAATCGACGTCGACGCCGGCCTCCTTGAACCAGCCCTTGTCGAGCGCGACCTGGAATGCGACCCAGCCCGGCCAGTCGCTGTAGCCGATCTTGAGCGGGGCCGCCGCCTGCGCGGCGGGCGCCGCCCATAGCGCGGCAGCCGCGACGGCGGCGCCGAAGGCATGACGGATGAAACGGAGGGACGGGAGGCGGCGCAGCGCCGCGGCGGGACGGGTCATCGTTGTTCTCCAGGAGACCGGGTTCGGGGATCGTCGATACGGAGCGTGCGCGAGCACACGTTCCGGCTGCGTGACCGGTTCCTGCGGATGCGGAACGAACGAAGCGGCCACGGAGAGGCGCGACGGCCGTTGCCATCGCCAATCTCCCGGGCTTTTGTCCCGCCGTGTAGCACGCGTGCATCCGGTCTCGCGATCGGACGAACCCGCGCCGGGCTGCTCTCGGACCAGACGTTCGATGAACCGGAACCCTAGCACCCCTAAGATGCGACTCCGCCGCACCTCTCGGCACCATGCCGAGCGAGAAGCGTGCCAACGGCGCGCGCCACCGCGCGTCAACGGCGGCGCATGGTGCGCTGAAGTTCGATGAAGCGGGCGGCGAACAGCGCGCTCAGTGCGCGCCGGAGCAGGTCGAGCTTGTTCATGAAGGATCGCGCATCGAGTGACGGTGCGCCACTTTCAGCAATGCCCATGCCATCGCGGCGCGGCCGGTGCGCGAGCGCGTGGTGCGCACTGCGCCGGTGCGCGACGGCGTGCGCATGGTGCGCTGCGCGCCCGCTGCGAGGGCACGCGCATGCGTCGGCGCATCGGATGTCGCACGGCATCGCGCCGCCGGGCCGCGTTGCGTGGTGATCGCGCCGCGGCTGGCACGCAACTCGCTTATTCGACGCCCGAGAGGTGCGAAGCAATTTGCATCATCTTCAGGATCGCTAGGGTTCCGGTCGTGCGGCGTGCGCCGCGCGATGCCTGGTCCGAGAGCAATCCGGTCTTGCCTTCGCCTCGATCCGAGGAAACGGCGAGGCTCCACGGAGGGATAAAAGCCCGGGAGGTCGCGATGTCGTTCTGTCGCCCTCTCACGCCCTTTGTCCAACCGACCACGGAGCCGTCATGTCGCCGAGCCCCCAAGCCGTCCTCGCCCCGCCGCCACACGTCGCGTGGGAAATGCTGATTCCCGCCGGAACCCACTGGTCCGGCATCCTGCGCCGCGGTCTCGCGCTGCGCATCGTCGACGTCGACGGCGGCGCGAACCTGTCCGCCGTCTTTCATCGTCAGGAAGACCTGCTCGAACGCTACAACATGGCCGACACGCTGAAGGCGCAACACACCGCGCATCTGACGCGCGGCCATGCGCTGTACACCGACATGGGGCGCGTGATCGCATCGATCACGGCCGATACGCTCGGCTGGCACGATCCGCTCGGCGGCGTCGGCGATGCGCGGCTGTTCGCGCAGAAGTACGGCACGTCGTCGTATCAGGCCGATCGCAACGGGATGATTCGCAACGGCCGCGACAGCCTCGTGCTCGAGCTCGCGAAGTACGGACTGTCGGCGCGCGATCTCGCCGCGAACGTCAATTTCTTCAGCAAGCTGGCCACACGCGACGACGGCGCGCTCGAATTCGTCGCCGGACATTCGCCTGCCGGCAGCGCGTTCGACTTGCGCTTCGAGATGAATACGCTCGCGGCGTTCTCGACCGCACCGCATCCGCTCGACCCGCGGCCCGACTATGCGCCGAAACCCGTGAAGCTGATCGCATATCGCGCGTATCCGGCCGACGGCGCGGCCCCCGACGACGACCTGTGCCGGCGCGCATGCGCGGAGAACGCGCGCGGCTTCACCAACACCGACCGTCTGTTTGCATGAGGAGCGAGACCATGCCGATCATCGAAAGCCGACTCGATCCGCGCAACGCGATTCACGATGTCACGCTGAATGCGGGCGACCCGTGGCTGCACGACCTCAAGCGCGGGCAGACGTTCCGCATTCTCGACCTGGAAGGCAACCAGGCCGTCGACACGCTGTTCTACCGCAGCGACGACCCCGAGGAGCGCTACAGCGCGCAGGACACGATTCGCGCGCAGCGCAACCTGTACCTGAGCGCGGGCAGCGTGCTCGTGTCGAACCGCGGCAACCCGATGGCGACGATCGTCGCCGATACGTGCGGCCGACACGACACGCTCGGCGGCGCGTGCGCGGCCGAGAGCAACACGGTGCGCTATGCGCTCGACAAGCGCTACATGCACAACTGCCGCGACAGTTTCCTCAACGCGATCGCGCACTGCACATGCGGCGCCGGCGCGCGGCTCACCAAGCGCGACCTGGTCGGCAACGTCAACTTCTTCATGAACGTGCCGGTCACGCCGCTCGGCGGCCTCACGTTCGAGGACGGTATCTCCGCGCCCGGCAAGTATGTCGAGATGCGTGCGGAGATGGACGTCACGGTGCTGATCTCGAACTGCCCGCAACTGAACAATCCGTGCAACGGCTACAACCCGACGCCTGTGCGCCTGATCGTGTGGGAGGCGGAATGAACGGCCGCCACCCTCACTATCGTTTGCTTCCCGCCAACGGGGCAGTCGCGTCCGTTGGGACGAAGCCGCGGGAGGCAACATGAGATTCGCGAAAGTCCTCGTTGCGAACCGCGGCGAAATTGCCTGCCGCGTGATCCGCACGCTGAAGCGCCTGGGCGTCGCGTCGGTCGCGATCTATTCGGATGCCGATCGCGACGCGCGCCACGTGGCGCTCGCCGATGAAGCGGTGCGTGTCGGCCCCGCACCCGCGGCCGACAGCTATCTGAACGTCGCGGCGATTCTCGCCGCCGCGCGCGACACCGGTGCGCAGGCCGTGCACCCTGGCTACGGCTTCCTGTCCGAGCACGCCGGCTTTGCCGATGCGTGCGAAGCGGCGGGCCTGCGCTTCATCGGGCCGAGCGGCGATCACATGCGCGCGTTCGGCCTCAAGCACACCGCGCGTGAACTCGCCGCCGCGCACGGCGTCGCGCTGCTGCCCGGCACCGGGCTGCTCGGCGATGTGGAGACGGCGCTCGCCGAGGCGGACGCGATCGGCTATCCGGTGATGCTCAAGAGCACTGCGGGCGGCGGCGGCATCGGCATGTCGCTGTGCCGCGATGCCGCGCAGCTCGGTGCGGCTTTCGAATCCGTCGTGCGACTCGGCACCGCGAACTTCGCGCATGCAGGCGTCTATCTGGAGAAGTTCGTCGAACACGCGCGGCACATCGAAGTGCAGATCTTCGGCGACGGCCGAGGCGGCGCGATCGCGCTCGGCGAACGCGATTGCTCGGTGCAGCGCCGCAACCAGAAGGTGATCGAGGAAACGCCCGCGCCCGATCTGACCGGCGCGGAACGCGACGCATTGCACGCGAGCGCGGTGCGGCTCGCGCGCGCGGTGGGTTACGCCTCGGCCGGTACGGTCGAATTCGTGTTCGACGCGACCGCTCGGCGGTTCTATTTCCTCGAGGTGAACACGCGGCTGCAGGTCGAACATTGCGTGACCGAGGAAGTGACCGGCGTCGATCTCGTGGAATGGATGATCCTGCAGGCCGAAGGCGACCTGCCGCCGCTCGACACGCTTGCCGTTGCGCCGCGCGGTGCGAGCATCCAGGTGCGGCTCTATGCGGAGGATCCGCACAAGCAGTTCCAGCCCAGCGCAGGGCTGCTCACGCACGTATCGTTTCCGCAGAACGTTCGCGTGGACGGCTGGATCGACGCGGGCACGGAGATCAGCGCGCACTACGATCCGCTGCTCGCGAAGCTGATCGTGCGCGGCGACACGCGGCGCGATGCGCTGGCCGCACTGCGGGCCGCGCTCGACGATACCGAGCTGTACGGGATCGAGACCAATCTCGACTATCTGCGCGCTGTCGTCGGCTCCGACACGTTCGCGCGCGGCGCACCGACGACGGCCTTCCTGTCGCGCTTCGCGTTCGCGCCGCACACGCTCGACGTGCTCGACGGCGGCGTGCAGACCACCGTGCAGCAGGCGCCGGGGCGCGTCGGCTACTGGAGCGTCGGCGTGCCGCCGTCAGGACCGATGGACGATCGCGCATTCGACCTCGCGAACGCGCTGCTCGGCAACGCGCGCGACGCGGCCGGGCTCGAATTCACGATGGTCGGCGCGACGCTGCGCTTCAATACCGCGACGCTCTTCGCGCTCGGCGGCGCACCGTTCGCGGCCACGCTCGATGGTGAACCCGTGCCGTTCTGGCAGGTCGTGCGTGCGCGCGCGGGCGCGGTATTGAAACTGGGCGGCGTGACGGGCGCGGGCGTGCGCGCGTGTCTCGCAGTGAAGGGCGGGCTGCAGGTGCCCGACTATCTCGGCAGCAAGGCGACCTTTACGCTGGGCCAGTTCGGCGGCCACGCCGGCCGCGCGCTGCGCAAGGGTGACGTGCTGCATCTGCACGCGGACGCCGGGCGTGGCGACGCCGGCGCGACGCTGGCCGCAGCCGACGTTCCCGCGCTGACGCATGCGTGGACGCTCGGCGTGCTCGACGGTCCGCATGGCGCGCCCGACTTCTTCACGCCGGACGACATCGCGATGCTGTACGGCACGCAGTGGACCGTCCACTACAACTCCAGCCGAACCGGCGTGCGGCTGATCGGCCCGAAGCCGCAATGGGCGCGCGCGGACGGCGGCGAGGCGGGGCTGCATCCGTCGAATATCCACGACAACGCGTATGCGATCGGCGCCGTCGATTTCACCGGCGACATGCCCGTGATTCTCGGCCCGGACGGGCCGAGCCTCGGCGGCTTCGTGTGTCCGGTGACGGTCGTGCGCGACGAGCTGTGGAAGCTCGGGCAGTTGCGGCCCGGCGATACCGTGCAGTTCGTGCGCGCGGGCACCGGGATGCCGGCTAACGCGGCAGCGCAGTCGACGCGTGAGATCGCCGCCGTAGCATCCGGCTCGTCCGACGACTGCGTGCTTTACCGCGACCCGTCGGCCGGCGGCGGCATCGGCGTCGTCTACCGGCGCTCGGGCGACTGCAACGTGCTCGTCGAATACGGGCCGCTCGTGCTCGACCTGAACCTGCGCTTTCGCGTGCACGCGTTGATGTGCTGGCTCGACGCGCACCGGCTGCCCGGCATGCTCGACCTGACGCCCGGCATCCGCTCGCTTCAGGTGCAGTTCGACGCGCGGACGCTGCCGCTTGCCCGGCTGCTCGCGCATCTGCAAGCTGCCGAGCGCGAACTGCCCGACGTAACCGACATGCGCGTGCCGAATCGCATCGTCCATCTGCCGCTGTCGTGGGACGACCCGTCGACGCGCGTGGCGATCGAGCGCTACATGCAGTCGGTGCGGCCCGATGCGCCGTGGTGCCCGAGCAATATCGAGTTCATCCGGCGCATCAACGGCCTCGCGAGCATCGACGACGTGAAGCGCATCGTATTCGACGCGCGCTACCTGGTGATGGGGCTCGGCGACGTCTATCTCGGTGCGCCCGTCGCGACGCCGATCGATCCGCGGCACCGGCTCGTGACGACGAAGTACAACCCCGCGCGCACCTGGACGCCGGAGAATGCGGTCGGGATCGGCGGCGCGTATCTGTGCGTGTACGGGATGGAAGGGCCCGGCGGCTATCAGTTCGTCGGCCGCACCGTGCAGATGTGGAATCGCCATCGCACGACGCGCGAATTCGAGGCCGGCAAGCCGTGGCTGCTGCGTTTCTTCGACGAGATCCGGTTCTATGAGGTCAGCGAGGCCGAGCTGAGCGCGTTGCGTGCGGATTTCATCGCGGGCCGCGCGACGCTCAAGATCGAGGAATCGGTGTTCGACCTGCGCGCGTACAACCGCTTCCTGCGCGATGAAGCGGATTCGATCGCCGCGTTCAAGGCGACGCAGCAGGCCGCATTCGACGCGGAACGCGAACGCTGGCGCGCGGCCGGCCATGCGGAATACGTCGGTGACGCGGAGCACGGCGACGCGCAAGCGGACCGGGTAGAGGGCGCACTCGACGACGCGCAGCGCGCGATTGCCGCGGACGTGTCGGGCAGCGTGTGGAAGGTGCTGGTCGAACCCGGCGAACGCGTGACCGAAGGGCAGGTCGTCGCGATCGTCGAGTCGATGAAGATGGAGGTGGCGGTGACGGCAACGGAAGACGGCACGATCGAGACGATCGATTGCGCGCCCGGCACGGCGGTGGTGGCCGGCCAGCGGCTGATGGTGATGAAGGCGGGCGCCGCCGAGGAGGTCGCATGAGCACGGCCGAACGCTCGATCCTGCCCGGCTTGCAGTCGATTGCCGCGCTGCGCGCGCGCTACGCGGCGGGCGACCTGACGCCGCATGCGCTCGTCGACGCGATCGCCGCGCACTTCGACGAGGGCGACCCGCACCATGCGTGGATCCGGCCGCTCACGCGCGACGAGATGATGGCGTACGCCGACGCGCTGGCCGCACGCGACATCGCATCGTTGCCGTTGTACGGCGTGCCGTTCGCGATCAAGGACAACATCGACCTCGCCGGCATCCCGACGACGGCGGCCTGCCCCGCCTATGCGTACACGCCGGCGCGCAGCGCGCCGGTGGTCGAGCGGTTGATCGCGGCCGGCGCGATTCCGGTCGGCAAGACGAATCTCGACCAGTTCGCGACCGGTCTCTCGGGGCAGCGCTCGCCTTACGGCGCGTGCCGCAACGCGCTCGACCCGCGCTACGCGTCGGGCGGCTCGAGTTCCGGCTCGGCGGTGGCGGTGGCGCTCGGCGTCGCGACGTTCTCGCTCGGCACCGACACCGCCGGCTCCGGGCGCGTGCCCGCCGCGTTCCACGGGCTCGTCGGGCTCAAGCCGACGCGCGGCGTGCTCAGCACGCTCGGCGTCGTGCCGGCCTGCCGGTCGCTCGATTGCGTGTCGGTGTTCGCGCGTTCGGCCGACGACGCGCGCACCGTGTTCGCCGCCGCGCACGGCGTGACGGAAGGCGATCCGTACGCACGCGCCTGGCAGCCGCTGTTGGGTGCGGACGGGTTGCGTGCGCAGCCGGCACGCCCGCTCGCGCAATCGCGTTTCGGCATGCCGCGTGCCGATCAGCTCGAATTCTTCGGCGACGATTCGTACCGCGCGGCCTGGGGCGCGGCGCTCGAACGGTTGCGCGCGACCGGCGCACGGCTCGTCGAGATCGACTTCGGCCCGTTCCTCGCCGCCGCCCGGCTGCTGTACGAAGGCCCGTGGGTCGCCGAGCGGCTCGCGGCGATCGGCGCGTTTGCCGCGCGCGAGCCCGATGCGCTGCATCCGGTGATTCGTGAAATCGTCGGCGGCGCGGCGCGCTTCAGCGCCGCCGATGCCTTCGCCGCCTTCGACCGGCTCGCGGCGCTGCGCGTCGACGCGGCCCGCGCATGGGACGGCGTCGACGCGATCGTGATGCCGACTTCGGCGACGACCGCGACCGTCGATGCGCTGGAAGCCGATCCGATCGCGATCAATTCCCGCTTCGGCTACTACACGAACTTCGTGAACCTGCTCGACCTGTCGGCGATCGCGGTGCCTGCCGGCACGTGCGCAACCGGACCGCATGCGGGCTTGCCGTTCGGGATCACGTTCGTCGGCCGCGCGCACGACGACGCGCGTCTGCTCGATCTCGCGCATGCGTGGGGCGACGGCGCTGCCGCGGTCGCCGACGTTCGGCCGTCTGCGGCAGCGACGTCGGCGCGTGAAGCAGCCGCGGGTGTCGTGCGGGTGGCCGTCGTCGGTGCGCATTTGCGCGGCGAACCGTTGAACTGGCAGCTCACGCAGCGCGGCGCGCGGTTCGTCGCCGCGACGACGACCGCGCCGGCCTATCGGCTCTACGCGCTGTCCGCCGCCGCGAGCGGCGGCGTCGCGAAACCGGGCCTCGTGCGCGTGCGGGAAGGCGGCGCGCCGATCGCGGTCGAGGTCTGGGAGATGCCGGTCGACGCGTATGGCAGCTTCGTCGCCGGCATCGCGGCGCCGCTCGGCATCGGCACGCTGACACTCGCCGACGGCTCGCGGGTGCAGGGCTTCCTGTGCGAGAGCGTAGCGCTCGACGATGCGCAGGACATCACGCGGTTCGGCGGCTGGCGCGCTTATCGCGCACAAGCCGGCGGCGGCGCACTGCAATGAACGCACGGTCGCGCGATGCCCGTGCATCCGCGGCCGGCACCCGAAACGATACGGAGAATCCGATGACAACGACCCGCAACACGAACGGATGGCTCGCCGTGCGGCGCGAGCTGACGACGCGCGGAAAATGGACGCTCGGGCTGGCGTCCTTCCTGCTGCCGTTCGCCGTCTGGTGCCTGATCAGCTACGTCCCGTTCGTATGGCACCCGCAGGTGCGCATCACGAATCCCGGCAGCGTCGACTATTTCCAGGCCAGCATGCAGGTCGAGCGCGACGTGTTCGACGACGAGCTTGCGCATGCGCGGGCCGCGCACACGGCGGTGCCCGAAGGCGAGCGCGCGAATCCGGTCTACCTGCCGGCGCCGCATCAGGTGCTGCGTGCGTTCTACACGGCGTTCACGACGCCGCCCGCGTCGCGCGACGGTGTATGGCTGCACGAAAGCCTGTGGCACAGCATCCGCATCATCTTCTGGGGCTTCGTGATTTCGTCCGCGATCGGCGTGCCGCTCGGCATCGTTTGCGGCACGTTCAGCGCGCTCGCGCGGCTGCAGGAGCCGTTCCTGGAGTTCTTCCGCTATTTGCCGGCGCCGGCGTTCGGCGCGCTGATGGTCGCGATTCTCGGCATCTATGACGCGCCGAAGATCGCGATCATCGTGATCGGTACGCTGTTCCAGCAAGTGCTGATCATCGCGAACACCACGCGCAAGCTCGAATACGGGCTGTTCGAAGCCGCGATGACGCTCGGCACGAAGAAACTGAAGCTGCTTACCCACGTCGTGATTCCGGGCGTGCTGCCGGACCTGTATCGCGATCAGCGGATCCTGCTCGGCTGGGCCTGGACTTACCTGATCGTCGCTGAGCTCGTCGGCACGAGCTCGGGCATCACGTGGTACATCAGCCAGCAGGCGCGCTACCAGCATTTCGACAACGTGTATGCGGCGATCCTGATGATCGGGATCATCGGCCTCGGCACCGACATCGTGCTCGGGCTGCTCGGCCGCCGGCTTTTTCCGTGGGACCGCACGCTGAAAGCGTGAACGCCGTCCGCACGCACCCAACGACCGATTTGAGCAGAGGGCATCATGCAGAACCCGCAAGCCATTCCCGATTACCTGATTCAATCCGACGCGGTGCGCGAGCGCTTCACACGGCTGAAGGCCCGCGAAGTGATACTCGACGTGCGGCACGTCGGCAAACGCTTCACGACGCCGCAGGGCGAATGCGTCGCGCTCGACGACATCAGTTTCCGCACGCACCGGCGCGAGTTCGTGTGCGTGATCGGCCCGTCCGGCTGCGGCAAGTCGACGTTGATCCGGATCCTGGCCGGACTCGATGCGCAGACGAGCGGCGAGGTGCTGCTGGACGGCAAGCCGGTGGACGGGCCGGGCGCCGATCGCGGGATGGTGTTCCAGGGGTATACGCTGTTTCCGTGGCTCACGGTGAAGAAGAACGTAATGTTCGGGCTTCGCATGAACGGCAGCAGCAGCAGCGTGGCCGAGCGCGAGGCGCTGCAGTGGCTCGATCTCGTCGGGCTGACGCGCTTCGCCGACGTGTATCCGCACCAGTTGTCGGGCGGCATGAAGCAGCGCGTGGCGATCGCGCGCGCGCTCGCGAACCGTCCGCGCATCCTGCTGATGGACGAACCGTTCGGCGCGCTGGATGCGCAAACGCGTGCGAAGATGCAGACACATCTGCTCGACATCTGGCGCAACATCGACGTGACGATCCTGTTCATCACGCACGACCTCGACGAGGCGATCTTTCTGGCCGACCGGATCCTGGTGCTGAAGGCGAATCCGGGCGGCGTGCAGGAACTGATCGAGGTGCCGGTGCCGCGGCCGCGCGATTATTCGCAGGTCAATACGCCGGAATTCATCGCGACGAAGGCGCGACTCGAAGCGCTGATTCATCCGAAGGAGGCCGCGCCGGTCGAAGATGACGGGATCAAGCCGCACATGATCCGGATGACGGACGTTGCGGATAACGTCGAATAGCGGCGTGTAGCTTGGAGCGTGCAGCGCCGGGGTTCATACCGCACGCGACGCGCTCGACGCACTCTACCGTGCGCTGCGGCACGACCGCGCATGCGAGCCGCAAACCCGGACACATCGCCTTGCTGGAGCGCGCTGGAATAGATCACGCGATCACGCGATCGCGCCGCTCGAGATTTTTCAACGCCGGCAGCGGGCGGTCGAGATAGCGCTACCCGCTGTCGAAGTCGTCTTCGACGAACCGGCCGACGTCTTGTCGTTCCAGTCGAGCAGCGCGATGCGCCGCGACAGCGGCAGCGTATCCGAGCGGCCTCCGATGCGGCGGCGTCACGCGCGCGAAGCGCGCCCGCAGGTCCAGTTGCATATTGCGCTGGACGTCGATCCGTTCGGCATCCACCGGCGCCGGCACCTGCTGCACGTCTGTTTCGGACAGGAAGCCGCACGCGAGCAGACACCCGGCATCCTCTCGCGTCTGATCGAATCCCGGATTTGTCTAGTCATCCTGCGGATTCGATCGCTCGGCGTGCACCAACTCCGTGCCTGAATTCGCTGCCGAGACGCGCTGCTGCGCCCCGAAATTAGGGGATTTCCCGCGCTTTGCCGGTTTTTTTTGATCACTGCTTGTCGGGCCGTTTTTCTTCTTGCATGCTTGTATAGACAAATTCCTGAGGCAGCTTGCTGCTCCGAAGGGATGGCGAACTTCAACGCAAGGAGAAATCTCGTGAACGGCAAGCGCATCAACTGGGCAATCAGGACGATCGGCATCGTCGCGGCTGCGGCGGCAACACTTGCTGCACCGGTACAGGCGAAGGAGTGGAAGACCGTCACGGTCGCGCTCGAAGGCGGCTACGCGCCGTGGAACCTCACGCTGCCGGGCGGCAAGCTGGGCGGCTTCGAACCGGAGCTGCTTGCCAATGTGTGCGAGCGGATCAAGGTGCAGTGCAACATGGTCGCGCAGGACTGGGACGGGATGATTCCCGGCCTGCAGGCCGGGAAGTTCGACATCCTGATGGACGCGATCTCGATCACGCCGGAGCGCGAGAAGATCCTGCTGTTCTCGCGTCCGTATGCGGCGACGCCGGCGACCTTCGCCGTCACCGATACGAAGATCCTGCCGAAGGCGGCGCCCGGCGCCCCGATCGTCAAGCTGACCGGCGATGCGAACGCCGACAAGCCGACCGTCGACGCGCTGCGCAAGCAGCTGAAGGGCAAGACGATCGGCATCCAGTCGGGCACGGTCTATACGAAGTTCATCAACGACAGCTTCAAGGACATCGCGTCGATCCGCGTGTACAAGACGTCGCCCGAGCGGGATCTCGACCTCGTCGCGGGGCGTATCGATGCGTCGTTCGACGATGTCACGTACTACGCGGCGAACAATGCGAAGAAGGACAACGCATCGATCGTACTCGCGGGGCCGAAGCTCGGCGGACCGATCTGGGGGCCCGGCGAAGGGCTCGCGTTCCGCAAGCAGGATGCCGACCTGAAGACGAAGTTCGATACGGCGATCGGCGCGGCACTCGCGGACGGCACGGTGAAGAAACTGGCCGACAAATGGTTCAAGACCGACGTCACGCCGTAAGCGGGTGATCCGCCGCCGCCGCGCAAGCGGCTCGCACGCGCGCGGCGGCATGCGCCTGACGATTCATTCAACTTGCAGGAGGCACGCATGGCGATTCTCGAAATGCTCGGCTTCGGCGCCGAAGGCTGGGGTGGCGTGCTGCTGCTCGCCGCGCTGATGACCGTCGCGCTGACGCTGGCCGCGCTGGCGGTCGGCGCCGTCATCGGCGCGGCGATCGCGGCGGCGAAGCTGTCGCGCCACCGCAGCGCGCGCGTGCTCGGCGACCTGTACACGACCGTGTTTCGCGGCGTGCCCGAATTGCTCGTCATCTACCTGTTCTATTTCGGCGGCTCGACGCTCGTTACGGCCGTCGGCCAATGGTTCGGTGCGGAAGGCTTCATCGGCGTGCCGCCGTTCGTGATCGGCGCGCTTGCGGTCGGCATGATCTCCGGTGCGTACCAGGCGGAGGTGTATCGCGCGGCCGTGCTCGCGGTTTCGAAGGGTGAGCTGGAAGCGGCGCGCTCGATCGGCATGCCGCGCAGCATGGTGCTGCGCCGCATCCTGATTCCGCAGGTGCTGCGCTTCGCATTGCCGGGTGTCGGCAACGTGTGGCAACTGAGCCTGAAGGACTCGGCATTGATCTCGGTCACCGGCCTCGCCGAGCTGCTGCGCACGAGCCAGATCGCCGCGAATTCGACGCACCAGTATTTCGTGTTCTTCGTCGCCGGCGGTGCGTTGTATCTGCTGATGACGGGGCTGTCGAACCGCGTGTTCAACCGGGCCGAGGCGATCGTCGGCCGATCGTTTCGCCGCAATTTCGCGCGCAATTGACGGAGAACCAGCATGTCCATCGATTTCGCCTTTCTCGTCGATACGCTGCGCCAGCTCCTCGCGGCCGTGCCCACCACGCTCGGCCTGTTCTCCGCATCGCTCGTACTCGGCGGCCTGCTGTCGCTCGTGATCGTCGCGATGCGCGTGTCGCCGCATTGGTTGCCGAACCGCTTTGCGCGGGCCTACATCCTCGTGTTTCGCGGCTCGCCGCTGCTGATCCAGATGTTCCTCGTGTATTACGGGCTCGGTCAGTTCGGCGTGATCCGCGAGAGCTTCATGTGGCCGCTGCTGCGCGAGCCGTACGTGTGCGCGGTGCTCTCGCTCGCGCTGTGCACGGCGGGCTACACGGCCGAGATTCTGCGCGGCGGGTTGATGGCCGCGCCGGTTGGCCAGATCGAGGCCGGATATTCGATCGGGCTGTCGGGCTTGGCGCTGCTGCGTCGCGTGATCGGTCCGATCGCGTTGCGCCAGTGCCTGCCCGCGTATTCGACCGAAGCCGTGCTGCTCGTCAAGTCGACCGCGCTGGCCAGCCTCGTCACCGTATGGGAAGTGACGGGCGTCGCGCAGCAGATCATCCAGCAAACGTATCGGACGACCGAGGTGTTCATCTGCGCGGCCCTCATCTATCTCGGCCTGAACTTCATCGTCGTGCGCGTGCTCGGCGCGCTCGAATGGCGACTATCCGGCCACCTGCGTGCGCCGAAGCCATCCGGTGCGCCGGCCGCGGCGACGCGCAATCCTCAACGCGTCGCGCCATGAGCGTGCCCGTTCTTTCCAGGAGAATCCGATGAACACCGCTGCTCCCGTTGCGCTGTCGGTCAGGAACATTCACAAGTCGTTCGGCGATCACCACGTTCTGAAGGGCATTTCGCTCGACGCGCACGAGGGTGACGTCATCTCGATTCTCGGCGCGAGCGGATCGGGAAAAAGCACGTTCCTGCGCTGCCTGAATCTGCTCGAGACGCCCGACGACGGCTCCGTCGCGCTGGGCGGAGAGGAGCTGGCGATGAAGCGCGCGCGCGACGGCAAGCTGCATCCGAGCGATCGGCGCCAGGTCGACCGGATCCGCTCCCAGCTCGGGATGGTGTTCCAGAACTTCAACCTCTGGTCGCACATGACCGTGCTCGACAATCTCGTCGAGGGGCCGCTGCGCGTGCAGAAGCGCAGCCGCGCGGAAGCGGTCGAGGAGGCCGAGGCGCTGCTCGCGCGCGTCGGCCTCGCCGACAAGCGCGGCCACTATCCGGCTCATCTGTCGGGCGGCCAGCAGCAGCGCGTCGCGATTGCCCGCGCGCTCGCGATGCATCCGAAGGTGATGCTGTTCGACGAACCGACGTCCGCGCTCGACCCCGAGCTGGTCGGCGAGGTGCTGCGCGTGATGCGCTCGCTCGCGGAAGAAGGGCGCACGATGCTGGTCGTCACGCACGAGATGGGTTTTGCACGTCACGTGTCGAATCGCGTGATGTTCCTGCATCAGGGCGAGGTCGACACGGACGGAACGCCGGACGACGTGTTCGGCGGCCACACCTCCGAGCGCTTCCGGCAATTCGTGTCGAGCCACCACGACCGCACCACGAACTGAGGCCGCGATGACCGTATTCCGTGCAACCCGGCCGCTCGATTGGCGGCAGGTGGCGACAGTGGCGGCCGGCGAGCCGTTGCAACTGTCGGACGACACGCGCAAGCGCGTCGTTGCCGCTCGCGAACTCGTCGACGCGATCGTCGCGCGCGGGATTCGCGCGTACGGCGTCAATACCGGCGTCGGTGCGCTGTGCGACGTCATCGTGTCGCCGGCGCAGCAGAGCGCGTTGTCGCGCAGCATCCTGATGAGCCATGCGGTCGGCGTCGGCATGCCGCTCGGCGCGGCCGAAACGCGCGCGATCATCGCGGCGGCGATCAACAATTACGCGCACGGACATTCGGGCGTGCGAGCCGACGTGGTTGACCAGCTCGTCGCGCTGCTCGACCACGATTGCCTGCCGGAGGTGCCCGCACATGGCTCGGTCGGCTATCTGACCCACATGGCGCACGTCGCGCTCGTTTGCATCGGGCATGGCCATGCGCGCCATCGCGGCGAACGCATTTGCGGCGACGAGGCGCTGCGGCGCATCGGCCGCGAACCGCTCGCGCTCGGCGCGAAGGAGGGATTGAGCCTGGTCAACGGCACGCCCTGCGTGACCGGGCTCGCGGCACTCGCGCTCGCCCGCGCGGAACGGCTGCTCGACTGGGCCGACTGGATCGCGGCGGCCAGCTTCGAGAATCTTGGCGGGCAGCTTGCCGCGTTCGACCCGGCATCGCTCGCGCTGCGGATTTCGCCGGGTATCGCGCACGTCGGTGCGCGCTTGCGGACGATGCTCGCCGACAGCCCGATGCTTGCCGCGGCCAACGGCCGGCATACGCAGGATCCGCTCAGCCTGCGCACGATTCCGCACGTGCATGGCGCGGCCCGCGACGTGTTCGCGGTTACGGCGGAGGTCGTCGATCGCGAGCTTGCATCCGTGACCGACAACCCGATCGTGGCCGGCACGCGCGACGCGCCGGTCGTTTATTCACAGGCGCACGCGGTCGGCGCCGGCATCGCGCTGGCGATGGACAGTCTCGCCGCCGCGATGGC
Source organism: Burkholderia sp. AU19243 (assembly GCF_018148075.1). Classification (NCBI taxonomy): domain Bacteria; kingdom Pseudomonadati; phylum Pseudomonadota; class Betaproteobacteria; order Burkholderiales; family Burkholderiaceae; genus Burkholderia; species Burkholderia sp. AU19243. The sequence continues at coordinate 60,157 of NZ_JAGSTV010000021.1, forward strand.
GCAGGTTGCGGCCATCGCCGAGCGGCGGCTCGACCGTCTCGTCAATCCGCTCGTGAGCGGGCTGCCCGCGTTCCTTGCGGCGCCCGGCGGCACGTGCTCGGGGTTCATGATCGCGCAGTACACGGCGGTTGCGCTGGTCGCGCAGAACCAGCGGCTCGCGGCGCCCGCGAGCCTCGACGGCGGTATCACGTCCGGGCTGCAGGAAGACCATCTGTGTCACGCGACGCCCGCCGCGCTGAAGGCGCTCGACATCATCGAAAATGCGACGCGTGTGCTCGCGATCGAGCTGCTTGCCGCCGCGCAGGCCTACGATCTGCAGACGAATGCAGCGGGCAGGGCCGCATCGACCGACGCGTTGTGGCGGCATGTCCGCGAACGCGTGCCGGTGTATCGCGACGACCGGCCGCTTGCGGACGACATCGCGGCCGCGTCGCGCATCGTCGCGGGCGAAGCGCCGCCGTTGCAGTGACGGCGGGCGGCTCATCCATCATTCATTCGGTCGAGGGCGCATGAACGAAACGGAACGACGACATTCCGCCCGGCCGGCGATCGCATCGGCCGATGCCGTGCCGGCGCGCGCACTGCCGGCCTATCAACAGATCAAGCGCTACGTCGTCGAACGGATCGCGAAGGGCGACTGGAAGCCGGGCGGCGCGATCCCGACCGAGGCCGAGCTGGTCAAGGAATTCGGCGTCGCGCGGATGACGGTGTCGCGCGCGCTGCGCGAACTGACAGCCGAACGCGTACTGACCCGCATCCAGGGCGCCGGCACGTTCGTCGAGCGCCGGCATTACGAATCGACGGTACTGGAAATCCGCAATATCGCCGACGAGATCGCCGAGCGCGGTCATCGGCACAGTGCGCGCGTCTTGCTGATCGAGCGCAGCGTCGACGCGGAAGCGATCGAAGCGCTCGGACTGCGTTCCGGGCCCGTGTTTCACTCGCGCATCGTGCATTTCGAGGAGGACGAGCCGATCCAGTTCGAGGATCGCTACGTCAATCCGGCATTGTTTCCCGACTATCTGGAGCAGGACTTCACGGTCGAGACCCCGAACCACTACATGGTGCGGCTCGCGCCGATCCAGCGCGCGGAGTTCCGGATCTACGCGGAGAAACCCAATGCGCAGGTGCGCCGCCATCTCGTGATGGAAATCGGCGAACCATGCCTGGTGCTGACGCGCCGCACGTGGGTCGGCGAGCACGTCGCGACGTCGGTCCGGCTGTGGCATCCGGCGTCGCGGTTTCATCTGGCCGGGACGATGTAGCGCCCCGCATCACGCGCGCAGCAGCCCCCGCGCCGCCAGATTCGCATACAACGCGCGCACGCCGAAAGTCCACGGCGCGATCTCCGTGCACAGCCGCACGGTATTGACGAGCGCGCCGAGCGCGGGCGTGGAGATGGTCACGCGATCGCCGAGGTGATGCGTGAAGCCGCCGCCGGGCGTGTCGCGATCCTGGATCGGCGAGAACATCGTGCCGAGAAAGAGCATGAAGCCGTCCGGGTACTGATGATGCGCGCCGCAGGTCTGCGCGACGAGCTCGGCCGGGTCGCGGCTGATCTCGCGCATGTGGCTGACGCCGTCGAGCACGAAGCCGTCGTCCGCGCCTTCGACGCGCAGCGATACGCTCGCCTGCCGCACGCTGTCCAGCGTGAAACCGTCGCCGAACAGCCGCACGAACGGACCGATCGCGCACGAGCCGTTGTTGTCCTTGCATTTGCCAAGCAGCAACGCGGAGCGGCCTTCGATATCGCGCAGGTTCACGTCGTTGCCGAGCGCCGCGCCCACCGGCCGGCCGTCGCTGCTGACGGCCAGCACGATCTCCGGTTCCGGGTTGTTCCACACGGATGCCGGCAGCAACCCGACGTCCGCGCCAAAGCCGACCGCCGACATCGGCTGAGATTTCGAGAACACCTCCGCATCGGGGCCGATGCCGACCTCCATGTATTGCGACCACGCGCCGCGGCGCTCGAGCTCGGCCTTCAGGCGCATCGCCGCTTCCGAGCCGGGAACGATTTTCGACAAATCGGTGCCGATCGTCGCGGCAATCGTTTCGCGCACGGCGCGCGCTTTGGCCGGATCGCCGCCGGCCTGTTCCTCGATCACGCGTTCGATCAGGCTGACCGCAAACGTGACGCCGCACGCCTTGATCGCCTGCACGTCGGATGGCGCGAGCAGATGCATGGCGCCAGGCGTGCCGTCGAGCGCCGCCTGCAGCAGCGGCTCGACGCGGCCGAGCGGTTCGCCCGGCGCCGCACGCGCGATTTCGACCGCATCGGGGCGGTCGAACAGATCAGCGGTGGTCGGCACGGTGCGGGTGATGTCGAACAGCTCGCCGTCGCGCACGGCGACGACGCTCGGGCCCGCATGAGCGCCGTCGTGTCGCCAGACGCGGCCGATCAGCAGCGCTTGGGCGAGGTCGTTCGGCAGGCAATCGGAAGCGGAGAGATTACGCATGGTCAGCTCGGCAAGAGTCGTGGGGCGTTTGGGTCAGTGCGAGTGGCGCGGGTTGCCGCGCTGCTCGATCACCTTCAGGTACAGCGTGGCCGGTTCGAGACAGCCGCCGGTGGACAACTGGCCGACGAAACGGCGATAAAGCTCCTGCCACGGCGTTTGCGCTTGCGGCACGGCGTAGCTTGCCGTGTCGCGTCGGCGTGCGAGCTCGTCTGCATCGACGAGCACGTCCACGCTGCGGCGATTCAGGTCGACGCGGATGCGATCGTTCGTGCGCAGCAGCGCAAGGCCGCCGCCCACCGCGGCTTCCGGCGACACGTTCAGGATCGACGGACTCGCCGACGTGCCGCTCTGGCGCCCGTCGCCCAGGCACGGCAGCGACGTCACGCCGCGCTTCACGAGCTCGGCCGGCGGCGCCATGTTGACGACCTCCGAGCTGCCCGGGTAGCCGACCGTGCCGCAGCCGCGGATCACCAGGATGCAGCGTTCGTCGATCTGCAACGCGGGATCGTTGATGCGGGCATGGTAATCCTCGGGGCCGTCGAACACGATCGCGCGCGCCTCGAACGTATTCTCCGCACCGGGCTCGGCGAGGTAGGTCCGGCGAAAGGCGTCGCCGACCACCGACATCTTCATGATCGCGCTGTCGAAGAAGTTGCCCGACAGCACCATGAAGCCCGCGCCATGCTTGAGCGGTTCGTCGGGGGTGCGAATCACGTCGCGGTCGGCGTCCGGCGCGGCGTCGGCGATCTCGCCGATCGCGCGGCCGGATACCGTCAGGCAGTCGCGCCGCAGCAGGCCGGCCGCATCGAGCTGGCGCAGCACGGCGGGCACGCCGCCCGCGCGGTGGAAGCTCTCGCCAAGGTATTCGCCGGCCGGCATGCAATTGACGAGCAGCGGCACGGCTTCGCCGAAACGCTGCCAGTCGTCCAGGCTCAGTTCGACGCCCATGTGGCGCGCGATCGCAATCAGGTGCGGCGGGCAGTTCGTCGATGCGCCGAGCGCGGACGCGACGACGATCGCGTTCTCGAACGCCGCACGCGTCATGATCTTCGACGGGCGCACGTCGTCGCGAACCAGTTCGACCGCGCGCTTGCCCGTCGCGTACGCCATCTGGCCGCGCTCGCGGTACGCGGCGGGAATGCTCGCGCAGCCCGGCAGCGACATGCCGAGCGCTTCCGCCAGGCTGTTCATCGACAATGCGGTGCCCATGGTATTGCAGTGGCCGATCGACGGCGACGATGCGGTGGTCAGCTGCATGAAGCCTTCGTAGTCGATGTCGCCGGCCGCCAGCAGGTTGCGGGCATGCCAGATCACCGTGCCCGAGCCGACGCGCTTGCCCTCGTGCCAGCCGTCGAGCATCGGGCCGCCCGACAGCACGATGGCTGGCATGTCGACCGTGGCCGCGGCCATCAGGCACGCGGGCGTGGTCTTGTCGCAGCCGGTGGTGAGCACCACACCGTCCAGCGGAAAACCATGGAGCACTTCGACGAGCCCGAGGTACGCGAGATTGCGATCGAGCGCGGCCGTAGGCCGGCGGCTCTGCTCGGCGAGCGGATGCACGGGGAACTCCATCGGAATGCCGCCCGCGTCGCGGATGCCTGCCTTGGTGCGCTCCGCCAGTTCGATATGGTGGCGGTTGCATGGCGCCAGATCGCTGCCCGTCTGCGCGATGCCGATGACCGGACGCCCGGACTGCAGTTCTTCGCGCGTGAGGCCGTAGTTCATGAAGCGCTCGACATAAAGCGCGGTCATGTCGGCGTGCGCGGGATCGTCGAACCATTCCTGGCTGCGCAGGCGGCGAGCGGTTTGCGACATGGGGGCTGTCTCCGAATGGGGCCGTGGCCGATTTTTCGTGCCGGATAGTTACCGGTAACATACGGGTCGATGTTAGCACGGAGATTTCGCGTCGAGGAAGGACGATTTTGCGTGCGCGTGCTGCCTGGGGCGCGAGCGCGTGCCGCATCCATGCGCCGGTTCGCATGACATCGAACCGGCCGGATCGACATGCGCGGCGCGCCGTTCGTGCGTGCGTGTGTCGGAGGGGCGGAGCGACGCGATGCGCGCCCGTGAACGCGCGCACGCCGCGCGCCGGCACGCGGCCGTTAACGCTCCATCCGGCAGCAGGAATTCAGTGGCTCAGGCGCTTTCCCGCGCGACGATCGTGTAATCGATGCGGATGCTGCGCGAGTCAAACGGCTCACCGTCATCGCGCGCCTGCAGCGCGGCCAGCAGCGCCTCGCCCGTGTGTCGGCCGATGCCATAGGCATCGACCGACACGGTTGTGATGGTCGGGTGGCAGCAGCTCGCGACCTCGAAGTTGCCGAAGCCGGCCACGGCCACGTCCGTCGGCACCGACAGCCCGCGCCGGTGGCATTCCATGATCGCGCCGAACGCCGACATGTCGCTCACGCACATCACCGCGTCGATGTCCGGCCACTGCTCGAGCATGGCTGCCATGGCGGGGCCGCCGTGGCTCATCGTGATCGGCGAATCGCCAAGCCGCACGACGCGCGGCGCGCCCAGTCCGAGTGCCTTGATCTCCGCCTGGTATCCCTTGAGCCGGTCCAGGCCGCGGCGGTCCAGTTCGCTGGCGCCGCCGAGAAAGCCGATGCGCCGGTAACCGCGCTCGGCGAGGTGCCGCACCATCGCACGCGCGGCGCGCACGTTGGAAAAACCCACGGCGGTATCGATCGGACGCGTGGGCAGATCCCACATCTCGACCACCGGAATGGACGAGCGAGCGAGCAACTTGCGCGTTGCATCGGTATGCTGCGCGCCGGTCAACGCGACGCAGCGCGGCTGGTGACGCAACATCGACCGCACCAGCCGTTCTTCGCGTTCGAGGTCGTAGTCGGTGTCGCCGAGCAGCAGTTGCAGGCCGTGCGGCTCCAGCGCGTCGGTCAGGCCGCGCACCGTGTCGGAGAAGTTCGAGCTCGACAGCGACGGCACCAGCACCGCGACGAATTCGGAGCGCCCCGACGACAGGGCGCCCGCCGCGGCGTCGGCCACGTAGCCGAGCTGATCGATGGCCCGGCACACGCGTTCCCGCGTGTCGGCGGCCACGCTGTGGCCGGCAAGCACGCGCGACACCGTCATCTTCGATACGCCGGCCAGGCGCGCTACGTCGGACATGCGGGGCGGTCCGGCGGGCCGGACGGCGGTAGGACTGGGCATCGGAATCGCAATCGGGAGAAAGCCGGGAAGGCTACATCATACCGGCGCCCGATGCCGCGCAGGCCGGCTGCCGCCCGTCCGCTGCCGCGACCCTTGCACTAGGGAAACCACGCGGGTTGCAGGCCTTGTACGCGTCCGTCCCGGCATTCTACCTTGATTGATGTTATCGGTATCAGAGCGCCGGTTGCTCCCGTCGTCCCGTCGGCGGTTTTTTTTCGCGTCGGAATGTTATCGGTAACATATGCGCATGACCGAACCCGCCGGTACGAAGAAGACCTATACGATCAGGAGACGACACCGATGCCATCCATTGCCCAGACCGCTGCCGCGTCGGCCGCGGCCGACCCGTCCGAGGACGCCCTTTACCGGAAGGTGATGCGGCGCATCCTGCCGTTGCTGCTGCTCTGTTACGTCGTCGCGTATCTGGACCGCGTCAACGTGGGTTTCGCGAAGCTGCAAATGCTCGACGATCTGCGGTTGAGCGACGGCGTCTACGCGCTCGGCGCGAGCATTTTCTTCTGGGGCTATTTTCTGTTCGAGATGCCGAGCAACCTGCTGCTGCACCGCTACGGCGCGCGCTTCTGGATCGCGCGGATCATGATCACGTGGGGGATCGTGTCGTCGTCGATGGCCTTCATCGTGCCGCTTGCGCAGTTCTTCCACGTGCAGACGTCCACCATGTTCTACACGCTGCGCTTCCTGCTCGGCCTGTGCGAAGCCGGCTTCTTTCCGGGCGTGATCCTGTACATGAACTACTGGTTCCCTGCGCGGCGCCAGAGCGTGGCCATGTCGGGGTTCCTGGTGGCGATCCCGTTGAGTCTCACGCTCGGCAGCGTGGTTTCAGGTTGGCTGATGGAACAGACGCACGGGCTGTCGGGCATGAGCGGCTGGCAATGGATGTTGCTGCTCGAAGGGCTGCCGTCGATCGTGGTGGCGTTCATCGTGCTCGCCTGCCTCGGCGACGGTCCGCAATCGGCGAAGTGGCTGTCGGCCGACGAGAAGGCGGTGCTGTCGCGCAATCTCGAACGCGAGGCCACGCACAAGTCGCACAGCGCCGTCGCCGCGCTGCGCAGCCCCCGCGTATGGCTGCTCACTTTCATCCTGCTCACGTTCAATACCGGCTTCTACGGGCTCGCGTTCTGGCTGCCGTCGATCATTCGCGCGTCGGGCGTGAAGAGCCCGGTGCATATCGGCCTGCTGACCGCGATTCCGTACCTCACGGCCATTTTCGCGATGGTGTGGAATGCATCGCACGCGCGCAGGACCGGCGAGCGCCGCCTGCACGCGGCGATTCCCGCGCTGATCGGCGGCGTCGGGCTGATCCTGAGCGCGGCGTGCGCGCAGAACGTCGCACTGTCGATCGTGTTCCTGACCGTCGCCACTTGCGGGATCCTCGCGCTGATGCCGATCTACTGGACGTTCCCCGGCCAGATCCTGTCGGGCACGGCAGCAGCTGCGGGCATTGCGCTGATCAACTCGGTGGGCAACCTGTCCGGCTTCACGGGTTCGATGATCACCGGCATCGCGAAGGAAATGACCGGCAACATCAACAACGGCACCTATGCGCTCGGCGCCTGCCTGCTGGTCAGCTGCGTGCTGATCCTGTCGATTCCGCGCAGCATCCTGCGGCCGCCGGCCGACCGGTAGCAGGAAGCGAACGTGCCGGCCGCCGGGAAGAGCCCGCACGAGCTCGCGGCAGCGGGGAAGCCGAAGGGGAAAAGGCGAATTGCGCGATCCAAAACTTAAACGAAACGTGATCCCTTTCCGGAGCGAAATTCCGCACAATGGCGGTAACGCGGCGTGGCTGCCGCGATTCGTCCCCGGTCGTCGGTAATCGGCGCCGGGCCGTCCGGAACTGCCTTCCGGCTTCCCAGACCGTACCGCCGCACGACTTGCCGCCACCATGGACCACCCCAAACGCATCCTGATCGTCGAAGACGACGCGGACATCGCCGATGTGCTCAGCCTGCACCTGCGCGACGAGCGCTACGAGGTCGTGCATAGCGCGGACGGCACCGAAGGCCTGCGCCTGCTCGAACAGGGCAACTGGGACGCGCTGATCCTCGACCTGATGCTGCCGGGCGTCGACGGCCTCGAAATCTGCCGTCGGGCCCGCGCGATGGCGCGCTACACGCCGATCATCATCACCAGCGCACGCTCGAGCGAGGTGCACCGGATCCTCGGGCTCGAGCTCGGCGCCGACGACTACCTCGCGAAGCCGTTCTCGGTGCTCGAACTCGTCGCTCGGGTGAAGGCGCTGTTGCGGCGTGTCGACGCGCTCGCGCGCGACTCGCGGATCGATGCGGGCACGCTCGACGTCGCGGGCCTGTCGATCGACCCGATCGCGCGGGAAGCGAGCGTCGACGGCACGCGCATCGACCTCACGCCCCGCGAATTCGACCTGCTGTATTTCTTCGCGCGGCACCCGGGCAAGGTGTTCTCGCGGATGGACCTGCTGAACGCCGTGTGGGGTTACCAGCACGAAGGCTACGAACACACGGTGAACACCCACATCAACCGGCTGCGCGCGAAGATCGAGGCCGATCCGGCCGAGCCGGTGCGGATCCTCACCGTATGGGGCCGCGGCTACAAGCTCGCCGCGCCGGGCCAGCGGGACGGGTGATGAAACTGACCCTCACCCAGCGGCTGTCGTGCGTATTCGCGGTGCTGCTCCTCGCATGTTCGGGCGCGTCCGCGTGGCTGCAGATTCGTGCGAACGACATGCGCGAGAAGGAAGTCGTGCAGAGCCTGTCGCGCGATCTGGCCGCGCATATCGCGAGCAGCACGCCGCTGATGGACGCGAACGGGCTGCGCCCGGACGCCGTGCGCACGCTGTTCGGCCAGTTGATGGGCGTGAACCCGAGCGTGGAGGTGTACCTGCTCGACAACGCGGGGCGCATCAAGGGCGACGACGCGCCGCCGGGCCACGTGAAGCGCGACCGTGTCGATCTCGCTCCGGTGCAGCGCTTCATCGCGGGCGACGCGCTGCCGATCCTCGGCGACGATCCGCGCAGCCCGGACGCACGCAAGGTGTTCAGCGCCGCGCCGCTGCAGCGTGCAGGGCAGCCGCCTTCGGGCTATATCTACGTGGTGCTGCTCGGCGAAGCGCACGACCGGCTGGCCGCGCGCTTCGACGCCGGCAACGTGTTGCGCACGACGCTATGGTCGATGGCGGTCGTCGCGTTGCTCGGGCTGCTCGCGGGCCTGACCGCGTTCAGCTTCATTACGCGCCCGCTGCGCCGGCTGACCGACGCGATGCGCCGCTTCGACGCGGACGGTGCGCCCGACACTCAGCCGCCGGTGCCGCGTTCGCCGCCAGGGCGGCGCGGCGACGACATCGCGGTGCTCGAATCCGCGTTCGCGCAGATGGCCGACCGGATCGGCGACCAGTGGCGCGCATTGACGCGCCAGGACCAGCAGCGCCGCGAACTGATCACGAACATCTCGCACGATCTGCGCACGCCGCTGACGTCGCTGCACGGCTATCTGGAAACGTTGTCGCTGAAGTCCGACACGCTCGCCGAGGCCGAACGCCGCCGCTATCTGTCGATCGCGCTCGCGCAGAGCGCGAAGGTCGGCCGGCTCGCGCAGGCGCTGTTCGAGCTCGCGCGGCTCGAGTCGGGCGGCGTGCAGGCCGAGCGCGAGCCGTTCTCGCTCGTCGATCTCGTGCAGGACGTATTCCAGAAGTTCGAACTGGCCGCACAGTCGCGCGGCATCGCACTGCATGCGCGAATTCCGTCGCGCGTGCCGGCCGTATCGGCCGATCTCGCGATGATCGAGCGCGTGCTGACGAACCTGCTCGACAACGCGTTGCGGCATACGCCGCAACACGGCGAAGTCGAAGTCGCGCTGACGCCGCGCGACGATCGCGTGGTCGTGACCGTGTCCGACACCGGCGAAGGAATTCCGCCGGCGCGGCGCGAAGGGCTGTTCCAGCGTCCGCAGCGGCCGATGAACGTCGGCACGGCGACGAGCGGCGGCCTCGGCCTGCTGATCGTGCACCGGATGCTCGCGCTGAACGGCAGCGCGATCCGGCTCGTCGAGCGGGACGGGCGCGGTGCGGTGTTCGAGTTCGCGTTGCCGGTTGCGCAGCCGGCGACGGGCGAGGGGCGGTGAAACTGCGCGCGGGTTAGCGGCTCGAAGCTCAAGGCTCAAGGCTCAAGGCTCAAGGCTCAAAGCCCAAAGCCCAAAGCTCAAATCTCAAATCTCAAATCTCAAATCTCAAGGCGCGGCGAACTACCCGCCGCGCCTGCGCCGCGCGTCGCTCGGCGTCATGCCGGTCCAGCGCTTGAACGCATGGCGGAATCCGACCGCGTCGCTGAAGCCGAGCGTCAGTGCGACGTCCTCGGTGCGGAGCGTGGTGGTGCCCGGATAGTCGATTGCGAGCGACTGCGCACGCTCGTCCACAACTCGCTGTACGACGTGCCTCCGGCGTCGAGCTTGCGGCGCAGCGGGCGCGACGTCATGCGCAGCGTGTCGGCGATGGCGTCGATGTGGGCGAATGGCTCCGGCGTGCGAGTCAGTTCCTGATACACGCGCCGCCGCGCGGTCGAGCGTCGTCTGCCGAAGTCGACGGTCGGCGAGATCCTGCGCTGCGAGCCCGGCCGCGTCGACTGATGGCGCCGAAGCGCCGGGTGCTCACCGGCGCGCGGGCCGATGCGCGGACAACCGGTAAAGCCTCGGCCGCAGCCGCGAGCGCACCGACAGCCCTGCATCGGCCGCTCAAGTACAATGCGAGCGGTTCGATCGACGGGGATGCGATGACCGGTTCAGACTCACCTTCCGCCCGGGCCGGGCGAGCGCTGCCTTCGCCGAGCGCGACGGTGCCGATCTCGCTCGTGAACGGGTTTCTCGCGAGCGCGGGCGTGCAGCGCGACGTGGTCGAGCGCTACCTGCGCGGCGCCGCCATCCCGCTCGAGCTGCTCGGCGAGCCGCATGCACGCGTGACGGAAGAGCAGTTCTCGACGCTGTATCGCACGCTCGCGATCGATCTCGACGACGAGATGCCGGGCATCTTCTCGCGCCCGCTGCGCGGCGGCACGCTGAAGTATCTGTGCCTGAGCCTGCTCGATGCGCGCAACCTCGAAACGGCGCTGCATCGTTTCGGCCAGTTCTTCCATATCCTGCTCGACGACTTCTTCGTCGAATCGAAGCGCGACGGTCTGGTCGCGCAGGTGCTGCTGCGCCCGAACCCGGCCGTCGGCCCGATCGGCGCGCTCGGCCAGGAGCTGATGCTCAAGCTCGTGCACGGCGTGTGCTCGTGGCTGATCGGGCAGAAGATTCCGCTGCTGAAGATCGAGCTCGCGTGTCCGCGGCCGCGCCACGCGGTCGAGCACCTGTACTTCTTCACGGGGGCCGTGCAGTTCGACTGCGAACGTACGCTGATGCGCTTCAGCGCCGACTACCTCGACGCGCCGATCCGGCAGAGCAAGCGAAACCTGCGCAAGTTTCTCGCACGCGCGCCGGGCGACTGGATCTTCGAATCGTTCAGCGAGCAGCTCGTGTGTCATCGCGTGCGGCAGTACCTGTCGGCGGCGCTGCCCGACCTGCCGGTGATCGATCAGGCCGCCGAGCACCTGCATTGCTCGGTGCGCACGCTGAGTCGTCACCTCGCCGCGGAAGGCACGACGTTCCAGGCGCTCAAGGACGAACTGCGGCGCGACATCGCGATCCAGCGGCTGACCGACACACTCGACACGATCGCGGCGATCGGCGCAGATATCGGCTTCGACGATCCGAGCGCGTTTCATCGCGCATTCCGGCACTGGACGGGCAGTACGCCGGGGACTTACCGGCGGCGTGCGTAACGCGGCGGGCGGAATCTGCCCGCGTCGAACTTGTTCCCATAACCGGCATCCTTCGCGCGCTCCCATGGATGGCTCCCGTCGGGGCCGCTCGTCAATGCACGGCGCGCACCGGCGTTCGGCGACGCGCACGCCGCGAGCAGCCAGCATGATGCGCAGGCGCGGAGAAATCACGAAGCGGTTCGTCGATCATCGTCGTTCGGCTTTCCCGAAGCCGGTAGCGCGCCCACCGCGCCAACCGATGTGAACGTGCGCCGCCGCGTTCATCGTCCGCGTGCGGCGGTGCGGCGAGGGTGGGAGAGGGTTGCTACGACGTGCGACGCAGACGGGTGGATGCCGGGTGCGGACAACGCGTCCGGCCCGGGCATCCGCGATGATGGTTCGGCGCGTGCGCGGCGCCGGAGCGGCTTGGCGGCCGGCTCCCGCGCGCGGCCGGATTCAGGCCTTCAGCGCACCGAAGATCTCGTCCAGCATCGATTTCGCGTCGCCGAACAGCATCCGGTTGTTGTCCTTGTAGAACAGCGGATTGTCGACGCCCGCGTAGCCGGACGCCATGCTGCGCTTCATCACGATCGACGTCTTCGCCTTCCACACTTCCAGCACCGGCATCCCGGCGATCGGGCTCGACGGGTCGTCCTGCGCGGCCGGGTTCACGATGTCGTTCGCGCCGATCACCATCGACACGTCGGCTTCGGGGAAGTCGTCGTTGATCTCGTCCATCTCCATCACGATGTCGTACGGCACCTTCGCTTCGGCCAGCAGCACGTTCATGTGGCCGGGCATGCGGCCCGCGACCGGATGGATCGCGAAGCGCACGTCCACGCCTTTCTCGCGCAGCAGTTTAGTCAGTTCGAATACCGTGTGCTGGGCCTGCGCAACGGCCATCCCATAGCCGGGTACGATGATTACGCGCTTCGCCTCGCGCAGCAGCTCGGCCGTCTCCGCCGCGCTGACCGCGACCGCTTCGCCGGCCGGTTGCGCACCGCCGCCGGCAGCCGCCGGCGCGCCGGCGCCGCTGCCGAAGCCGCCCGCGATCACGCTGATGAAATTGCGGTTCATCGCGCGGCACATGATGTACGACAGGATCGCACCGGACGAGCCGACCAGCGCGCCGATCACGATCAGCAGGTCGTTGCCGAGCATGAAGCCGGTCGCGGCCGCGGCCCACCCCGAGTAGCTGTTGAGCATCGACACGACGACGGGCATGTCCGCGCCGCCGATCGCCATCACCATGTGCACGCCGAACAGCAGCGAGATCACGGTCATCACGACGAGCGGCAGCATGCCGTCCTGGATCGTCTCCGCATGCAGGAACGCGCGGCCGAAGTACAGCACGATCAGCAGCGCGGCGAGATTCAGCCAGTGCCGTGCGGGCAGCAGCAGCGGCTTGCCGCCGATCTTGCCCGACAGCTTGCCGAACGCGATGATCGAGCCCGCGAACGTCACGGCACCGATCAGGATGCCGACATAAATCTCGACCTCGTGAATGGCCTTCTCCGCGCCGGTGAACGGCAGCGACGTGTCGATGTAGCTCGCGAAACCGACGAGGCACGCCGCGAGACCGACGAGGCTGTGCATCAGCGCGACCAGTTCGGGCATCTGCGTCATCTGCACTTTCTTTGCGGCGTAGAGGCCGATCGCGCCGCCGACGACCAGCGCGGCGACCACGTACGGAATGCCGGCGGCCGACACGCGCGGGCCGGCGACCGTCGCCAGCACGGCGATCAGCATGCCGATCATGCCGAGCAGGTTGCCGCGGCGCGCGGTTTCGGGGTTCGCGAGGCCGCCGAGGCTCAGGATGAACAGGATCGCGGCGCCGATATAGGAGACGGTAGTCAGGTTGGAAGTCATTATTGTCGTCCCCTTATTTGCGGAACATCGCCAGCATGCGGCGCGTGACCGCGAAGCCGCCGAACATGTTGACGGCCGTGAGCGTCAGCGCGCCGACCGCGAGGCCGAGGATCAGCCCCGACGGACGATCGCCGGCATTAGCCAGCTCGCCGAGCGGCGGTGCGACCTGCACGAGCGCGCCGATCGCGATGATCGACGAGATCGCGTTGGTCACGCTCATCAGCGGCGTGTGCAGCGACGGCGTGACGTTCCAGATCACCATGTAGCCGACGAAGCACGCGAGCACGAACACCGTGAAGTGCGACAGGAAGCTGGCCGGTGCGAACTGGCCGACCAGCAGGAATGCGACTGCGCCGATCGCGAACACGATCGCGAGCGCCTTCGCCGACATCGGCTCGCCGCTGTGGCCGTGACCTTTCGACTTCGCCGGCGCGGCTGCCGCGGGTGCGGCCGCGGCCGGTTTGGGCGCGACGGCCGGCTGCTTGAGCGGCGGCGGCGGCCACGTGACGCTGCCTTCCTTGATTACGGTGAGGCCGCGGATCGCGTCGTCGTCGAAATCGACGTTGATCGTGCCGTCCTTGCCTTTGCAAAGCTCCTCGATCACGCGCAGCAGGTTCGTCGCGTACAGCGTCGACGACTGCCGCGACAGACGCGATGCGAGATCGGTATAGCCGACGATCGTTACGCCGTGGCGCACGACGGCCTCGCCCGGAACCGTGAGCTCGCAGTTGCCGCCCTGTTCGGCGGCCATGTCGACGATCACGCTGCCGGGCTTCATCGACTGCACCATGTCGGCGGTGATCAGCTTCGGCGCCGGCTTGCCGGGAATCAGCGCGGTCGTGATGATGATGTCGGCGTCCTTCGCCTGCTGCGCGTACATCGCGCGCTGCGCCTGCTGGAAGCCTTCGCTCATCACCTTCGCATAACCGCCGCCGCCCGAGCCTTCCTCTTCGTAGTCGACCTTGACGAATTCGCCGCCGAGCGACTTGACCTGATCGGCCACTTCCGCACGCGTGTCGTTGGCGCGCACGATCGCGCCGAGGCTTGCGGCCGTGCCGATCGCGGCCAGCCCCGCCACGCCGGCGCCGGCGATGAACACCTTGGCCGGCGGGATCTTGCCGGCCGCGGTGACCTGCCCGTTGAGGAAGCGGCCGAACGCATGCGCGGCCTCGATCACCGCGCGATAGCCGCTGATACCGGCCATCGACGTGAGCGCGTCCATCTTCTGCGCGCGCGACAGCGTGCGCGGCAGAGAATCGATCGCGAGCACGGTCGCGCGCTTCGCCGCGAGCTGCTGCATCAGTTCGGGATTCTGCGCGGGCCACACGAAGCCGATCAGCGTGCCGCCTTCGCGCATCAGCGCGACTTCGTCGCTGCTCGGCGGGCGCACCTTCAACACGATGTCGCTGCCCGACCACAGCTCGGCCGCGGTCGCGGCGATGCTGGCGCCGGCCGCGCGATACGCGTCGTCGTCAAAGTTCGCGCCGGCACCGGCGCCGCTTTGAACGGCCACCGCAAACCCCAGCTTGATCAGTTTCTCGACCACTTCGGGAACGGTCGCAACGCGCCGTTCGCCGGTGGCTGTCTCCACAGGAATCCCAATCTGTAATGTCATAGTATGAAAGATGGGTGATGGCCATCGCGAAGCGCGCGGGCCGGTGCGTCAAGTTACCAGAATCATGCGGGTGTTTTGTGCACAGGCTGCATGATTGCATAACAAAAATGCACGGTCGTTCGTAGTGCGCGGACGATGCTTTCGCCGCGATGCGCGCGCGTGTCGGGGAAGGGCAGCACGCGGTCGCGTCGAGCACATCCTCCGTTGCACTGTTGTGTTTTATCGACGCGCACGCAGCATCCTGTCGAGCGGTTGCTGACCATGCGCGTGCAGGCCGGTCGCGCTGCGCGGCGCCGCGCGAAACCGGCGGCGTATCTTCAACGTGCCGTCCGGGCGCTGGAAACGGTTCCGGCGCGATTGCGCGATCCGGCGGCGCGTTAGTGCCGTCGGCCCGCGCCGGCCGGTACGCGCGGTGCGTGCGGTTGCCGCCGCATTCGCCGAAACCGGTGACGGCCAAACCCGCAGCCGGCCGGGCTTTTGGCGGATCGCCCCCACATCTGGTGGCCGATTTTGTCACCATCTGGGCCGGATATGACAATGGAAATCGGCCGGTTCGGCATTACGATGGGCTACGACGTCGCCTGGCGCTGGCCGGTTTTGCCGCAGCCGCCCGGGCCGCGCGCCTCATTCACCGCCTGATTTGGAACATCGACCATGAGCTATAACGCCCCTGTCAAGGACATGCTGTTCGTGCTGAAGGAACTCGCGGGCATCGACACCGTCGCGCAGCTGCCGGGCTTCGAGGAAGCCGGCTACGACACCGCGCAGGCCGTGCTCGACGAATCCGCGAAGTTCTGTGGCGAAGTGCTGGCGCCGCTGAACGTCGAAGGCGACCGCAACCCGAGCAGCTGGAAGGACGGCGTCGTGACCGCGACGCCGGGCTTCGGCGCCGCGTTCCGCCAGTTCGTCGAAGGCGGCTGGCAGGGCCTGCAGCATCCGGTCGAGTACGACGGCCAGGGGCTGCCGAAGCTGATCGCGACGCCGTGCATCGAGATGCTGAACGCGTCGAACCTGTCGTTCGCGCTGTGTCCGTTGCTCACCGACGGCGCGATCGAGGCCCTGCTGACGGCCGGCACCGACGAACAGAAGCAGCGTTACGTGCCGAAGCTGATCTCGGGAGAATGGACGGGCACGATGAACCTGACCGAGCCGCAGGCCGGCTCGGACCTCGCGCTGGTGCGCTCGCGCGCCGAGCCGCAGGGCGACGGCACGTACAAGGTGTTCGGCACCAAGATCTTCATCACGTGGGGCGAGCACGACATGGCGGACAACATCGTCCATCTCGTGCTGGCGCGCACGCCGAATGCGCCGGAAGGCGTAAAGGGCATTTCGCTGTTCATCGTCCCGAAGTTCCTCGTCAACGAAGACGGCTCGCTCGGCGCACGTAACGACGTGCACTGCGTATCGATCGAGCACAAGCTCGGGATCAAGGCGAGCCCGACCGCGGTGCTGCAATACGGCGACCACGGCGGCGCGATCGGTTACCTGGTCGGCGAAGAGAATCGCGGCCTCGAATACATGTTCATCATGATGAACGCCGCGCGCTTCGGTGTCGGGATGCAGGGAATCGGCGTCGCCGACCGTGCATACCAGAAGGCCGCGGCTTTCGCGAAGGAGCGTGTACAAAGCCGCCCGGTCGACGGATCGGCGAAGCAGTCGGTGACCATCATCCATCACCCGGACGTGCGCCGGATGCTCGGCACGATGCGCGCGCTGACCGAGGGCGCGCGCGCACTCGCGTACGTGGCCGCCGCGCACAGCGACATCGCACACCGTCATTCGGACAACGCGACGCGCGCGCGTCATCAGGCAATTTATGAATATCTGGTCCCGGTCGTGAAGGGCTGGAGCACCGAGATGGTGAACGACGTGGCGAGTCTCGGCGTGCAGGTGCACGGCGGGATGGGCTTCATCGAGGAAACCGGCGCCGCGCAGTATTACCGCGATGCGCGAATCCTTGCGATCTACGAAGGCACGACCGCGATCCAGGCGAACGATCTGGTCGGCCGCAAGACGCTGCGCGACGGCGGCGCGGTCGCGAAGGCGCTGATCGCGGAGATCGGCGATACGGTCGCGGCGCTCGGCAAGATCGACGGCGCAGCGGCTGCATCGATGAAGACGCAGCTCGAGAACGGTGCGCGCGCGTTGTCGACGGTGGTCGACTACGTGCTCGCAAACGCGAAGCAGGATCCGAACGCGGTGTTCGCGGGCAGCGTGCCGTACCTGAAACTCGCGGGTGTCGTGCTGTGCGGATGGCAGATGGCCCGCGCGCTGCTGGCCGCGCATGCGAACCGCGCGAGCGACACGGCGTTCTTCGACGCGAAGATCGCAGTCGCACAATGCTATGCGGAGCACGTGCTCGTGCAGGCAGGCGCGCTCGAAACGTCGATCGTCGGCGCGAAGGGCAACGAGAGCGTGCTCGCATTGACGGAAGACCAGTTCTGACCGTAACGGTAGGGGCGCAGGAGGAGACAGGATTTTGACCACACAGGACTTGCTCGCGCAGTACGGCCCGCGCGAATCGATGGAATACGACGTCGTGATCGTCGGCGGCGGCCCCGCCGGGCTGTCGGCGGCGATCCGGCTCAAGCAGCTGGCCGCCGAGAAAGGCGCCGAGATCGGCGTGTGCGTGC
>NZ_JAGSTV010000022.1:0-76442 GCF_018148075.1 Burkholderia sp. AU19243
CTCCGGTGGCGGCTCCGGCGGCGGCTCCGGCGGCGGTCACGGTGGCGGCTCCGGTGGCGGCTCCGGTGGCGGCTCCGGTGGCGGCTCCGGTGGCGGTTCCGGTGGCGGCTCCGGTGGCGGTTCCGGCGGTGGCTCCGGCGGTGGTTCGGGTGGCGGCTCCGGCGGTGGTTCCGGCGGTGGTTCGGGTGGCGGCTCCGGCGGCGGCTCCGGCGGCGGTTCCGGCGGCGGTTCCGGCGGCGGTTCCGGCGGCGGTTCCGGCGGCGGTTCCGGCGGCGGTTCCGGCGGCGGTTCCGGCGGCGGTTCCGGCGGCGGCTCCGGCGGCGGCGGTCATGGCACCGGCGGCCACGGTAACGGTGGTGGCAATGGCAGCGGCAACGGGAGCGGCGGCGCCGGCAACGGTGGCGCCAACGGCGTCGGCAATGGCAACGGTAGCGGCAGCGCCGGCGGTAACGGCGGCCATGGCCACTGACCGACGCACCGCCTGACCCGATGCTGTCAGAGCATTTCGAGCGCGCGCTTGCTGCGCGGCGGACGGAAGTACCCGTCCAGCTGCGCGCGCTCGTCATCACTGAGCACGACGTCGAGCGCCGCGCGGTTGTCGCGGACGTGCTCGATTCGCGATGCCTTCGGAATCGCGAACACGTGCGGCTGCGCCAGCACCCACGCGAGTGCGACACGCATGACCGAAACGCCTCGCTGACGCGCGATTTCATCAAGCGGCGAACGCTGCGGCAGCCGCCCGTGGTCCACAGGACTGTAGGCCATCGCCGGGATGCGGTGATCGGCAAGCCACGGCAGCAGGTCGAATTCCGGGCCGCGGCGCGCGAGGTTGTAGAG
The DNA here is from genome assembly GCF_018148075.1 of Burkholderia sp. AU19243. Classification (NCBI taxonomy): domain Bacteria; kingdom Pseudomonadati; phylum Pseudomonadota; class Betaproteobacteria; order Burkholderiales; family Burkholderiaceae; genus Burkholderia; species Burkholderia sp. AU19243. The sequence continues at coordinate 838 of NZ_JAGSTV010000022.1, forward strand.
GATCTGGTTGGTCGCACACGCACCACCACCCGCTTCGTCGACGAGTTCGACCATATCGGCCGTGTCGAAATTGCTGACGCCCCAGTGACGGATCTTGCCGGCACGCCGCAGCGACTCGAAGCCTTCGACCGTCTCCTCCAGCGCCACCGAGCCGCGCCAGTGCAGCAGATACAGATCGATGCGATCGGTGCGCAGGCGCTTGAGGCTCGCGTCGCACGCGGCGACCACGCCGCGCCGGCTCGCATGATGCGGATAGACCTTGCTGACGACGAACACGTCGTCGCGCAGGCCGCTCAACGCTTCGCCGACGAGTTCCTCGGTCGCGCCGTCGCCGTACATCTCGGCGGTATCGACGAGCGTCATCCCGAGCGCGATCCCTTCGCGCAGTGCGGCGATTTCGTCCGCGCGCCGCGCAGGCCGCTCACCCATTTCCCAAGTCCCGAGGCCAAGCTTCGGAATCGTTTCGCCGTCCGGCAGGACGACCGTGGCGATCGTGTCTGTCATGCGCTCCTCACGTCGGATAGACGGCCGCGCACCGCGGCCGAAGCATGGGCCAGTGTAGTCAATCGGGGCGCTGCCCGCCTATCGCACGGCAAAAACCGGCTATAACGGCGCCGTGTGATGACTTAGAATGGCCGGCAACCTGATCGATACCCATTCCATGAAGGCACCCACGGACGACCGCTGGCAGGACCTGCGCCCCGACCCCGACAACGACACGCCGCTCTATCTGCAGCTCGCGCGCAAGCTCGGCGACGCGATCCACGACAATCGCTGGGCAGCCGGCGAGGCGCTGCCGTCCGAACGCGTACTGTCCGAAGCGCTCGGCGTGTCGCGCATTACCGCACGCAAGGCGATCGCGCTGCTCGTCGAGCAAGGCCTGATCCGCCGCACGCAAGGCGCGGGCAATTTCATCCAGCCGCGCTACGAGGATCCGCTGTCGCGCCTGTCGAGCTTCAGCGAGATGCTCGAGCGGCGTGGCTTCAAGCCGAGTTCGCAATGGCTCGAACGCGAGATCCAGCCGGCGAACCGCGACGAAGTAATTCAACTCGGCCTGTCGCCGGCAGCATCCGTTACACGGCTGAAGCGCCTGCGCCTCGCCGACGGCATCGTGATGGCGGTGGAGAACTCGACGTTCCCCGCCACCCTCATTCCCGATCCGCAGGCAATCGCCGGTTCGCTGTACAGCTATCTCGAAGCGCGCGGCACGCCGATCGTACGCGCGCTGCAGCATTTCCGCGCAGTCAATGCAACCGACGAGATCGCGCAGCAGATGGGCATCGCACCGCACGACGCGTTGCTGCTGATCACGCGGATCGGCTATACGGCCGACCAGCGCGCGATCGAGCTCACCGACACCTACTGCCGCAACGACTACTACGATTTCGTCGTCGAACTGCGCAAGTAGCGCGCGCTGCCAGGCGGCCCCGCCTACAGCCAGCGCGCAGCGTCGGTGCCGAGCGGCACGGGCGGCCGCACGAATCGCGCCGGGGTTGCCGACAGGCGCTCGGCCGCACGCACGGCATCGATCATGCCGAACGGCGATGCGGTCCGGTCGAGCCGGTCCCGCACGTCGTCAGCCGTGAAATCCGCTGCGTGCAGGCCGTCCGGTACCGCACCGAACGATTGCAGCCAGCGCCCCGTCTGCGCGAGCGACAGGCGCACATGCCAGCTGCCTCCTTCCGTCGCGCGGCGCGCGAGCGCGATCATCGCGCCGAACGCCGCGAGATAGCCCGTCGCATGATCGAGCGCCTGGCAAGGCAGATGGCGCGGGCCGTCCGCGTGCGCAGCGTGCTGCTCCTGCCACGCGATGCCGCTCGCCGACTGCACGAGGCTGTCGAAGCCGCGCCGCATCGCCCATGGCCCCGCGTGGCCATACGCAGACACCGACACGCATACGATGCCCGGCCGCAACTCGGCGAGCGCCTGCGGCGAGAATCCGCGCGCCGCGAGCGCGCCGGGACGGTACGCCTGCAGGAACACGTCCGCGCCGCGTGCAAGTTCGCGCAATGCGGCGATGCCTGCGGCATCGCGCAGGTCGATCCAAGTCGAGCGCTTGCCGCGCCCGTTGTCGATCACGAGCGATGCGATGTTCGGCAGGTGCGGGCCGTTGACGAGCAGCGTCTGCGCACCGTGCGACGCCAGCGTGCGGCCCGCGACCGGCCCCGCGATGATGCGCGTGAGATCGAGCACGCGCACGCCCGCGAGCGGCTGGTCCGGCTCGCCGCGTCCGATCGCCTCGACGGGCGCGTCGCCGATCCGTTCTATCTCGAACAGCGGCAGCGAAGCAAGTGCACGCGCCTGCTCGTGCGCGGCCCATTCTTCAGGGCTTCTGATCAATGCCGCGCAGAGCCCCGCGTCGGCCAGCGCGGTATCGAGTATCGCGCCGTCCCACGTGCGGATCGCCGTCGCAACGTCGTCGCGCTGCGGGCCGCAGCCGAGCACGTCGAGAATTCCGTGCAGGTGATGCGGAAAATTCGCATGCAGCTGGATCCAGCGCCCGTCGCGGGTGTCGTAGAAACCCGTCACCGGATGGCGCGGCTCGGGCGGCGGCCCGCCGTCCACCCGCAGGTAGCGCTCGCTGCGGAATGCGACGAGCGCGTCGCGCACCGACACGTCGACGCGCTGCGCGACACCCGAGCGCAGGCGATGGCATTCGGCCGCCGCAAGGCCGGCCGCGGCGATCGTCGCCGCGGCGAGCGTGCCGACATGGAACGTCGACGGGAGCGTCGGGTCCTGCCCCGTCACGGTCACGCGTGCGAGTGCGCCGGCCTCGCCGCGCGCGAGCTGCCACAAGCGGGTCAATGCGAATTCGGGTGTCATGGTGGATAGCCGTCGTGAACACGCAAACGAGTCTAGAATCCGCTGCACGTGCGATCAATCTTGATCGCGGGAATCAATGCATAACGAATAGTTGTAACCGGGCCGCGCTTCATGCGCCCCGACAGGAGCGATCGGCATGACGTCAGTCAGCGCACCGGAAGCCGCCGGCATTCTTGGTGTCAGCGTGAGCACCCTTTACGCGTACGTGAGCCGTGGCCTGCTGCGCTCGCTGCCCGACGGTGCGAGCAAGCGCCGCCGCTACGACGCGGACGAGGTGCGTCTGCTCGCGCGTCGCCGCGCCGATGCGAAACGCGCGGGCGGCGTCGCCGAACGTTCGCTCGACTGGGGCGTGCCGGTGCTCGAGTCGCGAATCACGCAGATTGCCGACGGCCGCCTGCGCTATCGCGGCGTCGATGCGGTCGTGCTCGCGAACAGTGCGACGCTCGAAGAAACGGCCGCCCGATTATGGGATTGTCCGCCGGCACGGCTCGCGGCGACGTCGCTTGCGGCTGGCGGCTTCGACGCCGCCCAGTGGGGCGACTGGACTCGTCGGTGGATGCATCTGCCACCGCTCGAGCGCGCGCTGGTGCTGCTGCCCGCCGCCGCTGCATCGCTGCCGCGCCTTTGGGCGCTGGAGCGCGATGCGCAGTTCGATACGGCCGCGCTGCTGCTGCGCATAACGGCAGCCGCGCTCGCGGGCGCCGCCCCCGGCAACGCGCCCGTGCATCGGCAACTCGCCGCCGCGTGGCGCATTCGGCGGCGCGACGAAGCGGACCTGCTGCGCCGCGCGCTCGTGCTGTGCGCCGATCACGAACTGAACCCGTCGACCTTTGCGGTGCGCTGCATCGCATCGACCGGCACGCATCTGTTCGGCGCGGTCGCCGGCGGACTCGCGGCGCTGTCGGGCCCGCGTCACGGCGGCGAGACGTTCCGCGCGGGCGCGCTGCTCGACGAAGCGGCGCGCGCCGCCGATCTCGACCGCTATCTCGCGCTGCGCGTCGCGCACGACGAGCGGGCCGACGGTGCGCGCACGGTGCTGTCCGGCTTCGCGCATCCGCTCTATCCCGACGGCGATCCGCGCGCTCGCGCGCTGCTCGATGCGCTGCACGCCGCAGTGCCCGACCGCGCGCCGCTACGCATGGCCCGCGCACTTGCCGTTCGCGTCGAGACGGCGACGGGGCTGCGGCCGACGATCGATTTCGCGCTTGCGGTGCTGGAACGCACGCTCGCGCTGCCGGACGGCGCCGCGTTCACGCTGTTCGCGGCAGGCCGCACAGCCGGCTGGATCGCGCATGCGCTAGAACAATATGCGGACGGCAAGCTGATTCGGCCTCGCGCGCGCTACGTGGGCAGCGTCGCGGCCGCCTGAGGGCGGCCGCCGCGCCACGCGGCGAGCCGGCGCCACGCCGTAGGGGCCACCTGCACGGCCGGCGCCGCCTGCGGGCCGAACGCGAACACCGCGCCGCCCGCAGCCGCGCTGATCCACACGCGCATGCCGGGCTCCAGCAGCAGTGACTCGCCGGCGCGCAGCCAATGATCGTCCGGCCGGCCTTCGACCGTCGCCCACAGGCCGCCGTCCGCGACCTGCAGCACGGTGCGATCGACGATCCGCCAGCGTCCGGCCGGCTCGTTGCCGTCCATCTCGTAGAGTCGCAATTCGCGCATGGCCGCCTCCAGATCGCGTGGGTTCGATGGCACCAGTATTTCGGACGGCGGCAGCAAGCGGACAGATACGCCTTCGAAGACTTTTGGCTGAACTGTACCGGCCCGCGGACGGACGGGCGTCCGCCTGATCGGGTGGGCCGGGGACACGCGGGCGCCCCCCCTCCTGCGCGGCACGGCAGCTTTGCCTACAATGACGGCTGTCTTGCGCCACCGGCCCCGTCATGTTCCAAAGCCCCCCCGCCGCCGCTCCCGGCGAAAAGAACCTCACCGTAATGCTCTGGCTCGTTGCGACGGGCTTCTTCATGCAAACGCTCGACGCGACGATCGTCAACACGGCACTGCCGTCGATGGCCGTGAGCCTCGGCGAATCGCCACTGCGAATGCAGTCGGTCGTGATCGCATACTCGCTGACGATGGCGGTGATGATCCCGGTGTCGGGCTGGCTCGCCGACACCTTCGGCACGCGGCGCGTGTTCTTCAGCGCGATCCTGGTGTTCTCGCTCGGTTCGCTGCTGTGTGCGAACGCGCATACGCTGCAACAGCTCGTCGCGTTCCGCGTCGTGCAGGGCGTCGGCGGCGCGATGCTGCTGCCGGTCGGACGGCTCGCCGTGCTACGCACGTTTCCGGCGGAACGCTATCTGCCCGCGCTGTCGTTCGTCGCGATACCCGGGCTGATCGGACCGCTGATCGGGCCGACGCTCGGCGGCTGGCTCGTGAAGATCGCGTCATGGCACTGGATTTTCCTGATCAACGTGCCGGTCGGCATCGCCGGCTGCGTCGCGACTTTCTACTCGATGCCGGACGCGCGCAATCCGGCCGTCGGCCGCTTCGACATCAAGGGCTATCTGCTGCTGACGATCGGGATGGTGGCGATCTCGCTGTCGCTCGACGGCCTCGCCGATCTCGGAATGCAGCACGCGGCCGTGCTCGTGCTGCTGATCCTGAGCCTCGCGTGCTTCGTCGCATACGGGCTGTACGCGGTGCGTGCGCCGCAGCCGATCTTCTCGCTCGAGCTGTTCAAGATCCACACGTTCAGCGTGGGGCTGCTCGGCAACCTGTTCGCGCGGATCGGCAGCGGCGCGATGCCGTACCTGATTCCGCTGCTGCTGCAGGTGAGCCTCGGCTATTCGGCGTTCGAGGCGGGACTGATGATGCTGCCGGTCGCGGCGGCCGGGATGTTCTCGAAGCGGATCATCACGCACCTGATCACCCGGCACGGCTACCGGAAGGTGCTGCTCGCGAACACGATCATGGTCGGCGTGATGATGGCGAGCTTCGCGCTGATGCGCGACACGGTGCCGGTCTGGGTAAAGGTCGTCCACCTCGCGCTGTTCGGCGGCTTCAACTCGATGCAGTTCACCGCGATGAACACGCTGACGCTGAAGGATCTCGGCACGGGCGGCGCGAGCAGCGGCAACAGCCTGTTCTCGCTCGTGCAAATGCTGTCGATGAGCCTCGGCGTCACGGTCGCGGGCGCACTGCTGGCGACTTTCACCGGCATGCTGCGCACGGTTACGCCGAGCAACACGCTGCCCGCATTCCACGCGACCTTCATCTGCGTCGGGATCATCACGGCAGCGTCCGCGTGGATCTTCGCACAGCTCGCGCCCGAGATCCGCGGCCGCGCGCAGCAGAAGACCGATCCTTCCGAACGCGCATGACCCCGGCATGCACGTAATGTGCGCGATGCGCGCCGGTGCAGCGGCCACGGCGGCGCGGCGCGGCGCGCACCATGTCGGTGCAGCGGCGCTGCGCCGCGCGGCGCTTCGGCGGACGGGGGACGGCTGCGGCGGGCAGCCGCACGCGATACGCTGCCGTGCATGCTTCTTGCTGGCCTATTCTGTAGGTAAACTTGCAGTATTCCTTCGGCCGACATCATGAGCATGATCGACATCGATCCCCCCGGCTTCCAGCCGCCCCGCCCCGTCGCGGGCGACGACGGCAAGCGGCGCACCGTGCTGTACGGCGCATACACCGTGTTCAGCGTGTTTCAGCCCGTTTTCTCGGTGTCGCACCGCCGCGCGATCGGCTACCACGCGTCGCTGCGCGCGCACGACGAGGACGGCCGCCAGGTCGCGTCGCACGAGGTATTCACGCAGGCGGCGCGGCGCGGCGACCTGCTCGAACTCGGCAGGCTCGCCGAATCGCTGCATCTCGGCAACTTCCATGCGTTCGACAGCCACGACGAATGGCTCTTCCTGAGCCTGCACCCGGCCGCGCTGATGGACACCGTCTACGGCGATGCGCTGCTCGCCAACCTCAAGGCACTCGGCCTGCCGCCGCATCGCGTGGTCCTCGAGGTGCCCGAACAGGCGGGCGGCGAAACGCCGCGCTATGCAGCGATCGTCGACGGGCTGCGCAAGGCCGGCTTCCTGATCGCGCTTGGCGGCTTCGGTGCGAAGCACTCGAACATCGACCGCGTGTGGCACCTGCACCCCGACATCGTCACGCTCGACCGCGGGATTCTCGCGCAGGCGAGCGAGCACTCACATCTGGAGCGCGTGCTGCCGGGGCTCGTGTCGCTGCTGCACGAATCCGGCCAACTCGTGCTGATGGGCGGCCTGTCGACCGAGCGCGACGCGCTGATCGCGCTCGAATGCGACGTCGATTTCGTGCAAGGGCAGTATTTTGCGGGGCCGAGCGTCGACCCGGTGCAACCGCAGGCGGCCGCGGGTTGCATGGATACGCTGTCGGCCGCGTTGCGGCTGCGTGTCGCGCAGCGCGAACGCACGCAGGCCGAACGCCTCGCGCCGTATGTTGCCGCGCTGGAGGAAGCGAGCCAGAAGCTCGCGGCCGGAGAAACGCTGATCGACGCCGCCGGCGCCGTGCTCGGCTTGCCGGAAACCGCGCGCTGCTTCCTGCTCGATGCATCGGGCCGCCAGATCGGCGACAACGTGCTCGCGCGCGGCAGCGTATCGCAGCGGGCGAAGCGCTTTCGACCGCTGCTGCACTCGGAAGGCGCGAGCTGGGAACGCCGGCCTTACTTCATTCACGCAATGCGCGCGCCGGGCCGCGTGCACCTGACGCCGCCGTACCTGTCGATCAACGAGGCGCATCTGTGCGTGACCGCGTCGATCGCCGCGCCGGCCGCGGCCGGCATGCAGGTGCTGTGCGTGGACATCAACTGGGAAGCGGCGCTCAGCCGCGAATGAAGCCCCGCGCCGCGCTCACGCGGCGCCCGCTGCGGCCGGGGTGGCGTCGTCGCGACGCGCGATCAGCCGATGCACGCGCTTGCCGGACGCGGCGCTGACCACCTCATGTTCGTCGATCACGCGGATGCCGGGACCAAGCGCCGCACGCATGCGCGCCGCATCGAGCGGCGTGTACAAGCGGCCGCGCTCGTCGCGCAGCGTGCCGTTTCCGCCGACGCGCCAGCTCAGGTACAGCGTGCCGCCCGGCATCAGCAGCGCGGCGAGCCGGGCCGCCGCCGCAGCCGCATCGGCAGGCTCCAGGTGCATCACGACCGTCTCGCACAGTACGTTCCGGAATGCGCCGGACGGCACGCCGGCCAGCGCCGGCAACGCGGCCAGCTCGAACGTGAGCGACGGGTGCCGCAAGCGCGCCTCGGCGAGCAGCGCGGCGCTCGCGTCGTAGCCGCGCACGTCGAATCCCTGCGACGCAAGCCACGCTGTGTCGCGCCCCGCGCCGCAGCCGACGTCGGCCGTCGGCCCGGGAGAGAAATGCTGCTCGAGCAGCGCATACATGTCGTCGGGGGCGGCCTGGTCGAGCCAGTCCTGCGCGTATTGCGCGGCATGGGCTTCGTAGGCATCGAGGGTCAGGCGATCTGCCATGGCGGTTACTCCGCGGATGTGTACGTCGAATGACGCACCCCGCATCTTAGCCGTTGCGCGTCGCGCGTGGTGCGGCGCGCCGCACGCCGGCCAGGCCGCCGCCGCATCGTCACGCGCCGATTGACCACAACGAGCACGAGCCCCGGCCGGCCGCGGCGGCGCCCGACATCAACCGGTTCACAGGAATCGCGTGCCGTACGCCCCGGCCGGCGCGTCACACATGCGAATGCGCGCCGCCGCGCACGGGGCCCGCGCGCCGCTCGACTTCGCGACGCACGTCGCCGCGCAGGCCTGCGAAGAACGCAACTTCGGCAACGACGAACAGCGGCCCGACCATCAGGCCGACCAGGTCGTCGACGAACGCCGGCTTGCGTCCCTCGAACCAGTGCCCGACGAACTGCACGACCCAGCCGACCACGAACGCGCCGATGCCGATTGCGAGCCATTGCGCGGTCGGCCGCAGCGCGAGCGTCTGCGCGGCCCACAGCCCGAGCGCGAACAGCGCGGTCATCACGACGCCGAAACGCAGGTCCAACCGCAGGTAGAACACCGAGAACGCGGCGGCGAGCACGAGCGTCGGCGACAGCGCGACGCCGGCCAGCGTACCGAGCGCCGGCCGCGACAGCAGCACCTCGACCGCGAACACGATCATCGGGATGCCGACCAGATGCGTCGCGATGTTGCGCGCGTCGCGATGGTAAGCCGCATACTGGGAAAGGTGATCTTCGAGCGTTTTCATCGCGTCTCCTGGACGATCATTGAGCGCTATCATGCGCGTCAAACCCGAGAACCTCTGTCAGCTACCCGACATCGCCTGCCCATGCCGTCGCAGCTTGCCCCCTACTTGCCGGAGATCGAAGCGAGCCCGTGGTTCGCCGCGCTACCGTCCGCGTTGCGCGACGCCTTGCTCGCCCGCGCGACGTTGCGGCGCCTGCCCGCCGGCCACGCGCTGTTCCGGCGCGGCGATCCGCCGTGCGGGCTGTATGCGGTGCTGGCCGGTTCCGTGACGATAGGCGCGGTCGATCCGCAAGGCAAGGAAGCGCTGCTGACGGTTGCCGAACCCGTCACGTGGTTCGGCGAGATCGCGCTGTTCGACGGCCAGCCGCGCACGCACGATGCGATCGCGCTCGACGACACGCTGCTGTTGCACGTGCCGCAGGCCGAGTTGCTCGCGATGCTCGACGCGACACCGCAATATTGGCGGCAGTTCGCGCTGCTGATGGCGCAAAAGCTGCGTCTCAGCTTCCTGACCGTCGAATCGATGAGCGTGATGCCCGCCGCGCAACGGCTCGCCGCGCGGCTGCTGATGATCGCCGACGGATATGGCGGGATCAGCGCCGGCCGCACCCGTATTCGGCTGTCGCAGGAGAAGCTCGCGGCGATGCTGTCGCTGACGCGGCAGACCGCCAACCAGTTGCTGAAGGCGCTGGAGGCAGACGGCGTCGTGCGCTTGCACGTCGGCGAGATCGAACTCGTCGACGTCGACGCACTGCGCCGCGCGAGCGGGTTGCCCGATCGCACGAGCTGACGCAGCACCAATTACGCGCCAACGTCGCGAATACAACGGCGCTGCAACGCCGGGTTTGCGCCGTCATCGCATCGCGCTATCGTGACGGCTCGCACCGCTTTCCTCAGGCCCTTTCCTGCACACGCACTTGAGCACATCGACTGTCACCGCTCCTTCCCGCCATGCATGGCCCGTGTTCGTCGCGTTCCTGCGGCTCGGGCTCACGTCGTTCGGCGGCCCCGTCGCGCATCTCGGCTATTTCCGCGATGCGTTCGTCACGCGTCGCGGCTGGCTGACCGAACGCGCATACGCGGATCTCGTCGGGCTGTGCCAGTTCCTGCCTGGGCCGGCGAGCAGCCAGGTCGGAATGGCAATCGGTCTTTCGCGCGCCGGCTACGCGGGCATGCTCGCCGCATGGCTCGGCTTCACGCTGCCGTCGGCGCTGCTGATGATGCTGTTTGCGATCGGCGTGCATGCGACGGGCATGCCGGTGGCAGCCGGCGCGCTGCACGGGCTGAGGATCGTGTCGGTCGCGGTGATCGCGCAGGCGGTATGGGGGATGGCGCGCACACTGTGCCCCGATGCCCGCCGCGTGACGCTGATGGCGATCGCGGCGTGCATCGCGCTGCTCGTGCCGGCCGCGTGGCTGCAGGTCGTCGTGATTGTCGCGGCCGGCGCAGCCGGCCTCATGCTGTTGCCGCGGCTCGCGAGCGGCGCGCACGATCCGTTGCCGCTGCATGTGTCGCACCGCGCGGGCGTGCTGTGGCTCGCGTTGTTCGCCGCGCTGATCGTCGCGCTGCCGATCGCCGCGGCTGCGCTTCATTCGCATGCGCTCGCCGTCGTCGACGCGTTCTTCCGCACCGGGGCGCTCGTGTTCGGCGGCGGACACGTGGTGCTGCCGCTGCTGCAGGCCGCGGTCGTCACGCCCGGCTGGATCGGCGATTCGGCGTTCCTCGCCGGCTACGGCGTCGCGCAGGCCGTGCCGGGGCCGCTGTTCACGTTCTCCGCGTTCCTCGGTGCGTCGCTGCGCGATGCGCCGAACGGCTGGATCGGCGGGACGATCGCGCTCGTGTCGATCTTCGCGCCGTCGTTTCTGCTCGTTGCGGGCACCGCGCCGTTCTGGGAACGCTTGCGCCGAAGCGCGCGCATGCAGGCAGCGCTCGCGGGCGTGAATGCAGCCGTCGTCGGACTGCTGCTCGCCGCGCTCTATTACCCGGTGTGGAGCGAGACGATCGTCGCGCCGAGTGATTTCGCGGCGGCGCTCGTCGCATTCGTTGCGCTCGTGTTCTGGCGCGTGCCGCCATGGGCCGTCGTGATCGCAAGCGCGGCGCTCGGGTGGGCGTCGACGATGATCGCGTGATCCGGCAATCGTCGCCGCGGCGGGCAAAAACAAAAAAGCCCTCGAAATGAGGGCTTTTTCTCGACGCGCTGCGCGCCGCGGCGGCGCGCAGCGCGCGTGGACTTACGCGAAGTTCTTCGCTGCGAAGTCCCAGTTCACGATGTTCCAGAACGCTTCGACGAACTTCGGACGTGCGTTGCGGTAGTCGATGTAGTAAGCGTGTTCCCACACGTCGATCGTCAGCAGCGGCTTGTCGGCCGTCGTCAGCGGCGTGGCGGCGTTGCTGGTCGACACGATGTCGAGCGAGCCGTCGGCCTTTTTCACGAGCCATGCCCAGCCCGAACCGAACGTGCCGACTGCTGCCTTCGTGAACGCTTCCTTGAACGCGTCGTACGAACCCCACTTCGCGTTGATCGCGTCGCCCAGCGCGCCCGACGGTGCGCCGCCGCCGTTCGGCGACAGGCTGTTCCAGAAGAACGTGTGATTCCAGATTTGCGCGGCGTTGTTGAAGATGCCGCCCGACGACTTCTTGATGATCTCTTCCAGCGACAGGTTTTCGAATTCCGTGCCCGGGATCAGATTGTTCAGGTTCGTCACATAAGCCTGGTGATGCTTGCCGTAGTGGTACTCGATCGTCTCTTTCGAGATGGTCGGCGCGAGTGCGTCTTCAGCGTACGGGAGCGGCGGGAGCGTATGAGCCATGGCGATTCCTTCGTTGAGTATGTAGGGAGGCTGTGTTGAATGCTGCCGAGCGTCCGATTGTAGGCGACTCCGAATATCCCCGCAAACTCACGGGTATTTATCCGCGGTATGCAGAAAATCGGTGCTGGCGCTTCACCCGACAGGACGACACGGCCGCGCGCAGCATCCATTCCCGGGCGCGCCGCGACGCGCCGGTGGGCGGCCGCGCGCGCGACCTTCGTTTCGCTTACGCGGTGTCGTCAGATCGTATCGGTCAGGCGCGGCTGCACGTCGGCGAGCGACACGTCGGCCGAGCCTTCGGCGAGATGGACGGTCAGCCGGCGCTGCGGCTTCAGCGCGCTCGGCGCCCGCACCGCTCGGCCGGTCTGCGTGTCGATCAGCGCCGCATAGCCGCGCTCGAGCGTGCGCTGCGGGCTCAGCACCTCGAGCCGAGCCGCGCACGCCGACACACGCGCGGTGTCGCGCTCGTGACGGCGCTGCAGCGCGAGCGCAAGACGTTGCGACAGCCCGGCGAGTGCATGCCGCGCCTGCGTCGGGTCGGGCCGCGCGCGCTGCCAGCGCAATTGCGCGAGCGCAAAACGCGCACGCGCATCGCGCACCGGCCGCGACGCCGCCGACGCGAGCCGCACCGCGAGCTGCTCGACGTGAACGCGCTGCCGCTTCAGCCGTTCGCCCGGGCTGACGAGCCGGCGCGCGAGCCAGTCGAGCTGCTGCGCACGCTGCTCGAGCCCGCGCTCCAGACAGCGCGCCAGGGCGCGCTGACGATCGCCGAGCTCGCGCAGCAGCAAGGCGCGCTGCGGGCTCGCGAGCTCCGCTGCGCCGGTGGGCGTCGGCGCGCGCAAGTCGGCTGCGAAATCCGCGATCGTGAAATCGGTTTCGTGGCCGACACCGCTGACGACCGGCAGTTCGCTCGCCGCGATCGCACGCGCCAGCGCTTCGTCGTTGAACGACCACAGATCTTCGATCGACCCGCCGCCGCGACAGACGAGCAGCACGTCGACCTCGCGCCGCGCGTTCGCCGTCTGCACCGCAGCGACGAGTTTCTCCGCCGAGCCGGCCCCCTGCACGGGCGCGGGATAGACGACCACCGGAATGTGCGGCGCGCGGCGTGCGAGCGTGGTCAGCACGTCGCGCAGCGCGGCGGCCTGCAGCGACGTGACGATGCCGATTGCGCGCGGATGGGCCGGCAGCGGCCGCTTGCGTTCGGGCGCAAAGAGTCCTTCGGCCTCGAGCTGCGCCTTCAGGCGGAGGAATGCCTCGTACAGACGCCCCTGACCGGTGCGCCGCACGGCCTCGACGTTGAGCTGCACTTCGCCGCGCGGCTCGTACATCGTGACGACTGCGCGCACCTCGATCCGGTCGCCTTCGCGCGGCGTGAATTCCGCATACTGCGCACGGCCGCGAAACATCACGCAACGCATCTGCGCCTGCTGGTCCTTGATCGAGAAGTACCAGTGACCGCTCGCGGCGCGCGTGAAATTCGACACTTCACCCGAGATCCACAGCAGCGGAAACGAGCGCTCGAGCATCGACGAAATCGCGCGATTGAGCGCCGAAACGGGAATCACTTCGTCACCGCCGCGGGTCGCGCCGGGAGCGGAAAAGGGAGAGTCGGAAAGCATGGGCGGTCGAATGAATGCTGGCGGCGACACGATAGTCCGACGCGCGCGCGGCGTCCAGCGCCGACGTTCGGGCGTTGCTGCACCCGGAATGTGTCCACACTCTGTCAATCGTCCAGCAAAAACCTTGGAAAACCGCGGGAAAATCCAGACGATTCCCCATAACACATTGATTTCAATGAACTTTTAAACCTTACGGCATTCTTCACTTCCGACACGATGTCCGTCCGGCGGGCATCTGGCGCTCACGGGCGCGGAGTTTTTCACAGAGTTATCCACAGTGCGCGCCGATCCGGCCCCTTCGTCGTTGTCACGGAGGCCGCTTGCCGCGCCCGCGTGCGGCACGCTAGAGTGCCGCCTTCCGAACACCTTGCGGCAAGTGCCGCCCAACGGAGAATCCGTGTTGACGAATCCGTCCCACGTCGCGGCGCACGGCGCGCCGCGTCCGGCCCGATGAGCGCGCCCGGCGGCCCGCTCGCGCGCCTCGAAGCGCGGCTCACGCGCGAATGGCAGCGGCGCGGTGCGCTCGCATGGGCGCTCACGCCGCTCGCGTGCGTGTTCGGCGCGTGCGCGGCGCTGCGCCGCGCCGCGTACGCGCAAGGCTGGAAAAAGCCGGTCGACGTCGGCGTGCCCGTCGTCGTGGTCGGCAACGTGACCGTCGGCGGCACCGGCAAGACCCCGACCGTGATCGCGCTCGTCGATGCGTTGCGCGCGGCCGGCTTCACGCCGGGCGTCGTATCGCGCGGTTACGGCGCGAACGTGCAGGCACCGACCGCGGTCACGCCGGCATCGCGCGCGAGCGCGGCCGGTGACGAGCCGCTGCTGATCGCGCGCCGCACCGGTGCGCCGGTGTGGGTGTGCCCGGACCGCGTCGCCGCCGCGCAGGCGCTGCGTGCCGCGCATCCGAACGTCGACGTGATCGTCAGCGACGACGGCCTGCAGCACTATCGCCTCGCGCGCACCGTCGAGCTCGTCGTGTTCGATCACCGGCTCGGCGGCAACGGCTTCCTGCTGCCCGCGGGCCCGCTGCGCGAGCCGCTGTCGCGCCGTCGCGACGCGACGCTCGTCAACGATCCGTACAGCGGCGCACTGCCGCCGTGGCCCGACACCTACGCGCTCGCGCTGACGCCGGGCGCCGCATGGCATCTCGACCAGCCGGCGCTGCGCCGCCCGCTGTCGCAGTTCGCGAACGAGCGCGTGCTCGCCGCGGCGGGGATCGGCGCGCCGGAACGCTTCTTCGCGACATTGCGCGCGGCCGGCCTGGCGCCGGCGACCCGCGCGCTGCCCGACCATTACGCGTTCGCCGACAATCCGTTCGTCGACGACGCGGTCGACGCGATCCTGATCACCGAGAAGGATGCAGTAAAATTGGGCGCTTCCTGGCGCGATGCTCGGCTGTGGGTCGTCCCCGTCGAAGCCGCGCTCGATCCTCGCCTCATTGCCCTCGTTGTGGAGAAACTCCGTGGACGCTCGCCTGCTTGAAATCCTTGTGTGCCCTATCTGCAAAGGCCCGCTCCACCATGACCGCGCCGCGCAGGAGCTGATCTGCAACGCGGACAAGCTCGCGTATCCGATCCGCGACGGCATCCCCGTGATGCTCGTCGACGAAGCGCGGCAGACCGTCGAAGGCACGCCGGTCGATCCGGCCGGTCCGGCCAGCTGAACGCCGCCGCACCGGCGCATGGCCTCGGGATTTCCGCGGCCGCGCCGGGCGCGCCAAACGTGCCGGCCGCTCAAACCGCCGGCCTCGTCCCTGCCTTTCCCCCCGCCCAGTCCAGATGACTCATTCGCAACCCTTCATCGCCGTCATTCCTGCCCGGCTCGCGTCGACGCGCTTGCCGAACAAGCCGCTCGCCGATCTCGGCGGCAAGCCGATGGTCGTGCGCGTCGCCGAGCGCGCGCGCGAAGCGGGTGCGCAGCAGGTGCTCGTCGCATCCGACGCACAGAGCGTGCTCGATGCGGCACGCGAGCACGGCTTTGACGCGGTGCTCACGCGCGCCGACCATCCGTCCGGCACCGACCGGCTCGCGGAAGTCGCCGCGACGTTCGGGTGGAGCGACGACACCGTCGTCGTCAACGTGCAGGGCGACGAACCGCTGATCGACCCCGAACTGGTGCGCGACGTAGCGTCGCACCTCGCCGCGCATCCGGACTGCGCGATCGCGACCGCCGCGCATCCAATCCATGACGCGGCCGACGTGTTCAACCCGAACATCGTGAAGGTCGCGCTCGACGCGCGCAACGTCGCGATGTACTTCTCGCGCGCGCCGATTCCGTGGAGCCGCGACGCGTACCAGCCGCACTGGCCCGACGTCGCATCGATGCCCGCACCGGCGTTTCCGGTCCATCGCCACATCGGCCTCTATGCGTATCGCGCGCGTTTCCTGCGCACGTATCCGTCGCTCGCGCAGGCTCCGATCGAGCAGGCCGAGCAGCTCGAGCAGCTGCGCGCGATGTGGCACGGCGAACGCATCGCGGTGCGGATCACCGAGCATGCGCCCGAAGCGGGGATCGACACGCCGGCTGATCTCGCTCGCGTGCAGGCCCTTTTTCGGCCGGGTTCAAAATAACCCGTGGCATAATCAGGCGATTGTGCGAGCCGTCCGCGACCCGCGCGTTCTCGCTTGACCCGCCACGGCCCGCCCCGGCAGCCGCGCGCCGCTTTTCGCCGCGCGCCGCGTCAGACCGGTGCGCCGCGCGGCAGACAAGCCCCGCGCACGCTGTCGCCGACGCTTTGCGTCTCGCCAGACGAATCTACATACTGGAGATATCACCATGCGTTTGATCCTGTTGGGCGCGCCCGGCGCGGGAAAGGGCACCCAGGCAAACTTCATCAAGGAAAAGTTCGGCATCCCGCAGATCTCGACCGGCGACATGCTGCGCGCGGCCGTCAAGGCAGGCTCGCCGCTCGGCGTCGAGGCAAAGGGCTACATGGACGCCGGCAAGCTCGTGCCGGACGCGCTGATCATCGGGCTCGTGAAGGAGCGCCTGAAAGAAGCCGACTGTGCGAACGGCTATCTGTTCGACGGTTTCCCGCGCACGATCGCGCAGGCTGACGCGATGAAGGAAGCAGGCGTCGCGATCGACTACGTGCTCGAAATCGACGTCCCGTTCTCGGAGATCATCGAGCGCATGAGCGGCCGTCGCACGCACCCGGCATCGGGCCGCACGTATCACGTGAAGTTCAACCCGCCGAAGGTCGAGGGCAAGGACGACGTGACGGGCGAACCGCTGATCCAGCGCGACGACGACAAGGAAGAAACCGTCAAGAAGCGTCTCGAGGTGTACGAGGCGCAAACCAAGCCGCTGATCACGTACTACGGCGACTGGGCGCAGCGCGGCGAGGAAAACGGGCTGAAGGCCCCGCAGTATCGCAAGATCTCCGGCCTCGGCACCGTGGACGAAATCCGCGAGCGTGCGTTCGACGCACTGAAGTAAGCACCGACGCACCGCGTCGTGCACGCGCGAGCCGCCCTTGCCGGGCGGCTTTTTTTCGTCCACTCGATCCGATTCGCGCGGCAGGATTCGCATCGCCGTGTCGCTGTCGCCCCACGCGGCGGCGGCCCGTACAATCGATCGGACGCACGGGCGCCGTGACGCGACGCCGCGCGCGCACCCTCCGATCGACCGGCATCGGACCAACCAAGGAGACAGTGATGGAGATTCGCGGCAACGTCTTTCTGATCACGGGCGGCGCATCGGGCCTCGGCGCGGGAACGGCCCGCATGCTTGCGCAGGCCGGCGGCAACGTCGTGCTCGCCGACCTGAACGAAGCGGCCGGCACGGCGCTCGCGTCCGAACTGGGCGGCGTGTTCGTGCGCTGCGACGTGTCGAGCGAGGCCGACGCGCAGGCCGCGGTCGACGCGGCGACGCACGCAGGCACGCTGCGCGGGCTCGTGAACTGCGCGGGCATCGCGCCTGCTGCGAAGACCGTCGGCAAGGACGGCCCCCATCCGCTCGACGTGTTCGCGAAGACGATCAACGTGAATCTCGTCGGCACCTTCAACATGATCCGCGTCGCCGCCGCCGCGATGGCCGCGACCACGCCGGACGGCGGCGGCGAGCGCGGCGTGATCGTCAGCACGGCGTCGGTCGCGGCTTACGACGGGCAGATCGGCCAAGCGGCATATGCGGCGTCGAAGGCTGGCGTCGCCGGCATGACGCTGCCGATCGCGCGCGATCTCGCACGCAGCGGCATCCGTGTGATGACGATCGCGCCCGGGCTGTTCGAGACGCCGATGCTGCTCGGCATGCCGAAGGATGTGCAGGACGCGCTCGCCGCGATGGTGCCGTTCCCGCCGCGGCTCGGCAAGCCGGCCGAATACGCGCTGCTGGTGCGCCAGATCCTCGAGAATCCGATGCTCAACGGCGAAGTGATCCGCCTCGACGGCGCGATCCGGATGCAGCCGAAATAAGTGCAAACAACTGCAAACAAAAAACGCCTGCGATGCAGGCGTTCTTCATGGTGCGGGCTTCCGGCGGCGGCTCAATCGTCGGCGTCGCGCTGCATCCGCTGCCGCAGTTCGGTCACCTGCGATTCGACGACGGTCGCGTCTTCCGCGTCGGGGCGCTCGCCGAGATACTGCTCCAGATCCTCGAGCGCCGGGCGCAGGTAGTCGAGCCGCGCATACGCAAAGCCGCGATCGCGCACTTCGTCGAGCTGCTCCGGCAGCAGAATCACGAGCCGCTGCTGCACCGCGAGCAAGCGCTGCCAGCGCTCCGTCTGCAAATAGATCGTCTTCAGGTTGCGCAGCATCCGAGCGATGATCTCGCGGCTCGTGGCCGGCTGAAGCAGCGCGCGCAACGCGCTGTCGACCGCGCCTGCCGCGCGCGCGACGTACGGTTCGAGCATGTCGACCATCTCGGCTTCGGACAGCGAATGGCCGTTGGTCGGGTCGATGATCAGGTCGCCGTCCGGCAGCGTCACGCGCAGCAAAAAGTGGCCGGGGAACGACACGCCGCGCGCCGGCACGCCGATCTGTTCGGCGAGCTCCAGGTACAGCACCGACAGCGAGATCGGAATCCCGCGACGCCGCTTCAGCACCGCGTTCAGATGGCTGTTATCGGGGTCGTAGTAATCGTTGTGATTGCAGGCGAAGCCGAGTTCGCGAAAGAAGAACTCGTTCAGCGCGGCGACGCGGTCCTTCAGGTCCGCATCGTCGGTGAGCCGGCGGCGCAGCCGCGCGGCCAGCATGTCGAGTTCGGCCAGCGTGCCCTGCAGGTCGAGGTCGGGATAGGCGTCCTGCGCGAGCGACAGCGCGGTTTCCGTGACGGGCAGACTGTCGTCGTCCGCCACGAGCGTGCTGAAGTAGTCGAGAACGCGGGTCATTGCGGTCGTCACTTGGCGCGCCTTCTGAAGTAAGCGTATTTGAAGCCCATCACCCACAACATACCGAAATATAGTGCAGCGAACAGCACGAGGCACGCGGCCATCAGCGCGATGCGATCGAGCGGCTGCGCGCGCATGCCCGTCCAGTCGAAGTTGATCGCGCACCAGCGCATCAGGCCCGCGAGCACGAGCGCCGCGCCGACCAGCTGCACGAAGAAGCGCAGCCACCCCGGCGACGGCTGATAGATGCCGCGCTTGCGCAGCCCGAAGAACAGCAGCAGCGAGTTCAGGCACGCGCCGACGCCGATGCTCAGCGTGAGGCCCGCGTGGCCGATCAGCGGCACGAACACGTAGTTCGACAGCTGCGTGACGATCAGCACCCCGATTGCGATCTTCACCGGTGTCTTGATGTCCTGCTTCGCGTAGAAGCCCGGCGCGAGGATCTTGATCAGGATGATGCCGACGAGGCCGATCCCGTAGGTTGCGAGCGCGCGCGCGACCATCGTGACGGTGTGCGCGTCGAACTTGCCGTAGTTGAAGAGCGTCGCGGTGAGCGGCGTCGCGAAGAAGAACAGCGCAAGCGCGCTCGGCGCCGCGAGCAGGAACGTGACGCGCAGCCCCCAGTCGAGCAGCGCCGAATACTCTTGCGTATCGGCGTCGACGTGCGCCTTCGACAGGCTCGGCAGCAGGATCGTGCCGAGCGCGACGCCGAGCAGCGCGGTCGGGAATTCCATCAGGCGATCCGCATAGTTGATCCACGACACCGCGCCCTGCCCGAGCCGCGACGCGATGTTGGTATTGATGATCAGCGACAGCTGCGCGACCGACACCGCGAACGTCGCGGGCACCATCTTCGCGAGCACGCGCTTCACGCCCGGATGGCGCAGCGCACGCAGCGGGTTCAGCCCGATCAGCGGCACCATGTCGATCTTCTTCAGGCCCGGCAGTTGCACGGCGAACTGCAGCACGCCGCCGACGATCACTGCCCATGCGAGCGCGAATACCGGCACCTTCAGGTGCGGCGCAACGAACACGGCCGCGGCGATGAACGCGACGTTCAGCAGCACCGGCGCGAACGCGGGCAGCGAGAAGCTTTTGTAAGTGTTGAGCACGCCGGATGCGAGCGTCGTCAGCGAGATGAACACGATGTACGGGAACATGATCCGCGTCATCGTGACCGCGAGCGGGAACGCCTGCCCGTCAGTATGCAGGCCGGACGCGACCGCGAACACGACCCACGACGCGCCGGCAATGCCGACGACCGACAGCACCGCGAGCGCCCACGCGAGCACGGTCGACATCGCGTCGACGAGCGCCTTGGTCGCATCGTGGCCTTGCTGGTTCTTGAACTCGGCGAGGATCGGCACGAACGCCTGCGAGAACGCACCCTCGGCGGACAGGCGGCGCAGCAGGTTCGGAATGCGGAAGGCGACGTAGAACGCGTCGGTGTATTGACTGGCGCCGAACGCACGGGCGATCAGCGTCTCGCGGGCCAGTCCGGTCACGCGCGACAGCAGCGTGAAGCCGCTGACCGTCAGCAGGGCTCGGAATAGATTCATGGGGCGCTTATTATACGGACGTTGCGTGTCCCGGCACGGACGGACGCCGAAAAGCCCAAACGCCGCCCTCGCGCCTGAGCACCCGACGTCACGTCGGACTTGCCACGCGCTTGATTTTGTTGCTATAATCGCCGGTTTCTGAGCCTGTTACATGCACGGCGCCTGTCGTTTTCATGTCTCGGCCTCGGTTAAAATCACCGTTTTTTTATGCGCCCCTGGGCAATCGTTCTCAGGGGACGGATCGAAAAGCAGCGCTTGGCCGTCAGGCTCCAAGCTCTGGAAACAGGACAGGATAAGGAACCGTCATGGCTAACTCCGCACAAGCACGCAAGCGCGCCCGCCAAGCCGCGAAGGCAAATTCGCACAACTCGGCGCTGCGCTCGAAATTCCGCACCGCGATCAAGTCGGTTCGCAAGGCTGTTGAAGCCGGCGACCAGGCAAAGGCTGCCGAGCTGTTCAAGGCTGCCGTGAAGACGATCGACACGATCGCCGACAAGAAGATCGTTCACAAGAACAAGGCCGCTCGCAGCAAGAGCCGCCTCGCCGCAGCCGTCAAGGGCCTGCAGGCAGCAGCGTAAATCCGGCGTGCCCGCTTCGGCGGGCGCTCCTGTTTCCTGCGATCACGAAAAAGCCCGCCTAGGCGGGCTTTTTTGCATGCGTCGTCCGGGCATCGCTGCGCCGGAGGCCACCGGGCGAACCCGCATCGTGCGCGCTCGCCCCCGCCGGATTCACTTCTTGTCGTTGTAGTCCGGCAACTCGCATGCCTCGGTAACGACGAGGTTGTTGTCCTTCGCGAAGTTCAGCACGAAATCGAATGCCATCGGCTCGATATCGCGCAGCCGCGAATCGAGGATCACGCATTTCAGGTCGCCGAGCATCGTCGGGCGCACGTACAGAGAATATTTCAGACGCGCGTTCGGCCCGCTCGCACCGGGCCCGAAGCAGGCCATCACGCCGGCCAGACGCTCCGACCAGTCGCTCGGGCGAAACTTTTTCCCGTCTTTCGTGATGCCCTGGATGAAGAATTCGGTCGGAGGGGTTTCAGCCATGTGGTTACCCAAGTGACGGCCCGGCGATGTCCAGGCGACGGCGCCTGGGTACGCGAACACAAAGCTGGAATGGACAGCGGCAGATGCGCGTCGATATCCCGAAAACAGGCTGTCGATGCGCGCCGCCGACGCG
Organism: Burkholderia sp. AU19243; assembly: GCF_018148075.1. Lineage (NCBI taxonomy): Bacteria > Pseudomonadati > Pseudomonadota > Betaproteobacteria > Burkholderiales > Burkholderiaceae > Burkholderia > Burkholderia sp. AU19243. Next base: position 22,354 of record NZ_JAGSTV010000022.1, read on the forward strand.
CCGCACCGGATTTGTGCAGCGCACGGCTTGTGTCCGGCAGTGCGCGAAACGGCTTGCCTGCCGGGCTGGAGAAAACTTTTGAATTATACCGCAGCGCGGCATCGCGCGTCGTCCCGCGGCCCCTCTTCCGACGCGCGCCGCCGCCCGTCGCGATCGCTCCCCGCTTCTGCGCGCGGCTCGTCAAAGCACGGAAAATCCTTTATGCTGCTTTGAGTTATCCACATCCGACGGCGGCGCCGTCCGGCCTCGCTGCCGGTCCCGACCCGCCGTATTTCGTTTCATGACCGCCAAAACCATTCGTCACTACCTGCAGTTCAAGGATTTCTCGCTGGAAGACTACGAGTACGTGCTCGAACGCACGGGTATCCTGAAGCGCAAGTTCAAGAACTACGAGACCTATCACCCGCTGCACGACCGCACGCTCGCGATGATCTTCGAAAAGAGCTCGACCCGCACGCGGCTGTCGTTCGAAGCGGGCATCTTCCAGCTCGGCGGCCACGCGGTGTTCATGAGCACGCGCGACACGCAGCTCGGCCGCGGCGAGCCCGTCGAGGATTCCGCGCAGGTGATCTCGCGGATGGTCGACATCATCATGATCCGCACGTTCGAACAGGACGTGATCACACGCTTCGCGCAGAATTCGCGCGTGCCGGTGATCAACGGGCTGACCAACGAATACCACCCGTGCCAGGTGCTCGCCGACATCTTCACGTACTACGAGCACCGCGGCCCGATCGCCGGCAAGACGGTCGCGTGGGTCGGCGATGCGAACAACATGCTGTACACCTGGATCGAAGCCGCGCAGATCCTCGGCTTCAAGCTGCGCCTGTCGACGCCGCCTGGCTATGCGCTCGACATGAAGCTCGTGTCGCCGGACAGCGCACCGTTCTACGAAGTGTTCGACGATCCGAACGAAGCGTGCAAGGGCGCCGATCTCGTCACCACCGACGTGTGGACGAGCATGGGCTTCGAAGCCGAGAACGACGCACGCAAGCAGGCGTTTGCCGACTGGTGCGTCGACGAGGAAATGATGGGTCACGCGAACCCGGACGCGCTCTTCATGCACTGTCTGCCCGCGCATCGCGGCGAGGAAGTGACGGCCGGCGTGATCGACGGCCCGCAGAGCGTCGTGTGGGACGAGGCGGAAAACCGCCTGCACGTGCAGAAGGCGCTAATGGAGTTCCTGCTGCTCGGCCGCCTCAAGCACTAATCGCGGCAACCGCCCGCGCGCACGCGCGCGGATAAAAAAAAAGCGCCGGTCATCGATCGGCGCTTTTTGTTTGCGTGGGTGAAGCCGGCGCGGGCGACCGCGTTACATGCACACCGGCTCGGGCTCGAGCTCGACGCCGAACCGCTTGCGCACGTCGGCCTGGATCGCGCGCGCGAGCGCGAGCACGTCGGCCCCCGTCGCGCCGCCGCGATTCACCAGCACGAGCGCCTGCCGGTCGTGCACGGCCGCCGCGCCGAGCGCGCGCCCCTTCCAGCCGCACTGATCGATGAGCCAGCCGGCCGCGAGCTTCACGTGCCCGTCCGGCTGCGGATACGACACGACGTCCGGCGCACGCGCGCGCAGCGCATCGAACTGCGCGCCGTCGATCACCGGATTCTTGAAGAAGCTGCCGGCGTTGCCGAGCACGAGCGGGTCGGGCAGCTTCGCGCGACGGATCGCGACGACCGCGTCGAACACGTCGCGCGGCGTTGCGGCATCGGGGGCGATGCCGCGCGCGTCGAGCTCGCGCGTGACGTCCGCGTAGCCGAGCCGCGGCGTCCATTGCTTCGGCAGCCGGAACGTCACCGCGACGATCGCGAAGCGGCCGCGCCCGTCCCGCTTGAAGAAGCTGTCGCGATAGCCGAATGCGCAGCGCGCCGCATCGAAACGTTCGGTGCGTCCGGTCGCGAGTTCGATTGCGTGCAGCGAGTGGAAGTGCGTCTTCATCTCGAGGCCGTACGCGCCGATGTTCTGGATCGGCGCGGCGCCGACGGTGCCCGGAATCAGCGCGAGATTCTCGAGGCCGGGCATTCCGTGCTCGAGCGTCCATGCAACGAATTCGTGCCAGGTCTCGCCGCCGCCGGCCTCGACGTACCACGCATCGTCGTCCTCATGAACGACGCGGCGGCCGGCGATCTGGTCGAGCAGCACGACGCCGTCGAAATCGCGCGTGAACACGACGTTGCTGCCGCCGCCGAGCACGAGCTTTGGCAGCGACGCGACGCGCGGGTCGCGGTGCAGCGCCTCGAACTGCGCCGCGTGCGTGATGCGCGCGGCGAAGCGCGCGTTCGCGGCAATGCCGAACGTGTTGTGTGCGGCGAGCGGATGGTCGGGAAGCAGCGACAGGGCGGATTCGTCAGGGGGCATCGGCATTGGCGGTCACGTCCGCCAGGCGCGCGCATGGCCGGCCTTGGGCAAACGGAGGGGCATCGGTAAAATGGCAAACAGTCCGCAATTATAGCGAGTACCCGCGCGCGAGCCGGGCGCCCGCACCTCAAGGGAGAATGCCATGCCATCGTTCGACGTCGTTTCCGAAGCGAACATGATCGAAGTGAAAAACGCCATCGAGCAGTCGAACAAGGAAATTTCGACGCGCTTCGACTTCAAGGGCTCCGACGCGCGCGTCGAGCAGAAGGAGCGCGAGCTGACGCTGTTCGCCGACGACGATTTCAAGCTCGGGCAGGTCAAGGACGTACTGATCAGCAAACTCGCGAAGCGCAACGTCGACGTGCGCTTCCTCGACTACGGCAAGGTCGAAAAGATCGGCGGCGACAAGGTCAAGCAGGTCGTCACCGTGAAGAAGGGCGTGACCGGCGATCTCGCGAAGAAGATCGTCAGGCTCGTGAAAGACAGCAAGATCAAGGTGCAGGCGAGCATCCAGGGCGACGCGGTGCGCGTGGCCGGCACCAAGCGCGACGACCTGCAGAGCGTGATCGCGATGCTGCGCAAGGACGTGACCGACACCCCGCTCGACTTCAACAACTTCCGCGACTGATCGACGCCGTCGACCGGCCGTCCCGCGCCGCCGGCGCCCGCACGCAGCAGCGCCCCGGCGGCCGGGCCATCCGGCAGTACCTTTCTCAGGCCTTGCCGCCGTCCTGCGCGCCGCCGTCGGCCGCCTTCTTCTTGTCGCCGATCCGGCTCTCCTGCCCCGCCAGCAGCTTCGAGATGTTGCCGCGGTGACGCCATACGAGCAGCACGCTCATCGCCAGCACGGCCCATGCGACCGGATTGTGGCCGGTGCCGAACAGGAACACGTCGAACACCGGTGCGAACACGGCCGCGACCAGCGCCGCGAGCGACGAATAGCGGAAGAAGAACGCGACGATCAGCCAGGTCAGCGCGGTCGCGAGCCCGAGCACCGGGTGCACCGCGAGCAGCACGCCGGCGGCTGTCGCGACGCCCTTGCCGCCCTGGAAGCGGAAGAACACCGGATACAGGTGGCCGAGAAATACGGCGATTGCGACCCATGCGACGGCCACGTCTGACAGTCCGAAGTGCCGCGCGAGCCACACCGCGAGCCAGCCCTTGAACGCGTCGCCGACGAGCGTCAGGATCGCGGCCTTCTTGTTGCCGCTGCGCAGCACGTTGGTCGCGCCGGGATTCTTCGACCCGTACGAACGGGGATCGGCCAGGCCCATCGCGGCGCTGACGACGACGGCGAACGACACCGAACCGATCAGGTAGGCAACAAGTGCGGCGAGCAGGATCTGCATGCGGAAAACTCTTCTTTCAACGTATCGGTGAAGGGACGGCCGGGAGCGGCATCCCGACCGGTTGCGACGGGCGCCGCCGCGGCGGAGCGCCGGCAGGCCGTTTCGGCCGGCCGTGCGGGCCGACCGGCCAAAACGGCGCCCATTCTACCGAACGAACGCGGCCTGCCACGAAGGTGAAACCCTCAGTCGGCGCTCGCGCACTGCACGGGCGTCGCGCCGAGCAGCGTCGTGAGCACCGCGGGCGCGAGGCTCACGAGATAGCCGCGGCGGCCGCCGTTCAGGTAGATCGTCGGCAATTCGAGGATCGTAGACTCGACGTACACGGGCATCGTCTTGCGCGTGCCGAACGGCGACGTGCCGCCGACCAGATAGCCTGAATGGCGGTTCGCGACGTCGGGCTTGCACGGCTCGACGCGTTTCGCGCCGATCTGCCGCGCGAGATTCTTGGTCGACACCGTGCGGTCGCCGTGCATCAGCACGATCAGCGGCTTCGCGTGCTCGTCCTCCATCACGAGCGTCTTCACGACGCAGTGTTCGTCGACGCCAAGCTGGCGCGCCGACTCGCCGGTGCCGCCGTGCTCGACGTAATCGTACGGATGCTCGCCGAATGCGATGCCGTGGCGGCGCAGCAGCTGGGTCGCCGGTGTCTCGGACACGTGTCTGGATTTGCTCATGGCCGCATTTTAATGGCGAACGAGCGGCGGGAGCCCACGATCGCGCCGGCATGCGCTTGTTCGGTGTCCGCGCCTGCGGCTCGCGCACCGGCGGTATACTCGCGGCCCTTCAGGCGCGGGCGGGCATGCCCGTCGTCGCGTCCGTCATCATTGCGCACATCGCGAAGCGCTATTGCCCGATTGCCCGATTGTGGCGCGTGCGCCGTCATGGCACGATCGTTCGCAAATCTCGCCGCGCGGTTGCCCGGCCCTTCTTCTGGAGACGCCATGATCCCTGCTGTCCGCCCGGCCACGCCGCTCGATGTCGCGGCGCTGCTCGCCGCATTGCCCGACCGCATCGCCGACGTGCCTGCCCGCCGGGCCGCGCATGCGCCCGCGCAGCCGGCGCTGATCGAGGATGCACGCCGGCTGTCGTACGGCGAGCTCGCGCAAGCCGTCGACGCGGCCGCCGAACGGCTCGCCGCCCTTGGCGTGCGCGGCGGCGATCGCGTGATGATCGTCGCGGAAAACAGCGTCGCGCAGATCGTGCTGCTGTTCGCGGCCGCGCGCATCGACGCCTGGGCGCTCATGTCGAACGCGCGGCTGTCGGCCGGCGAGCTCGACGCGATCGCCGCGCACGCGCGCCCGAAGCTGATCGCGTTTACGACGGAAGCGTCACCCGATGCGCGCGCGCACGCCGCGCGGTACGGCGCAACGCCCGCCGACGCGCTGCCCGTCGACATCGGCGCGTGGTCGCACCACGTCGACGCGCGCGCGCCCGCCGAGCCGGTCGCGGCCGACGGCGCCGCGCAATGCGCGGCGCTCATCTATACGACCGGCACGACCGGCACGCCGAAGGGCGTGATGCTGTCGCATCGCAACCTGCTGTTCATCGCGGCGACGTCGAGCGCACTGCGTCGCGTGTCGCCCGACGATGTCGTTTATACGGTGCTGCCGGTATCGCACGTATATGGGCTCGCATCGGTGTGCCTCGGCAGCCTGTATGCCGGCGCGACGCTGCGGCTCGCACCGCGGTTTTCGCCGGAGGCCGTGCGGGTCGCGCTCGCGGACGAAGGCGTGACGATCTTCCAGGGCGTGCCCGCGATGCACGCAAAGCTGCTCGAGCATCTGCACACGCACGCACACGCGTGGCACGCGCCGCGACTGCGCTTCGCGTATTCGGGCGGCTCGCCGCTCGATGCCGACCTGAAGGCGCGCGTCGAACGCATGTACGGCGTGCCGCTGCACAACGGCTACGGGATGACCGAAAGCAGCCCGACGATCACGCAGACGCCGCTCGACGCACCGCGCGCCGACTGCTCTGTCGGCATGCCGATCCCCGGCGTGGAGATGCGGATCGTCGCGCCCGACGGCACCGACGTGCCGCGCGGCGAGGTCGGCGAGATCCGCGTGCGCGGGCCGAACGTGATGCTCGGCTATTACCGGAATGCGGACGCGACGCGCGCGGCGGTGTCGCAAGACGGCTGGCTCGCCACCGGCGATCTCGCGCGGCAGGACGCCGACGGCTCGGTGACGATCGCCGGCCGCAGCAAGGAGCTGATCATCCGCTCGGGCTTCAACGTGTATCCGGTGGAAGTCGAACAGGTGCTGAACGCGCACGCGGACGTCGTGCAGGCGGCAGTTGTCGGCCGTGCAGTCGACGGCAACGAGGAAGTGCTTGCATTCGTCGAACTGGTGCCTGATGCGACGGCGACGGAGGCCGAGCTGCACGCGTGGTGCGCGCAACGACTCGCGCCTTACAAGCGCCCGGCCCGCATCCGCGTGCTCGACGCGCTGCCGGCCGCGTCGACCGGCAAGGTGCTGAAGCACAAGCTGCGCGAACTCGGGTAACGCTCGGCGCCGGCCCCGCGGCCTGCGAGCCGGCGCACGCGCCGCGTGAACCTAGCCGCGCGGATGATGCTGCGCATGCAGCGTCTTCAACCGTTCGCGCGCGACGTGCGTGTAGATCTGCGTGGTCGAGATGTCGCTGTGGCCGAGCAGCAGCTGCACGACGCGCAGGTCGGCGCCGTGGTTCAGCAGGTGCGTCGCGAACGCGTGCCGCAGCGTATGCGGCGACAGGTGCGCGCGCACGTCGGCCTTCAGCGCATGGCGCTTGATGATGTTCCAGAATTGCTGGCGCGTCATTCCATCGCCGCGCGCGGTCACGAACAGCGCGTCGGCCGCGCGCGCGCCGAGCAGCGCCGGCCGCGCGTCGCGCAGATAGCGTTCGATCCAGCCGTGCGCGACTTCGCCGAACGGCACGAGCCGCTCCTTCGAACCCTTGCCCATCACGCGCACGACGCCTTCGTTCAATCCGACTTCGACCGTCTTCAGCGTGACGAGCTCGCTGACGCGCAGCCCGCTCGCATACATCAGCTCCAGCATCGTGCGATCGCGCAGGCCGAGCGGCGTCGCGATGTCGGGCGCGCCGAGCAGCGCCTCGACCTGGGCCTCCGACAGCGTCGACGGGAACCGCGTGCCCTGCTTCGCAGACGTGATCCGCAGCGTCGGGTCCGCGGTCGCGCGATGCTCGCGCACGGCCCAGCCGTAATAACGGCGGAACACCGACAGCCGCCGGTTCGACGACGTCGCCTTGCCGTCGCTGCGCGCGGCGATGTAGCCGGTCACCATTGCCTCGTCGGCCGCGTCGAGCGGCGCGCCGTGCGTCGCGGCCAGCCATTGCGAAAACAGCATCAGGTCGCGCCGGTACGCATCGAGCGTATTGCGCGCAAGCCCGTGCTCGAGCCACAGCGCATCGCAGAACACGTCGATCGACGCACGGCTCGCGAGCAGCGCAGGCGACGCGTCGGCAATGGAACCCGCATCGGAATCGGGGGACAGCAGCGGTTCGGTCATTTGTACGGCACACCCTCGTGCGCAAGCAGCCAGCGCTTTACTTTCTGGTAGTAGCCACCGTCGTCGTGATTCGCGAAGCCGCCGAGGCCGCCCGCCGCGACGACGCGATGGCATGGAATCACGAGCGGGAAATAGTTCGCGCCGCACGCCTGGCCGACCGCGCGCGGCGCGCTGCCGATGCGCTTCGCGACCTGCCCGTACGTCAGCACCGTGCCTGGCGGAATGTCGCTGATCACGCCCCACACTCGGTGCTGAAACGCGCTGCCGACCTCCGCGAGCGGCAGGTCGAAGCGCGCCGACGCGCGCTCGAAATAACGTTCGATCTGCTCGACTGCCCGCTTCGCGAGCGGCGAATCGGGCGCGACCGTTGCGATCGACTCCGGCAGATAGACGATTTCGCGCACCACCGCGGCATCGGTGCGAATGCCGACCTTGCCGAATGGCGCGTCGATGACTGCGTTGAACATGAGCTTCTCCTTACCGGTGCAACGTGCGGCGCCGCGCCGACACTCTACGCCGCCTTCACGCGGCACGCAGCGCCCATTCGACGTGCTCGCGCACGACCGGCGACGGATCCTCGGCGCGCGCGCGCAACGCGGCGACGATCGCGTCGCGCGCATCCGGCGCGAGTCGATCGCGCGGCGCGCGCAGCGCATTGCCGAGGCCGACCGCGAGATTGCGCAGCCAGCTTTCATGCCCGATGCGCCGGATCGCGCTGCCCTGCATCCGCGTCTCGAACGTGTCGGCATCCCAATCGAACAGCTCGACGAGCGTCGCCCGATCGAGTCCGTGCCGCACGTCGAAATCGGCGACCGGCGCCGCCTGCGCGAACTTATTCCACGGACACACGAGCTGGCAGTCGTCGCAGCCGTACACGCGGTTGCCGATCAGCGGCCGCAGCGGTTCGGGAATGCTGCCTTTCAGTTCGATCGTCAGATACGAGATACAGCGGCGCGCGTCGACGCGATACGGTTCGACGATCGCGCCGGTCGGGCACGCGTCGATGCAGCGCGTGCAGCTGCCGCAGTGCGCGCCGGGCGTCTCGGGCGCGGTGCCGGGCGCCGTCTGCGCGTCGGTCGGCAGCGGAATGTCGACGTAGATTTCTCCGAGAAAGAACAGCGAGCCCGCATCGCGCTGCAACAGCAACGTATGCTTGCCGCGCCAGCCGACCCCGGCTTTCTGCGCGAGCTCGACCTCGAGCACCGGCGCGGAATCGGTGAACACGCGGTAGCCGAATCCGCCGATCTCGCGCTCGATGCGCTCCGCGAGCGTCTGCAGCCGGTTGCGCAGCACCTTGTGATAGTCGCGGCCGCGCGCGTAGATCGACACGACGGCCGCCTGCGGATCGTCGACGCGCGCGCGCTCGCGTGCGCGCCAGTCGTGCGGCGCGAGCGCGCCTGCCGCCGCATCGGGCGCGTCGGCGGCCAGCGTTTCGGCCGGCAGATACGCGAGCCGCGCGGATATCACGCGTCGCGTGCCGGCCACAAGTTCGGCCGGCCGCGCGCGTTTCATCCCGTGTTTGGCCATATAATCCATTTCGCCGTGGTACCCGGCTTCCAGCCAGGCGGCGAGGCCCGCTTCGGCATCCGAGAGATCGGTGTCGCTGATGCCGATTGCCCCGAAACCCAATTCGCGCCCCCACGCCCTGATGCGAGCGGCGAGCGCAGTCAACGTCGCATCATCGAGCGCGCACGGCGCCGCGCCTTCGGCACGAGTCGAAGGGGTGTCGGATGCGGCGAGTTCCGGTAATCGGTTCATCGCACTATTTTACGAGAATGCCAGCCACGCCCCATACGCGTCACGCCGACACGCTGCCCGCCCCGCTCGCGGAGCGCGTAATCGCACTCGCCGACGAAGCGGCGACCGAAGCCTTCGGCGCCCGCTTCGCGCACGCGCTCGACGCGGCGCGCACCGAACTCGCCCGAGCGCACGCGTTCGAGGGGCTGCAGATTCAGCTGCTCGGCGATCTCGGCGCGGGCAAAACGACCCTCGTGCGCGCGGTCCTGCGCGGCCTCGGCCATGCCGGCCGCGTGCGCAGCCCGACCTACACGCTCGTCGAACCGTACGCGTTCGCACGCGACGACGGGGAACTTGAGGTCTATCACTTCGATCTGTATCGATTCAACGATCCGGCCGAATGGTCCGATGCAGGCTTTCGCGAATACTTCAATTCCAGCGCGATCTGCCTCGTCGAATGGCCGCAACAGGCGGGCACCCTGCTCGGCGTGCCCGATCTGGTTTTCTCGCTCGACGTGGACGGCGAAGGCCGCGCCCTCACCGTCCGGGCGTACAGCGCTTCAGGAAAGGCATGTCTCGAAAGATGTTGATCAAACCGTTCCGCTCGATCGAATCGGCGGCCACCGCGACGCACAACTGGCGGCGCCGTCAGATCCTGCGCGCGGGCGCGTCGACGCTGGTGCTCGGCCTCGCCGCGCCGCGGCTCGCGCATGCGTCGTCGGTGCTCGGCGTGCGCGTGTGGCCCGCCCGCGATTACACGCGCGTCACGATCGAATCCGACCAGCCGCTGCAGAATAGCCAACAGCTCTTGCAGGCTCCCGACCGCCTCGTCGTCGACCTGACCGGCCTCGAGCTCGACCAGGCGCTGCGCGACCTCGTGTCGAAGATCGCACCGAACGATCCGCAGATCCAGTCGGTGCGCGTCGGCCAGTATCAGCCGCATGTCGTGCGGATGGTGTTCGACCTGAAGGGCTCGGTGAAGCCGCAGGTTTTCACGCTGCCGCCGGTCGGCACCTACAAGTACCGGCTCGTGTTCGACCTCTATCCGGCCGTCGCGCCCGATCCGCTGGCCGATCTAATCGCGCAGACCGAACGCAAGGAACAGGCGCTCAACGACACCGCGCGTGCGCAGCAGATGCAGCCGCCGACCACGCTCGCGGGCCCGGCCGCACCGCCGCCCTCGGCGGCAGACAACAGCGACGCGTTCTTCCAGCGCTTCGCGCAGAACGCTCCGGCGACGCCGCGCACGCCGCCGGCCGCGGCCACACCGTCGGCACCGGCGAAGCCGGCCGTCAAGCCGCCGGCCGTCATCGCGCGCCGCGACGACAGCGACGACGACGGCGACACCTACAAGTTCACCGCGCCGAAGTCGGGCAAGGGCGGCACCATGCGCCTGTTGACGGTCGCGATCGATCCGGGCCACGGCGGCGAGGATCCCGGCGCGATCGGCGGCGGCGGTACGTACGAGAAACACATCGCACTCGACATCGCGAAGAAGCTGCGCGCGAAGATCGACGGCGCGCCGAACATGCGCGCAATGATGACGCGCGATGCCGACTTCTTCGTGCCGCTGAACGTGCGCGTGCAGAAGGCGCGCCGCGTGGGCGCCGATTTGTTCGTGTCGATCCATGCGGATGCGTTTACGACGCCGTCCGCGCGCGGCTCGTCGGTGTTCGCGCTGTCGGATCACGGTGCGTCGAGCGCGGCCGCGCGCTGGCTCGCGAACAAGGAAAACGCGTCGGACCTGATCGGCGGCATCAACATCAAGACGCAGGACGCGGCCGTGAGCCGCGCGCTGTTCGACATGTCGACGACCGCGCAGATCCGCGATTCGCTGCGTTACGGCAATTACGTGCTGAAGGAAGTCGGCGGCATCAACAAGCTGCACAAAGGCTCGGTCGAGCAGGCCGGATTCGCGGTGCTGAAAGCGCCGGACATTCCGTCGATTCTGGTCGAGACCGCGTTCATCAGCAATCCGGACGAAGAGCGCAAACTCAACGACGACAGCTATCGCGACGAGATGGCCGACGCGATCTTCCGCGGCATCAAGCGCTACTTCGCCGCGAATCCGCCGCTCGCGAAGAACCGGATGGCCTGACGGCCGCACGCGCGAGCGCCCTCTCCCGCGCCGCCGGCACGCGCCGCGTGCCGGCGCGTCACGACGCCGCGAAACGGCGTATCAGCTTCCCGCCGAACACGTTCACCGCAAGGCCAGCCAGCACGAGCGCCGCGCCGATCAGCTGCGCGTGGCTCAGGTGCTCGTCGAGCAGCAGCGCCGACGACGCGAGCCCGACGATCGGCACCAGCAGCGAGAACTGAGCGACCTGCGCAGCCGGATAGCGCGACATCAGGCGGCTCCATAATCCGTAGCCGAGCAGCGTTGCAACGAACGCCAGATACACGACCGCGAAAATCGATGCGCGGTCGAGCCCGGCCAGCGCGGCGCCGATCCGCTGCGGCCCCTCGAACCACAGCGACAGCACGAAGAACGGCACGGGCGGCACGAGGCTCGCCCAAACGACGAGCGAGACCAGGTTCGCGTTGCCGACTTTCTTCGTGACGATATTGCCGAACGCCCACATCGCGGCCGAGCCGATGGTCAGCAGGAAGCCCGCGAGCGTCATCGCGCTGCCGCCCTGCACGGCGATCACGACGAGCCCGGCCGCGGCGATCGCCAGGCCGACCAGGTTCTGCACGCGCAGCCGCTCGCCGAGGAACAGCATCGCGAACACAAGCGTGAAGAACGCCTGCGACTGCAGCACCAGCGACGCAAGGCCGGCCGGCATGCCGACGTACATGCCGGTGAACAGGAACACGAACTGGCCGAGCTGGATCGTCGCGCCGTACAGCAGCAGCATGCGCCATGGAATCTGCGGGCGGCGCACGAAGAACACCGCAGGCACCGCCGCGAGCGTGAAACGCAGCGCACCGAGCAGCATCGGCGGCATGCCGTGCAGGCCGACCTTGATCACGACAAAGTTCACACCCCACGCGAGGATCACGACCAGCGCGAGCAGCAGGTCCTTCGGGGCCATCATCGGCGTCTCCTCGATTGTCGGATGAGTTCGAAAGGCGCTCAGTCTACCGGGTTTCGCCGCACCGCCCGATACCCGCGCGGCGCGAATGGAATCGGCGCGCGCGCGGGCGTGCGGGGCTCCCCGGACCGGGCACGCCGCATGCCTGCGGCCGCTGCAGCGCAACACGCACCGCGTCGGCTCGCTCCATCGCACCGCCGGCACGCCGCGTTCCCCGTCGCCCGCGCGGCTGTGCCGCCGGTACAATGACCGGCAAACCTGCCGTCCCCCACGAGGCCCCCCATGACCGACCCGATCAAAGCCCTGCTGAAGCCGCACATCCGCGACATCGGCAACCTGCAGGTGCGCCGCACGCTGCCCGCGCTCGCCGCACGCCTCGTCGGCCCGTTCATCTTCTTCGATCACATGGGCCCCGCCGCGCTGCCGGCCGGCACCGGGCTCGACGTGCGCCCGCATCCGCACATCGGGCTCGCGACCGTCACGTACCTGTTCGACGGTGCGATCCTGCACCGCGACAGCCTGGGCTCGCTGCAGGAAATCGTGCCGGGCGACGTGAACTGGATGACCGCCGGACGCGGGATCGTGCACTCGGAGCGCACGCCCGACGCGCAGCGCGCGAGCGGCCATACCGTCCACGGTATCCAGACCTGGGTCGCACTGCCGGTCGCGCACGAGACCACGGAGCCGTCGTTCGAGCACCATCCGGCCGACACGCTGCCCAAGCATCAAGAAAACGGGGTCGCGCTGACCGTGATCGCCGGCGACGCATTCGGCCTGCGCTCGCCCGTCAAGACGTTCTCGCGCACGCTGTACGTCGCCGCCGAATTCGCGGCCGGCGGCCGCGTCGAGCTCGATGCGTCGCATCAGGAGCGCGCCGTCTATGTGGTCGACGGTGACCTGACGATCGACGGCACGAGCGTGCCGGCCGAGCAGATGGCCGTGCTCGCGCCGGGTGCGACGGTCACGCTCGCGAGCGCCCATGGCGCACGCGCGATGCTGCTCGGCGGCGACAAGATCGACGGCGAGCGCTTCATCGAATGGAATTTCGTTGCCAGCAGCCGCGACGCGATCGAGCGCGCGAAGCGGGCATGGACGAACCAGGAAATGGGCAAGGTGCCCGGCGAAACCGAGTGGATTCCGCTGCCCGAATCGAAGCCGCGTTGAAAAAGCGCGCGCCGCCCCCACCCTGACGACATTCGAACGGAAGAGAACGACATGGATACCACGCTTGCCACTTTCGAAAGAGACGTCATAGAGGCGTCGCTGGACACGCCCGTGCTGGTCGACTTCTGGGCGCCGTGGTGCGGCCCGTGCAAGACGCTCGGCCCGCTGCTCGAAAAGCTCGAAGCCGACTACGAAGGGCGCTGGAAGCTCGTGAAGGTGAACGTCGACGAGAATCAGGAACTCGCCGCGCATTTCCAGACGCGCAGCATTCCGCACGTGATCGCATTCGCGGACGGCCGCCCGGTCGACCAGTTCATCGGCGTGCTGCCGGAAGGACAGTTGCGCGCGTTTCTCGACCGGCTGCTGCCGGCGCCCGACGAAGCGGAGCGCCGCGCCGCACAAGATGCGATCGCCGAATCCCGCTACGACGATGCACTCGCGCACCTCGAAGCCGCGCTCGCGCTGAACCCCGGCTTCGAGGATGCACGGCTTGACCTGATCGAGCTCCTGCTCGCGCGCAACGACGTGGACGCCGCACGCGCCGAAGCCGAACGCCTGTCGCCGCAGACGCTCCAGGGCGCGGATCCGCGCTACCAGGCGATCAAGACCCGTTTCGATGCGCTCGATGCAACGGCCGACCTGCCGCCGACCGACGCGCTCGAAGCACGCATCGCCGCCAATCCCGCCGATCTCGAAGCGCGCTTCGACCTCGCGCAGAGCCTGATCGCTCGACGCGCGTACGAAGGCGCACTCGAGCAGTTGCTGGAAATCGTGTTGCGCGACCGCACGTATGGCGACGATCTCGGCCGCCGCACGATGATTTCGGTGTTCGAACTGGCGGGCGATCGGCCCGAGCTCGTCGCCGCGTGGCGGCGCAAGCTGAGCATGGCGCTCAATTGATTGTCCGAACGGCCGGCCGCAACGGCCTGGCCGGTTCGCGAACGTACGGCGCCGCCGCCGCCGTACCGCACGCACCATTCCCGTTCGCGGCCCGAGCTGCCCCGATCAGCCGGCAGCGCGCGCCGCAATTGCGCGCAATGCGTGCGCGGCCGCCGCGAACCCGAAGCTCGCGGTCACGCACACGCTCGACCCGAACCCCGCGCAGTTGAGCCCCGCGACATGCGCGGCGGTGGACGGCTCCGCACCATCCTCGATGTCGCAAGCGGCCGCTTCCGGATAGATCAGCGGCTCGTCCGAATACACGGCGCTGATCCTGAAGCGCGCTTTCGGCCCGCGCGGGAAGCCGTGCTGCTTGCGCAACTGCGCGCGCACCTTCGACAGCAGCGGATCCTGGATCGTCAGCGCGAGATCGTCGATGCGGATGCGCGTCGGATCGAGCTGGCCGCCCGCGCCGCCAACCGTGACGAGCGGCTGCCCCTTCGCGACGCACCATGCGATCAGCGCGACCTTCGTGCGCACGCTGTCGATCGCGTCGATCACGTAGTCGAAGCCGCCGCCGAGCAGCGCATCGAAATTGTCGGGCTCCGCGAAATCCTCGATCCTGTTCACGCGGCACGCGGGGTCGATCAGCGCGATGCGCTCGGCCATCGCGTCGACCTTCGGCTTTCCGTAATTGCCGTCGAGCGCGTGGATCTGCCGGTTCGTATTGCTTTCCGCGACGTTGTCGAGATCGATCAGCGTGAGTGTGCCGATCGCGCTGCGCGCGAGCGCCTCGGCCGTCCACGACCCGACGCCGCCGATGCCGATCACGGCCACGTGTGCGCGCTCGAACGCGGCGAGCGCCGGTGCGCCGTACAACCGCGCAATACCGCCGAAGCGGCGCTCGCGATCCACGTCAAGCTGGATCGTCGGGGTCGGGGTAAGATCAGAGGAACTGTGCGGGGCGGCGTCGGCGGCAGACATGGCAGCAAGGAAAACGTAAGTCGTGCAGCCCTCTATTTTGCCTGAAGTCCCCGCCCGCACGCGGCACCGCGCACGCACGATTCCCGCGCGTTCGCTATACTGGCCCCCGATTGAAGCGTTTGCATAACATGACGACACTCGCCGATCTCCGCATCAACTATTCGCGTGCTTCGCTCGACGAAGCCGACGCCGCCCCGGACCCGTTCGCGCAGTTCGATCGCTGGTTCAAGGAGGCGCTCGACGCCAAACTTCCCGAGCCCAATACGATGACGCTGGCAACCGTCGGCGACGACGGCCGCCCGTCGGCCCGAATCGTGCTCATCAAGGGCGTCGACGAACGCGGGTTCGTCTTCTTTACCAATTACGAAAGCCGCAAGGGCCGCGACCTCGCCGCCCATCCGTACGCGGCGCTGCTGTTTTACTGGATCGAACTCGAGCGCCAGGTGCGCATCGAGGGCCGGATCGAGAAAACCAGCGCCGACGAAAGCGACCGCTATTTCGCGTCGCGCCCGCTCGGCTCGCGCATCGGCGCGTGGGCGTCCGAGCAGAGCGCGGTGATCGACAGCCGCGCGACGCTCGAAGCGCGCGAGAAGGCCGTGGCCGAGCGCTACGGCGAGAACCCGCCGCGCCCGCCGCACTGGGGCGGCTACCGTGTCGTGCCCGACGCGATCGAGTTCTGGCAGGGCCGCCCGTCGCGGCTGCACGACCGGCTGCTCTATACGCGCGACGCAGCGGCGGCGTCGGGCTGGACGATCTCGCGCCTGTCGCCGTAAACAACCGGCCGCAGCGGCGCCGGCGCGTGCCGGCCGTACTTCGTGTTGCATCCGGGCGCCCGTGCCGCAAGGGCTGGCGCCGTCAAGAAACTCGGCTGTATTCGATTCAACGAACAAACGGAGAATCCAAATGTTCTGGGAAAAGAAGCTGGCGCAGTGGGCGGACGATGTACGGGCGAAAGCGAACATACCGGCGCGCCTCGTGCTGTGGAACGGCGATCAACTCGATTTCGGCACGTTCAGCGCGCCGCAGGTCACGCTGAAGGTCAACAGCGCGTCCGCGTTGCCGCTTTTGCTCGAACCGAGCCTCGACAATCTCGGCGAGGCGTACGTGAAGGGCAAGATCGACATCGAAGGCAAGCTGTCGGACATCATCAACATCGGGTACTCGCTCGCACGGAGTACCGTGACGAGCGCAAGCAAGCTCGCGCGGGTGAAGCGCTACTTCAACCACACGAAGAGCAGCGACAAGAAGGCGATCCAGTACCACTACGACGTCTCGAACGAGTTCTACCAGCTGTGGCTCGACGAGAACATGGTGTACTCGTGTGCGTACTTCGAGAACGGCGACGAAGATCTCGCTACCGCGCAGATCAAGAAGATCGACCACATCCTCACCAAGATCCGGCTGGAGCCGGGCCAGCGCCTGCTCGACATCGGCTGCGGCTGGGGCGCGCTCGTGCTGCGGGCCGCGCAGAAGTTCGGCGCGACGTGCCTCGGCGTGACGCTGTCGCAGAACCAGTTCGACCTGGCAACCGCGCGCGTGAAGGCGGCCGGGCTCGAAGACAAGATCGAGATCCGCCTGCAGGACTATCGCGAGGTCGAAGGCCAGTTCGATCGCATCACGAGCGTCGGGATGTTCGAGCACGTCGGGCGCAAGAACCTGCCGCTCTATTTCTCGCGCATCCGCGAACTGCTGACGGACGACGGCATCGCGATGAACCACGGGATCACGTCGACCGACGCGGAGAGCGGCGAGACCGCGCTCGGCGGCGGCGAATTCATCGACCGCTACGTGTTCCCGGACGGCGAGCTGCCGCACATCAGCCTCGCGCTCGAAGCGGCGCAGCGCGGCGGGCTCGAAGCGATTGACATCGAAAGCCTGCGGCGACACTATGCGCGCACGCTCGACATCTGGACCGAGAACTTCGAGGCGAAGGCGGAACAGGCGCGTGCGCTCGTCGACGACGAAAAATTCCGCATCTGGCGCGTCTATCTGGCCGGCTGCGCGTATGCGTTCGAGCACGACGACGTATCGATCTTCCAGATCGTGTGCCGCAAGGCCGGCCGCAGCGCGAAAACGCTGCCGTGGTCGCGGCGCTACATGTACGAAAACCCGCTGCCGCGCTAGGCGGCGCTTCACGCTGGGCATGCATGGGTGACGGCAGCACGCGGCGCAACGCGCCGCCGCAACGACAGCAACGCGACGGACCGGACGAGTCGCACGCCGACGGGCAGTTCGACCTGTTCGGCGCGCCCGGCGACGCGCGTGCGAACGACGATCACCCCGCAGGCGCCGGCGCGTACGCCACGCCGGACGAACACGGCACTGCGCGCCCGGCGAAATCGCCGGCGCGCGCCGGCCGCGCACCGTCCCGCGCTTCGTCGGATCGCGAACCGGAGCCTGCGCCCTCCTCCGGCCTGCTATGGGACGAACCGTCGCCGCCCGCCGCGCCGTCGAAGAAAGGCCGGGGCCGGCGCGGCGTGCCGCCGGCCCCGGTGTCCGCCGAAGTCGCCGACGCGGCGGCCGCGCTGCCGCCGAACGTGCGGCTGGGCACGTCGTCGTGGTATTTCCCCGGCTGGGACGGCATCGTCTACGACGGCGAGTTCGCGCAGACGAAGCTGTCCCGCGAGGGGCTCGAAGCGTACGGTGCGCATCCGCTGCTGAAAAGCGTCAGCCTCGACCGGTCGTTCTACAGCCCGCTGTCGGTGGCCGATTATTTGCGCTATGCGCAACAGGTGCCCGACGACTTCCGGTTCGTCGTGAAAGCGCCGGCGTCCGTCACCGACGCGGTTGTGCGCGGCCGGCGCGGCGAGCCGTCCGGCCCGAACCCGACGTTTCTCGACGCGCAGCTGGCAACACAGGAGTTCGTGCAGCCCTGCATCGACGGGCTCGGCAAGAAAGCCGGCGTGCTCGTGTTCCAGTTTTCGCCGATGCCCGATCAGCTGCTCGCCGAACCGGCCGCACTGATCGACCGGCTGTCGGCGTTCTTCGCGGCGCTGCCGCCGTTGCCGCCTGATCCCGACGGCACGCGCTACGCGATCGAAATCCGCGACGCGTGCCTGCTCACGCCGCGCTTCATCCGCGCGCTGGCCGCGCTCGGCGTGCGCTACTGCGTCGGGCTGCATGCGCGGATGCCCGACCCGCTGCGTCAGGCGGCCGCGCTCGCATTGCTCGACGGCGACGCGCCGGGCCCGCTGATCGTGCGCTGGAGCCTGCACGGCGGGTTCAAATACGAACAGGCGAAGGCGAAGTACGAGCCGTTCGACAAGCTCGTCGACGAGGATCCGGCCACGCGCTCCGCGCTCGCCGAGCTGGCCGCGCGCTATGCGTTGGCCGGACAGCCGGTGATCATCACGATCAACAACAAGGCGGAAGGGTCTGCGCCGCTGTCCTGCATCGCGCTGGCGCGGGAAATCGCCGCCGCGTGCGCGCACTGGCGCAGCGAGGCGGCGTAAGGACTTCACTGCACGCGTCGCGTGCTGGCGCGCACGCCGGTTATACGCGGATGATTTCCGCGCGCAATGCGCTGGGCGCGATCACGCGCCGCGCTGCGACTTCAGCCGGTGCGAGAACTTCTGGCGGAATTTCGCGAGCTTCGGCCCGATCACGACCGAGCAATAGCCTTGCCCCGGATTGCGGGCGTAATAATTCTGGTGATAGTCCTCGGCAGGCCAGTAGTTGTCGTCAAGCGGCACGACCTGCGTGACGATCGGCTGCCCGAATACCTGCTCGCGCTCCAGCTCGCGAATCACGTCGAGCGCGATGTCGCGCTGCGCGTCCGAATGCGTGAACACCACCGAACGATATTGCGTGCCGACGTCGTTGCCCTGCCGGTTCAGCTGCGTCGGATCGTGCGTCGCGAAGAAGATCTCGAGGATCTCGCGATAGCCGATGCGCGCCGGATCGAAGGTCACGCTCACGACCTCCGCGTGTCCGGTGTCGCCTTCGCACACGTCGCGATACCCGGGATTGCGCGTATGGCCGCCCGCATATCCCGACTGGACGGCCGTCACGCCGTCGACGTCGAGGAACACGGCCTCCGTGCACCAGAAGCATCCGCCGCCAAGCGTCGCGGTTTCAAGCATGTCGTTCCCCATGAAGTCTGCACCTCGTTGATGATGGCGACCGGTACGCCTTCGCGCGCCGGCGGCCGCCGTTACGTATCGCCGCTGGCCGGTTGCCCGGCGCGAAGCGGCACGCGTTCAAGTATCTCACTCGCGCATGAATCCGGCAGGATCGCGCGCGTACCGCGCCCGACCCGACGCGCGTTTCTCGACTACACTTAGGCACGCTTCGCCGCGACGGCACACCGTCCGGCCGCACGCAGCGTCCGATGCACGCCCGCCCTGATGCCAACATCATCTGCCGGAACATCGATATGTACGCCACAGCAGACTCCATCCGCATTGCCGGCCGCACCACGGGTGTCACACACGCCGCCGCGGCCATCGCACCGTCGCGCGGCCGCGTGCCCGCCGCACGGCCTGTACCGCGATCCGGCTCACCCAGCTTGCCCGCTTTGCCGACCTGATGCACGAGCGCCCGCGTGCCGCAACCGCTTGCGGCCGCTGCACATCCCACCGACCCGCACGTCCGCAGCGGACGGCCGTGCGCCCGCGATCCGATACAACCGAGAGAGGCACCCCATGAGCATGCGGCCCGACCCAACCTTTCACGCTTCGCCGGAACTTGCGATGCAGGCGCCGGCCGAGGAGTTTGCATATACGTTGTTGCTGAGCCCCGATTTTTCCAGACCCGACGCGCTCGCCGTGATCGACGTGAAACCCGGCTCGTCGACCTACGGAAAAATCGTGCACACGGTGACGATGCCGAACACCGGCGACGAGTTTCATCACTTCGGCTGGAATGCGTGCTCGTCGTCGCTGTCGCCGCTGACCGGGCACGCATTTCTCGAACGCCGCTTCCTGATCATCCCCGGGCTGCGTTCGTCGCGCATCTACGTGATCGACACGAAGCCGCACCCGACGCAGGCGCGCATCCACAAGATCATCGAGCCCGACGAAATCTTCGCGAAGACCGGCTATTCGCGGCCGCACA
Organism: Burkholderia sp. AU19243; assembly: GCF_018148075.1. Classification (NCBI taxonomy): domain Bacteria; kingdom Pseudomonadati; phylum Pseudomonadota; class Betaproteobacteria; order Burkholderiales; family Burkholderiaceae; genus Burkholderia; species Burkholderia sp. AU19243. Next base: position 42,422 of record NZ_JAGSTV010000022.1, read on the forward strand.
CGGTGCACTGCGGCCCCGAGGGCATCTACGTGAGCACGCTCGGCGGGGCCGGCAAAGACGGCACGGACGGCGCGCCGGGCATCTTCATCATGGACTGCGAGACGTTCGACGTGCTCGGCCGCTGGGAAATCGATCGCGGCCCGCAGGACAAGCATTACGACTTCTGGTGGAACCTGCCGCGCGACTACATGGTGTCGAGCGAATGGGCGCTGCCGCCGCAGTTCGAGAACGGCATCGTGCCGGACGACCTGCTCGCGAACCGGTACGGCCACCGGCTGCATTTCTGGGATCTGCGCGCGCGCCGCAACGTGCAGACGATCGATCTCGGCGCGCAGCACCAGATGGCGCTGGAGGTGCGCCCCGCGCACGATCCGGTGCGCGAATACGGATTCGTCGGCGTCGTGGTCGATACGACCAATCTCGAAGGGTCGATCTGGACCTGGTGGCGCGAAGGCGGCCAGTTCCATGTGAAGAAGACCGCAACGATCCCGCCCGAGCCGGCCGCGGCCGACGAGCTGCCGCCGCTGCTGAAGGGTTTCGGCGCGGTGCCGCCGCTCGTGACCGACATCGACCTGTCGCTCGACGACCGCTTCCTGTACGTATCGTGCTGGGGCACCGGCGAAATGCGCCAGTACGACGTGTCGGATCCTCACCACCCCGTGCTCGCGGGGTCGGTGCGCATCGGCGGGATCGTGCGCCGTGCGCCGCACCCGAACGGCCGCGCGTTCGCCGGCGGCCCGCAGATGGTCGAGATCAGCCGCGACGGCCGCCGCGTGTACTGGACCAACTCGCTGTACTCGACGTGGGACGACCAGTTCTATCCGGATGGCCTCCCGGCCGCGCAGGTGCTCGCGCATGCGGGGCCGGACGGCGGCCTGACGCTTGCCGACGACTACTGGGTCGAGTTTCCCGACGGCTATCGCGCGCACCAGATCCGGCTCGAGGGCGGCGACTGCTCGACCGACTCGTTCTGCTACCCGTCGGTCAAGCGTTGAGCGCCGGCGCTACCGCACCGCTTGCGCTCTGGGCTGCGGTGCTCGCGAGCGGCGTCTATCACGGGCTCAATCCGGCGATGGGCTGGCCGCTCGCGGTATCGAACGCGCTGATGGCGCGCCGCGGCAGTGCGCTCGTCGCGGCGCTCGGCTATCTGGCGCTCGGGCACGCACTTGCGGTATTCATGGTGATGCTGCCATTCGGCCTCCTCGCCGCGCTGCTCGCGTGGCAGACGGCGATCCGGATCGGCGCGAGCGCGCTCGTGATCGGCTTCGGTGCCGCATTGCTGATCCGGCGGCGCCACCCGCGTGCGCTCGCGCGGATTCCGCCCGCGCGGCTCGGGCTGTGGTCGTTCGCGATCGCGCTCGCGCATGGCGCCGGGTTGATGCTGGTGCCGATCTATCTCGGGCTGTGCGGCCTCGACCGCGATGCCGGCCATCGCGCGGCGGCCGCGCTCGTCCACGCACATGTCGGGATGGCACTCGTCGTCGCAGCCGCGCATGCGGCGGCGATGATCGCGGCCGGCGGCGTGCTCGCGTGGCTCGTGTACCGCTATCTCGGGCTGAGGTTCGTCGCGCGGAGCTGGTTCAACCTCGACGCGATCTGGGCGTCGAGCCTGATCGTGACGGGCGCGCTGGCGCTGGGGTTCGCGGCGGCGCGATAGGGGCGTCGCGCGGCAATGTTCGCTACCTCACGCTCGGCCCGCAATCCGCCGTCCGCGCGGGCCCGGCGGTCGCGATTCCGCTAAAATCGGGCCATGCGCACCACTTTCCAACCGACCGCCCCGGCCTTGTCGCCCTTCGTCCGCCGCGCCTGTTGCATCCGCCGCGCGCCGCGCCCGTCCGTCTCGTTCCGGATCGCCGCCCGATGAACCACGCCACACCGCCCGATTTCGATTCGGGCGCCTTTCGCCAGGCGCTCGGCCAGTTCGCGACCGGCGTCACCGTCATCACGACGCGCGCGCCGTCCGGACAGTTGATCGGCATCACCGCGAGCTCGTTCAACTCGGTTTCGCTCGATCCGCCGCTCGTGCTGTGGAGCCTCGCGCACAAATCGGCGTCGACGCCGGTGTTCCGCAGCAACAGCCATTACGTCGTGAACGTGCTCGCGGCATCGCAGCTCGACCTGTGCAAGCGCTTCTCGACCTACAAGGGCGATCGGTTCGAAGGGATCGCGCATGTGGCCGGCAACTCGGGCATGCCCGTGCTCGACGGAGCGCTCGCATGGTTCGAATGCCACAACCGCAGCCGCTACGACGAAGGCGACCACGTGATCTTCGTCGGCGAAGTGGAACGCTGCGGCGTGCGGGCCGCGTCGGAAGGCGCGCCGCCGCTCGTGTTCCACGGCGGCGGCTTCCACGGCCTCACACCGCTTTGATCGCCCCGGTGCGCGCCAGCCCGACCGGCGCGCCCGCTTCGTCCTTGAGCGTCTGCAGCACGATGTTCGAACGGATGTCCATTACGCCCGGCGCCTTGTACAGCCGGTTCAGCACGAAATCCGAATAGTGCTTGAGGTTGTGCGCGAGCACGCGCAGCAGATAGTGGCTCTCGCCCGTCACGACGAACGCGCCGACCACCTCCGGCCATTCGCGCAGCGCTTCCGCGAAGCGCTCGTGCCATTGATTCTCCTCGTTGCGCATCGACACCTGGACGAACGCCTCGAGCTCGAAGCCGAGCTTCTCGCGGCTCAGACACGCGCGATAGTGCTCGATCACGCCCTGCTCCTCGAGCAGCCGCATCCGGCGCAAACAAGCGGACGGCGAAAGCGAGATGCGTTCGGCCAGGTCGAGATTGCTGATTCTGCCCTCCTCCTGCAGTACCGCGAGAATCCGGCAGTCGGTGGCGTCGAGCGTGATCGCGTGCATTTTTGGTCCCCCTTTTCCCTCTGATTCGAATTATCTGCCAATCGGGCCGATTGTCCATGGTTATTTCGCAAGCACTTTTTGCGAGCGTCCACCTATCATTCGAAGGATCGATTTACCGATTCGTCATGCCATGGACACACTCTGGGACATCTCGCCGCCCGTCAGCCCTGCCACCCCCGTGTGGCCAGGCGATACGCCGGTTTCCATCGAACGCGTGTGGCGGATGGAAGCCGGCTCGCCGGTCAACGTCGGCCGCGTGACACTGTCGCCGCACACGGGCGCGCACTGCGACGCGCCGCTGCATTACGACGCCGAAGGCGCGCCGATCGGCGCGGTGCCGCTCGATACCTATCTCGGCCCGTGCCGCGTGATCCACTGCATCGGCACGTCGCCGGTCGTGCGCCCGGCCGACGTCGAAAGCGCGCTCGGCGGCGTGCCGCCGCGGGTGCTGCTGCGCACGTACGCGCGCGCCTCGGTCGAACGATGGGACAGCGGCTTCTGCGCGGTCGCGCCCGAGACCGTCGACCTGCTCGCCGCGCACGGCGTGAAGCTGATCGGCATCGATACGCCGTCGCTCGACCCGCAGGAATCGAAGACGATGGACGCGCATCACCGCGTGCGCGCGCACCGGATGGCGATTCTCGAAGGGATCGTGCTCGACGACGTCCCTGCCGGCGACTACGAGCTGATCGCGCTGCCGCTGAAGTTCGCGACGCTCGATGCGAGCCCCGTGCGCGCGGTGCTGCGCGCGCTGCCCGCGCATGCCTCCTGATTACCCCGACCTACGAACTCACATCATGATCAACACCCGTGAAGACGCGCTCGCACTCGATCGCGACGACCCGCTCGCCGCGCTGCGCGACCAGTTCGCGCTGCCCGACGGCGTGATCTATCTCGACGGCAACTCGCTTGGCGCGCAGCCGCGCGCATCGGCCGCGCGCGCACAACAGGTGATCGGCGCCGAATGGGGCGAAGGCCTGATCCGCAGCTGGAACACCGCCGGCTGGTTCGCGCTGCCGCGCCGCCTCGGCGACAAGCTCGCGACGCTGATCGGCGGCGCGCCCGGCGAGACGGTCGTCACCGACACCATCTCGATCAATCTGTTCAAGCTGCTGTCGGCGATGCTGCGCCATCAGGCCGAACGCGCGCCGGAACGCCGCGTGATCGTGTCGGAGCGCTCGAACTTCCCGACCGACCTCTACATCGCGCAAGGGCTGATCGCCCAGCTCGGCGGCAACTACGAGCTGCGCCTGATCGACGATCCGGCCGAACTGCCCGACGCGCTCGGCGCGGACACGGCGGTCGCGATGATCACGCACGTGAACTACCGCACCGGCTACATGCACGACATGCCGGCTGTCACGCAGCTCGTGCACGACGCGGGCGCGCTGATGCTGTGGGATCTCGCGCACTCGGCCGGCGCCGTGCCGGTCGACCTGAACGGCGCGCGTGCGGACGGCGCGGTCGGCTGCACGTACAAGTACCTGAACGGCGGCCCCGGTTCGCCGGCGTTCGTGTGGGTGCCGCAGCGCCATCTCGCGCACTTCTCGCAGCCGTTGTCGGGCTGGTGGGGTCATCGCGCGCCGTTCGCGATGGAGCCGGGCTTCGCACCCGATCCGGGTATCGCGCGCTTTCTGTGCGGCACGCAGCCGATCGTGTCGATGTCGATGGTCGAGTGCGGGCTCGACGTGTTCCTGCAGACGGACATGCAGGCGATCCGTCGCAAGTCGCTCGCGCTGACCGACGCGTTCATCGCGCTCGTCGAGCATCGCTGCGCGGGCCTGTCGCTGAAGCTCGTCACGCCGCGCGCGCATCACCAGCGCGGCTCGCAGGCGAGCTTCGAGCACCCGCACGGCTACGAGGTGATGCAGGCGCTGATCGCGCGCGGCGTGATCGGCGACTACCGCGAGCCGTACGTGCTGCGCTTCGGCTTCACGCCGCTCTATACGCGCTTCGTCGACGTGTGGGATGCCGTCGAGACGCTGCGCGACATCCTCGCCACCGATGCGTGGAAGGCGCCCGAATTCGCCGAACGCGGCGCGGTGACCTGATCGGTACCGTCCGGCGCGCGCCGCGGTTGCGAGTGGATCGCGCGCCGCGCCCCCCGTCATTCAAATCTGGAGAAGGTCGTGAATTCTGGTCATATGCAGCCGCCCGGCGGCGACGCGCCGGCGGGCTGCCCGTTCTCGGGCGCACGTGCGGCCCAGCCCGCCCACGAAGCGCCCCACGTGCCGGGCGGCGATGCCGTGGGCCAAGCCGGCTGGCACAACGCGCAACTCGATTTCTCGAAGTCGATGAGCTACGGCGACTACCTGTCGCTCAATTCGATCCTCAACGCACAGCATCCGCTGTCGCCCGATCACAACGAGATGCTGTTCATCATTCAGCATCAGACGAGCGAGCTGTGGATGAAGCTCGCGCTGTTCGAACTGCGCGGCGCGCTGGATGCAGTGCGCACCGACGCGCTGCCGCCCGCGTTCAAGATGCTCGCGCGCGTGTCGCGCATTCTCGAGCAGCTCGTGCAGGCGTGGAACGTGCTGTCCACGATGACGCCGTCCGAGTATTCGGCGATGCGGCCGTATCTCGGCCAGTCGTCGGGCTTCCAGTCGTACCAGTACCGGCAGCTCGAATTCCTGCTCGGCAACAAGAACGTGCAGATGCTGCAGCCGCATGCGCACCGGCCCGACATTCTCGAACAGGTGCGCGCGACGCTGGAGGCGCCGTCGTTCTACGACGAGGTCGTGCGTCTGCTCGCGCGCCGCGGTTTCCCGATCGCGCCCGAGCGGCTCGAGCGCGACTGGACGCAGCCGATGCGTCACGACGAAACCGTCGAGGCCGCGTGGCTCGAGGTTTATCGTCATCCGCAGCAGCACTGGGAGCTGTATGAGATGGCCGAGGAACTCGTCGATCTCGAAGATGCATTCCGCCAGTGGCGCTTCCGGCATGTGACGACCGTCGAGCGCATCATCGGCTTCAAGCAGGGCACCGGCGGCACGAGCGGCGCGCCGTATCTGCGCAAGATGCTCGATGTCGTGCTGTTCCCCGAGCTCTGGCACGTGCGCACCACGTTGTAACATCCGCGCGAGGTGCCCGCCGGTCACGACGACGTGCGGGCCACCTTCCCTTCTCGCGCCGGTTCGCCGTCGCGCACGAGCCGCGGAATGTGCCGCTGCACCGCGAGCAGCGCGACGCACACCACCCCCATCGCGACGGCCAGCAGCGTCAGGTACGCGGTCGCACCGCCCGCGGTGATCACGAGCGCGCCCGCGAACGCGCTGAGAATCGCACCGAGCCGGCCGAACGCGAGCGCGCTCGCGGTGCCGGTCGCGCGGACCGCGGTCGGATAGATATACGCGCAGAGCGCGTACATCGTCGACTGCACTGCGTTGACGAACAACCCGTGCAGACCGAGCCCGACGAGCAGCCAGCCCGTGTGGCGTCCGGCGTCGACGCCGATCAGCCACACCGCGCTCGCCGCGCCGCCGATACCGCACAGCGCGAGCGGCCAGCGCGAACCCGCATGCGCGATCGCCCATGCGCACAGCAGCGCGCCGATCACGCCGCCGAGGTTGTACGCGGTGAGCCCCGAACCCGCGACCGATACGCTGAGGCCGCTCGCGGCCAGCATCGTCGGCAGCCAGCTGAACGCTGCATACACGGCGAGCAAACACATGAAGAACGCGCACCAAAGGGCGATCGTGTCGCGCGCGTGGCCGTCGGCAAACAGCGCGCCGAAGCCGCCGCGCGCGCCGGGCGAGCGTGCGTCGCGCAGATCGGTGAACGCAGTGCCCGGCGCCACGGGCCGCTGCATGCGCGCGAGCAGTGCGCCGAGTTCCGGCCAGCGCGCGGGGCGGCGCGCGAGATAGCGTGGCGACTCGGGCAGCGCGCGCACCAGCACGAAGCCGAGCACGAGCGGCAGCGCGCCCCCCGCGAAGAACAGCGCGCGCCAGCCGTAGCGCGGCAGCACCTCGTGTGCGAACAGGCCCGCCAGCATCCCGCCGAGCGGCACGCAGACGATCGTCGCCGTCACCATCATCGTGCGTCGCCGCGCGGGCGTGTATTCGGCCGTCATCGTGGTGGCGGTCGGCAGCGCGCCGCCGATTCCGAGCCCCGCGCAGAAGCGCAACAGCGCGATCGTCGCGACGTCCGGCGCGAAACCGATCGCACAGGTCGCGACGCCGAACAGGAATACGCTGCCGATCACTGCGTGGCGGCGGCCGAACCGGTCCGCGGCGAGTCCCGCGCAGGCACTGCCGATTCCCATCCCGATCAGCCCGGCGGCCACCGCGGGCGCGAATGCGCTGCGCGTGATCCCCCATTCGCGGATCAGCACCGGAATCGCAAAGCCGATGAGTTGCCCGTCGAACCCGTCCAGCACGATCGCGAGCGCGGCAAGCAGTACGACGCACCGCTGCATCGTCGTGAACGGCCCTTCGTCGAGCGTCGCGCCGATGTCGACCGACGGCGGCGGCAATGTATCGCGCGTGCTCATCCGACTTCCCGTGCACCGCGCATCGGCGGTATCGAAGGCAACGACGCTAACGAACACATCGGCGGCAACGTGCGCGAACGGCGCACGGCAAGACAACGGCATTTGCTGGCTTTCATCGCGTCTCCAGTTGTCCGGGCTCGCGCGCACGCGCGTGCCGGATCTCGTGCTGCACCGGCGCCGTCAACGCGTGCGCGCCGGCGCCGTCTGCTGTTCCGTTCGCGTCGGTCGGGCGCCGTCGGCGATGCGCGGCGCATTTCCCGTCGTGCGGCGCTCGCCGGCCGCAGGCCTGACATTCAGTCGCGCCGCGCGTCGATCAGCCTCACCAGTGCAAGCAGCGTGTCCGCGTGCGGCACCGCGACGCCCGTCTCGCGTGCGGCTGCGACGACCTGGCCGTTGATCGCGTCAATCTCGGTGCGGCGCCCGGCGAGCACGTCCTGCAGCATCGACGGCCGGTGACCGCGGTGCGCATGAATCGCATGCTCGACGTTGCGTGCGATGCGCGCGCCGTCCACGGCGATCCCTTTCGCGCGCGCGACGGCAGCCGTTTCCGCCGCGATCGCGAGCGCAAGCCGTGGCCCGTCGGGCACACAGGCGAGCTGATCGACCGTGCAGCCCGTCGCCGCGCACAGCGTGTTCAGTGCCGCGTTGAATGCGACCTTCTCCCAGATCGCGGCCCACACATCCGCATCGAGCGAGCACGCAAGCCCGGCACGCGACAGCACGTCGGCCACGGCTGCTGCGAACGGGCGCGCTGCACCGTCGGCCGTCATCATGCGGATCGTGCCCGCACCGTGCGATCGTATGTGGCCGGGCCCGGCGAAATCGGCCGGCCATGTCGTGACGCCGACCAGAATGCATTCGAGCGGCACGAACGCGTTCACCGTCTCGACATTGCCGAGCCCGTTCTGCAGCGTCAGCACCGACGTGCGCGGCGTAAGCAAAGCGCGCACGCCATTGAGCGCGGCACGCGTGTGCAGCGACTTCGTGAACACGATCAGCAGGTCGAACGATGTGTCGGGCGCCGCGCACGCCGCCGCGTTCGCCGCTTCGGGCCGGACGGCCTGCAACGCGCGGACGCGGCGTTCGCCGCGATCGTCGTCGATGCGCAAGCCGTCGCGCCGGATCGCATCGAGATGCGCATCGTTCACGTCGATCAACGTGACCGCTTCGCCGCGCTCGGCGAGCAGCGCGCCGAACAGCGAACCCATCGCGCCGGCGCCCAGAATCGCGATCCTCATCGTCCGCGCCTCCTCGGAACGGGTAATGACGCGGCGCGGTCTGCACGGTGATCCAGCGCAGGTCCGTGAACGCGGCGATGCCGGCCTTGCCGCCGAAATGGCCGAAGCCGCTTTCCTTCACGCCGCCGAACGGCATCTGCGCCTCGTCGTGGACGGTCGGACCGTTCACGTGGCAGATGCCCGATTCGATCCGCGCGGCCACGCGCATCGCGCGCGCCACATCGCGGCTGAACACGGCCGACGCGAGCCCGAACGCGTTGTCGTTCGCGCACCGGATCGCGGCCGCTTCGCCGGCGACGCGCACGATCGGCTTCACCGGCCCGAACGATTCCTCCGCGTAGATGCGCATCGCGGGCGTCACATGGTCGAGCAGCGTCGCCGGGAATAGCGTGCTGCCCGACTTGCCGCCGCACACGAGCGTCGCGCCGTGCGCGAGCGCATCGTCGATCAGCGCGTTGCAGCGTTCGACGGCATTCGTGTCGATCAGCGAGCCGAGCACGACGGGGCCGTCGCGCGGGTCGCCGAGCGGCAGCGACGACGCGCGGGCGGCAAGCTTCGCGACGAATGCGTCGGCAATTGCTTCGTCGACGACGATCCGCTCGGTCGACATGCAGATCTGCCCGGAATTCGCGAACGCACCGAATGCGGCGGCCGCGACCGCCGCGTCGAGATCCGCGTCGTCGAGCACGACGAACGGCGCCTTCCCGCCGAGTTCGAGCACCGCCGGTTTCAGGTACTGCGCGCACGCTTGCGCGACGATCCGCCCGACGCGCGTCGAACCGGTGAAATTCACGCGCCGCACGGCCGGATGGGCGATCAGCGCGTCGACCACGGTGCCCGCATCCTCGGGCGCGTTCGTGACGAAGTTGACGACACCCGGCGGCAACCCGGCCTCATGCAGCGCCTCGACGATCAATCCGTGCGTGACCGGACACAGTTCGGAGGCCTTCAGCACGACCGTGTTGCCGCAGGCGAGCGGCAGCGCGAGCGCACGCGCCGCGAGGATCACCGGCGCGTTCCACGGCGCGATGCCGAGCACGACGCCGGCCGGCTGCCGCACACCCATCGCGAGCGAGCCGGGCACGTCGGACGGAATCAGCTCGCCGCCGATCTGCGTGGTCAGCGATGCGGCCTCGACGAGCCCGCTGGCGGCCAGCTGAACGTTGAAACCGGCCCACAGCGCCGACGCGCCGGTTTCGGCCGCCATCGCGGCCACGAACTGCTCGTGCTTCGCTTCGAGCGCAGCGGCCGCTTTCAGCAACAGCGCGCGGCGCGCGCCGGGGCCGAGCGCGGCCCATTCGGGAAACGCGCATGCCGCCGCGTCGGCCGCCGCGCGCGCATCGTCGACCGTGCACGCGGGCGCCGACGACGCGACGTCTCCGTCGAGCGGATTGCGGCGCAAGAACGTCGCTCCGCTGGACGAATGGCGGCGTTCGCCGCCGATCAGCATCGATACGGTTTGCATGGATTCTCCGGAAGACGCGTGGCGCGTCAGGCAACCTCGACGTCGACCACGACGGGCGTATCGGCCCGCAGCGCGTCGGCGAGCACATCGGTCAATGTCGCGCGCAGCCGCGAGGCGTCGGCGACGCGCACTGCGCGGCACCGCATTCCCTGCGCAAGCGCGACGAAATCCAGGTCGGGCAGATCGGTGCCCTGCACCGGATCGCCGGGACCGAAACCGAACACCGGCGCGAAATCCTGCAGCGCGGCGTAACGGCGATTGTTGAGGATCACGAACGCGATCGGCAGCTTCAGCTGCGCGGCGCTCCACAGCGCCTGGATCGAATACAGGCTCGAGCCGTCGCCGATCAGCGCGATCACACGCTGGCCGCGCCGCGCGAGCGCGACACCGACCGCGGCCGGCATCCCGTACCCGAGCCCGCCGCTGTCCATCGTGTAGAACGTGCCGCTGCGCGTGAACGGAAGGTAGTCCTGCATCACCGGCCGCGCGCTCGGCGCTTCCTCGACGACGATGTCGTGCGGCTCGCGCACGTCGGCGAGCGTCTGCAGCGCGAATGCGACCGACATCCGCTCGCCGCCGCCCGGCGCTGCAACGCGCGCACGCGCCGGACGCGGCGTGGGCATCGGCCGCTCGGGCGGTGCCGGCCGCGCGAGCAGGTCGCGCGCCGCGAGCCGCAGATTGCCGACGACCGCGTCGCCCGACGGCGTCCATGCTGCGACGCCCGGATCGTCGACGAGCTGCACGAGGGTCGCGCCCGGCGGCACGTGCGGACCGAAACCTTCGATGTGATAGGTGAACGCGGGTGCGCCGAACGCCAACACGAGGTCGTGCCCGTCGAGCCGCGCAACGATCTTCTCGCGAATCGCCGGCAGGAAGCCGGCGAACAGCGGATGGTCCTCGGGAAAGCTGCAGCGTCCCGACATCGGCGCGGCATACACGCTCGCCCGGTGCCGCTCGGCGAGCCGCACGACGTCGTCCCACGCGCCGGCACGATCGACGGCCGCGCCGACCACGAGCGCCGGCCGCCGCGCGGCATCGAGCGCGTCGCCGAGCCGCGCGAGCGCGTCGGGATCGGGCCGCACGACGCTGCTCACGTCGCGGCGTGGCAGCAGCTCGGCCGGCTGATCCCAGTCGTCGACCGGGATGGACACGAACACCGGCCCGCGCGGCTCCTGCATCGCGATCCGGTACGCACGCGCGATCGCAGCCGGCACGTCCTGCGCGCGCGCGGGCTCGATGCTCCACTTCACGTACGGCTTCGGCAGCTCGGCGGCCTGCGTCGAGCCCAGGAACGGATCGAACGGCAAGATTGCACGCGCCTGCTGGCCAGCGGTGACGATCAGCGGCGTCCGGTTCTTGAACGCGGTGAACAGGTTGCCCATCGCGTTGCCGACGCCGGCCGCCGAATGCAGATTGACGACCGCCGCATTGCCGGTGGCCTGCGCATAACCGTCGGCCATGCCGACCACGATGGCCTCCTGCAGGCCGAGCACGTACTGGAAGTCGGCCGGGAAATCGCGAAACATCGGCAATTCGGTCGAGCCGGGATTGCCGAACACGCGGTCGATCCCGAACTGGCGAAACAGGTCGATGACGGCTTCGCGGACGGTCACGGGTGTAGCGGCCGCCGCAGACGTGGCGGATCGGGACGGGGTGCCGGACATGCTCGGGCGTCTCCTCGGTGGCTTGGCGGTTTCCACAGTATCGAAGCGCGATCCATTCGCGGATACTGTATTTTTTGCGAAAAGCCATAACGATTTGGCATGACTTTCGACCTTCGACAATTGCGGGCATTCACGACCATCGTCGCGTGCGGAAGTCTCGGCCGCGCAGCCGAAGCGCTGCACGTGACACAGCCGGCGCTGAGCCGGATCCTGAAGCGGCTCGAGGACCAGGTCGGCGCGCCGCTGTTCGAACGCCACTCGAAAGGCGTCCAGCTGACCGCGTTCGGCGACGCGCTGCTGCCGCACGCGACGCTGCTGCAGCACGAGGCCGAGCACGCGCGCGAGGAACTCGACGCGATGCGCGGCTTCGCGAAGGGCACGATCAAGGTCGGCACCGTGGGCAGCATCGCAAGCCTGGTTTTGCCGGTCGCGGTCGGCCGCGTGCTGGACCGCTGGCCGAACCTGCGTGTCGAGGTCATCGAAGGCGTGTGGGACCGGCTCGCCGAAGGGCTGACCAAACACGAGATCGATCTCGCGCTGTCCGCTTACGGTCCCGACACGGACGAGATCGTCGCGATTCCGGAGTGCCGCTGGGAAGATCGCAGCCATATCGTTGCGGCGCCGCACCATCCGCTCCGCGCGCTCGGCCGCGCGCCGACGCTTGCCGACACGCTGCACGCACGCTGGGCGATTCCGCCGCGCGGCACCGCACCGTTCGACCACATGCGCGCGACCTTCGACGCGCACGGGCTCGCGCTGCCCGACATCGCGGTCGAGACGCGCTCGGTCACGACGCTGAAGGGCCTCGTCGCGCATGCGGGCTTCCTGAGCTGGATGGCCGAACCGATGTACGGCGCCGAACGGCGGGCAGGCACGATCGATACGCTGCCGGTGCGCGAGGTCGTCGCGATACGCACGCTGACCGCGTTCCGGCGGCGTCACGGCATCCTGCCGGGGCCGGCCGGGAAGCTCCTCGACGAGCTCGTCGCGTTGACGCGCGACGCGGGGTGAGCGCTGCCGTGCCCGGTGTGTCCGGCCGCGCTTGCCGCCGGCGCATTGCGGCCATTACTGCGGCACTCGCCCTCCGCCCCTCCGCGCTCGCGGCTGCGGCGCCAGCCCTCCCCGCCGCATCGCACCATCGAAATGCGATGTCCGCGCCTTGACTTTCGCGCCTCCGAATACGATCATTCGCTCACATGAAGAGCAAATGATCGTATTAGACAGCAACGATCGCGGATGCCGCGCCGCAGCTGCGCGCGCTCCGATCGCGACAGGAGACACCGGATGACCGACTCGCCCTCCGCCCGCACGCCCGTGCTGCTGCACATCGGTGCAGGCTCGTTTCATCGCGCGCATCAGGCGTGGTACCTGCACCGCGTGAACGCGGCCGTGCCGGCCGACGAGCGCTGGACGCTGACCGTCGGCAACATCCGCGACGACATGCGCGCGACGATGGACGCGCTCGCCGCGCAGCACGGCGCATACACGCTCGAAACCGTCACGCCGCAAGGCGAGCGCGCGTACGAGACGATTCAAGCGATCTCGCGCGTGCTGCCGTGGTCGGTCGACCTCGCCGCGCTGATCGATGCAGGCGCCGACCCGGCGTGCCGGATCGTGTCGTTCACCGTCACCGAAGGCGGCTATTACCTCGACGAACACAACCGCCTCGACGTCGCGAATGCCGATCTCGCGGCGGACCTGCAAGGCGCACGCACGACGCTGTACGGCGCGCTCGCCGCGCTGCTCGCCGAACGCGTGCAGCGCGGCGCGGGCCCGCTCACGCTGCAAAGCTGCGACAACCTGCGCAACAACGGCGCGCGCTTTCGCGCGGGCATGCGCGAATTCCTCGAACGGCGCGGCGAAGGCGGCCTGCTCGCGTGGTTCGATGCGCACGTTGCGACGCCGAGCGCGATGGTCGACCGCATCACGCCGCGCCCGACCGCCGACGTGCGCGAGCGCGTGCGCGCGGCCACCGGCGTCGACGATGCGTGTCCGGTGATGGGCGAGTCGTTCATTCAGTGGGTGATCGAGGACCGTTTCGCGGCCGGCCGGCCGCGCTGGGAGCTGGCAGGAGCCGAACTGGTCGGCGACGTGCACCCGTACGAGGAAGCGAAGATCCGCATCCTGAACGCGACGCACAGCTGCATCGCGTGGGCCGGCACGCTCGCGGGCTACACGTATATCCACGAGGGCACGCACGACGCGGCGATCCGCCGCTTCGCGCACGATTACGTAACGCAGGACGTGATGCCGTGCCTGACGCCGAGCCCGCTCGATCTCGCGCGCTATCGCGACGTCGTGCTTGAACGCTTCGGCAATCCGTACGTGCTCGATACGAACCAGCGCGTCGCGGCCGACGGCTTCTCGAAGATTCCCGGCTTCATCGCGCCGACGCTCGTCGAGTCGTTCGCGCGCGGCCGCGCGCCTGTCGCGACCGCCGTGCTTCCGGCGCTGTTCCTGCGCTTTCTCGAACGCTGGGCGCGCGGCCTGCTGCCGTATGCGTACCAGGACGGCGTGATGGACGAAAGCGCCGCACGCGCGATCGTCGAGGCCGACGATCCGGCCGCCGCGCTGTGCGCAAGCCGCGCGCTGTGGGGCTCGGTCGCCGGCAACGCGGCGCTGCACGACGCGCTACGCGCCGGGCTCGCCCGCGTGGATGCATGGCTCGCGCAGCGCTGATGCGCGGCGCCGGTTCCGGCGGCTGCCGCGCGCACGCGGCCTTGCATCGGGGCCAACCTGCGTTGGCATCGGTGCTTGCGTACGGCTAAAGTAGCGGCTCCTCTCTGACGGAACGGATCGCTCATGTATCTCGGCATCGACCTCGGCACTTCGGAAGTGAAGGTGCTGCTGCTGGCCCCGGACGGCACCGTGGTCGGCACCGCAGGCACGCCGTTCAGCGTGTCGCGGCCGCACCCGCGCTGGGCGGAACAGCATCCGGAGGACTGGTGGCAAGGCACGCTCGCCGCGCTCGCGGTACTGCGCGAGCGGCACCGTGAAGCGTTCGCGCAGGTGCGCGGAATCGGCCTGTCCGGGCAGATGCACGGTGCGGTGCTGCTCGGCCGCGACGACCGCGTGCTGCGCCCCGCGATCCTGTGGAACGACATGCGCAGCGCCGACGAATGCGCGCTGCTTACCGAACGCGCGCCCGATCTGCACGCGCTCGCCGGCAATCTGGCGATGCCCGGCTTCACCGCGCCGAAGCTGCTATGGGTTGCGAAGCATGAACCCGACGTGTTCGCCGCGACCGCGTGCGTGCTGATGCCGAAGGATTACCTGCGGTTCCGGCTCACCGGCGCGAAAGTGTCCGATCCGTCGGACGCGGCCGGCACGCTGTGGCTCGACGTCGCCCGCCGCGACTGGTCCGACGCGCTGCTCGCCGCCTGCGGGATGACGCGCGCGCAGATGCCGCGCATCGTCGAAGGCAATGCGCCGTCCGGCACGCTGCGCGCGGACGTCGCGCGCGCGCTGGGGCTGTCGGAGGCGGTGGTGGTCGCGGGCGGCGGCGGCGACAACGCGACGAGCGCACTCGGCATCGGCGCGATTCATGCGGGCGACGGCTTCGTGTCGCTCGGCACGTCGGGCGTGCTGAGCGTGGTTGGCGACCGCTTCATGCCGAACCCCGCGTCGGCCGTGCACGCGTTCTGTCACGCGATTCCCGATCGCTGGCAATTGATGAGCGTCGTGCTGTCGGCCGCCAGTTGCCTGCGCTGGGTCTGCAAGCTGACGGGCACCGACGAGCCGGCACTTCTCGCCGAAATCGAGGCGCTCGATGCCGGCGCGCTCGCCACTGCCCCGCTGTTTCTGCCGTATCTGTCCGGCGAGCGTACGCCGCACAACGATCCATATGCGCAAGGCGTGTTCTTCGGGATGACACATGCAACCGAGCGCGCGCATCTCGGCTACGCGGTGCTCGAAGGCGTGACGCTCGGCCTGGCTGACGGCCTCGACGCCCTGCATGCGGCCGGCGTCGAAACCGATCGCCTGTCGCTGATCGGCGGCGGCGCGCGCAGCGCGTTCTGGGCGCAGCTGATCGCCGACGCGCTGAACGTGCGCACGCGCCAGCACGGCGGCGGAGAAACCGGTGCAGCGCTCGGCGCCGCGCGCCTCGGCTGGCTCGCCGTCGGCGGCGATCCGCATACGGTGCTGACCAAGCCGCCGGTGCGCGCCGAATACGCGCCGAATCCGTCCCGCCATGCGGCGCTGCGCGAGCGCCTCGATGCGTTCCGCACGTTGTATCGGCACGTGCGCCCGCTTTACGAGCCGTCGCGCGCGCGGCTCGCGTAACGCGCTGCTGCGGCGCGCCGAGTGCGTCGGCCGCCGCCGGGCATGCGTTACAGTGGATGTCGTTGCGCCGCCTGACGGCCGGCCCAGATTCGAACCGAACCGCTATCGTGTCCAAATCCTCAGAAAAACTCGATCTCGCCACGCGCGCCGCGTGGCTCTACTACGTAGCCGGCGACACGCAGAACGAAATCGCCGAAAAGCTCCAGGTGTCGCGCCCCGTCGCGCAGCGCCTGGTCGCGTTCGCGGTCGAGAAGAACCTGATCCGCGTGCGCGTCGATCACCGGCTCGCCGACTGTCTCGATCTCGGCGCGCAGCTGTCGAAACGTTACGGGCTCGCGATGTGCGAAGTCGTGCCCGTCGATGCCGACGCGCCCGATGCGATCGACCGCAAGCTGGCCGTTGCCGGCGCGCAGGTGATGGAGCGCTATCTGAACGAGACGCGGCCGATGGTGATCGCAGTCAGCAGCGGCCGCACGCTGAAGGCGGCGGTCGCGCAGATCGCGCAGATCGAGCGGCCGCAGCATCGACTCGTGTCGATGGTCGGCGCGATCGCGGCCGACGGCTCGTCGAACCGCTACGACGTCGCGCAGTACATTTCCGAAAAAACGGGCGGCAAGCATTTCCTGTTGCCCGCGCCGCTGTTCGCCGACAGCGACGCCGAGCGCGCGCAGTGGTGCAATCACCGGCTGTACCGGATCGTCGACGCGCTGTCGGCGCAGGCCGACGTCGCGTTCGTCGGAATCGGCAACATCGGCCCGCACTGCCCGCTGTACGAAGACGGCTTCATCACCGAACAGGAGCGCGACGAAATGATCGCGCGCGGTGCGGTGGCCGAGCTGCTCGGCGTGCCGATCGACGCGCAGGGCCGGCTCGTCGAAGTATCGACGAGCGCGCGTGTGACCAGCGTGCCGCTCGCGACGCCGCCGAAGCGGCCGACGATCGCGTTCGCGGGCGGCCCGAAGAAGCGCAACGCGGTGATCGCCGCGCTGCGCGGCGGCTGGGTGTCGGGGCTCGTGACCGACGAGACGTGCGCACGCGCGGCGCTCGACGCGTAATGGCGCCGATGGAGGTCGTGCAAAACGAAGACGCCAAACCGGCGCAGCCGGTTTCAATCCGCCGTACCGGGCTATCGGCCGCCGTCACCGCTCGACGGCTCGTTCGATACGTGCCGTAACCGGCCGCGCGCGCCGGCGGTTGCATCACGCAACGTCGCGGGACCGGCCTGCGCTCACGCCGCCTTCGCGTGCACGCCGAGCCGCGGGAACGCATGGCCGTGCTCATCGAACAGATGGCAGTGCTCGGCATCTGCATGCATCTGCAGCACCTCGCCGGTACGGTACGTGTCGAGCGGCGGGATTCGCGCGATCAGCCCGTCCGGTGCGGCCGACGACTCCGCATACAGATACGCCGCGTCGCCGAGCGACTCGACGGCCATCGTTTTCGCAGTCACATGTTGCGCCGCCGCGCCGACGAGCAGATGCTCCGGCCGCACGCCGACGGTCACCGGCGCACCGCGCTGCAATCCGGCCGCGTCGACCGCGACACGCTGCATGTCGCCGCTGTCGAAGCGCACGAGCACGCCGCCCGCATCGGCCGACTCGACCGCCCCTTTCAGGAAATTCATCTTCGGCGAGCCGATGAAGCCCGCGACGAACTGGTTCGCGGGCGCGTGGTACAGGGCGTTCGGCGTGCCGACCTGCTGCACGTCGCCGCCCGACAGCACGACGATCTTGTCGGCGAGCGTCATCGCCTCGACCTGATCGTGCGTCACGTAGATCATCGTCGTCTTCAGCTCGTCGTGCAGACGTGCGAATTCGAGCCGCATCTTCACGCGCAGCGCGGCGTCGAGATTCGACAGCGGCTCGTCGAACAGAAACACCTTCGGCTTGCGCGTGATCGCCCGGCCGATCGCGACGCGCTGTCGCTGCCCGCCCGACAGCTGCTTCGGCTTGCGGTCGAGCAGATGATCGATATGCAGGATCTTCGCGGCCTGCTTCACAGCCTGGTCGATCTCGGGCTTCTTCGCGCCCGCGAGCTTGAGGCCGAACGCCATGTTGTCGTACAGCGTCATGTGCGGATACAGCGCATACGACTGAAACACCATCGCGATGCCGCGCTTCGCGCTCGGCACGTCGTTGACCTTCGCACCGTCGATCAGCAGATCGCCGCTCGAGATGTCCTCGAGCCCGGCGATCATCCGCATCAGCGTGGATTTGCCGCAGCCGCTCGGGCCGACGAACACGACGAATTCGCCGTCGGCGATGTCGAGGTTCACGTTGCGCAGCACTTCGGTGTCGTCGTAGCGCTTCGCGATATTGCGCAGGAGCACGCTTGCCATGGTCTGTCTCCGTTCGTTCGTGATGCTTGATGTATCGTGCGCCGCGGCGACGCCGCGCGCGATCGTCTTTCGCCGTTAGCCCGGCAGCACGGCGCCCGTCGCCTGCCAGCGCGCAACGTAGTCGGGCAGCTCGCGCATGTCGTCGAACACGTGCCGCGCGCCGATGCCTCGCAGCGCGTCGATCTGCGCGGCCGACGCATGCCCGCCGCCGACGAAGCCGAGCACGGTCATGCCGGCCGCCGCGGCCGCAGTGATGCCGGTCACGCTGTCCTCGACGACAAGGCACTGCGCGGGCACCGCACCGAGCGCGCGCGCGGCCGCCAGATACACGTCGGGCGCCGGTTTCGGCCGCGCGACGGCGTCCGCGCAGAACAGCCGGTCGCCGAAGAAGCGCGCGAGGCCGGTGCGCGCGAGCGCCGCTTCGACGTACGCGCGGTAGCTGTTGCTCGCGCACGCGGTCGTCAGCTCGATCGCCGCAAGCGCCGTATCGATGCCGTCCACCATCGGCGCGTTGACAGCCGCCGCTTCGACCGCGCGGCGGATCGCATCGACGTCGTCGGCCGACAGCGTACGGCCGACGGCTTCGCTCGCACCGGCCAGCACACGCTCGATGCGCAGCCCGAGCAGCGGCATCACCGCCGGCCGCGCATCGACGCCCGGCCAGCGCGCATCGAGTTCGCGCACGATCACGTCGGCGGCGACGGCCTCGCTGTCGATCAGCACGCCGTCGCAATCGCAGATCAGCACGTTCACGCCATGACCGACCGCGCGCTTGCCGGCCGCACCTTCGCCGGCCGCGCTCATTTGACCGCCCCGAACGTGAGCCCGCGCACCAGCTGCTTCTGCGACAGCCAGCCGACGATCAGGATCGGCGCGACCGCGAGCAGCGACGCCGCGGACAGCTTCGCCCAGAACAAGCCTTCAGGGCTCGAATACGACGCGATGAACACGGTCAGCGGTGCCGCGTTCGAGCTCGACAGGTTGATGCTCCAGAACGCCTCGTTCCACGACAGGATCACGAGCAGCAGCGCGGTCGACGCGAGCCCCGGCAGCGCCATCGGCATCAGCAGATAGACGATCTCCTGCCACGTCGACGCGCCGTCGATGCGGCCGGCTTCGAGGATGTCCTTCGGAATCTCGTTGAAATACGTGAACGTCATCCACACCGCGATCGGCAGGTTGATCAACGTGTACACGATCACGAGGCCGGACACGGTATCGAGCAGCCCCGCGTTCTTCCAGAGCAGATAGATCGGCACGAGCACGCCGACCGACGGCATCATCTTGGTCGACAGCATCCACAGCAGCACCTTCTGCGTACGGCGGTTCGGAAAGAACGCCATTGCGTACGCGGCCGGTACCGCGAGCAGCAGCGAGATCGCCGTGACGCCCGCCGAAATCAGCACCGAATTCCACGCGAATGCGAAGTAGTTGCTGCGCGCGAAAACCTCGCGGAAGCTGTCGAGCGTCGGCATGAAGAACAGCGTCGACGCATACGCCTGCTGCTCGGTCTTGAACGCGGTGATCGCCATCCAGAAGATCGGGAAAAACAGCAGCAGCGCGATCAGCCACGCGAGCGCGCCGGGCAGCGCGCGCCGCACGAGGTCGAATGCGGCCGGCGCGCGCCGGCCTTCGATGGTCAGGTCGCTCATGACTCGTACTCCCCCTTCAGGTTGCGCGCGAGCATCCGCACCAGGAAGAACGACACGACGTTCGCGACCACGACGGCAATGATCCCGCCCGCGGATGCGAGCCCGACGTCGAACTGCTGCAGGCCGAGCGCGTAAATCAGGTACGACAGGTTGGTCGTCGCATTGCCCGGGCCGCCGCCCGTCGTCGTGTAGATCTCCGCGAAGATCGACAGCAGGAAAATCGTCTCCATCATCACGACGACGGCAATCGCGCGCTTCAGGTGCGGCAGCGTGATGTAGAAGAACATCGCGATCGGGCCCGCGCCGTCGATGCGCGCGGCTTCCTTCTGCTCCTGGTCGAGCGACTGGATCGCCGTGAACAGGATCAGGAACGCGAACGGCAGCCACTGCCACGCGACGATCATGATCACCGCGGTGAGCGGGTAATCGGCGAACCAGTCGACCGGCGTCATCCCGAACGCGCGCATCGCATTCGCGACGAGCCCGTACACCGGATGCAGGATCATGTTCTTCCAGATCAGCGCGGCGACCGTCGGCATCACGAAGAACGGCGCAATGGCCAGCAGCCGTGCAATGCCCTGCCCGTAGAACTTGCGGTCGAACAGCACGGCCATCAGCACGCCGCCGATCACCGTGATCGCGAGCACCGCGCCGATCAGCACGAGCGTGTGCCAGATCGCGGGCAGGAACGACGGATCCGTCGCGAGAAAGCGGTAGTTGTCGAGCCCGGCGAAACCCTTCACGTCCGGGTTCAGCAGGTTGTAGCGCGACAGCGAATACCAGATCGTCATCGCGAGCGGAATCGACATCCACAGCAGCAGCACCGCGACGGACGGCGACACGAGCCAGCTCGCGCCGCGCGCGCGGCGCGGCGCGAGCGGCGTCGACGCGTCGCCGACCGACGGCGCGTGGCCCAGGGGAAGACGTAAATGACGCATGATCGGAGTCCCTCCGGTTGATGCGCGGGCGCGAACGGCCTGCCCGCATTGCTGCTTCGGCGGCGCGCATCGTGCGCGCTGCCGCACACGGTGCGCGCCGCGTGACTTCCGGCGTTATTTCTTGTAGCCGGCCTGCCGCACCGCACGATCGGCGGCCGCCTGGCCCGCGGCGAGCGCCTGGTCGACCGACATCTGGCCGGCCACCGCACCGGCGATCGCCTGCCCGACCACCGTGCCGAACGACTGGAATTCAGGAATCCCGACGTACTGCACGCCCGTGTACGGGACCTTCTTCAGCGACGGATCGTTCGGGTCAGCCGTCTCGATCGCCTTCAGCACGAAGTCCGAGAACGGCGCGGCGGCCTTGTACTCGGCGCGCTGATACGTCGACGAGCGGGTGCCCGGCGGCACCGACGCCCAGCCTTCGTCCTTGCCGACCATTTCGACGTACTGCTTCGACGTCGCCCACGCGATGAACTTGCGCGCGGCGTCCTGCTGCTTCGACGTCTTCGGCACGGCGAGCGCCCACGCCCACAGCCAGTGCGAGCCCTTCGGCGTGACGGCGACCGGCGCGGCCGCGAAACCGATCTTGTCGGCGACCTGCGACTGCTGCTTGTTGTAGAGCATCCCGGCGGCGACCGTCGCGTCGATCCACATCGCGCACTTGCCCGATGCGGTGAGCGTCAGGTTCTCGTTGAACCCGTTCGAGCTCGCTCCGGGCGGCCCGTTCTTCTTCAGCAGGTTCACGTAGAAATTGATCGCCTTCTTCCATTCGGGCGACGTGAGCTGCGCGTTCCAGTTCTCGTCGAACCAGCGTCCGCCGAACGTGTTCACGACCGTCGACACGTACGCCATGTTCTCGCCCCATCCGGCCTTGCCGCGCAGGCAGATCCCGTAGGTGCCCTTCGACTTGTCGGTGAGCTTGTCCGCGAATTCGGCGATCTGGTCGTAGGTCGGCTGGTCGGGCATCTTGAGCCCCTTCGCGGCGAACAGGTCCTTGCGGTAAAACGTCATCGAGCTTTCGACGTAGAACGGCAGCGCGTAGAGCTGGCCGTTGTACGACAGGCTGTCGCGCGCGGTCTTGACGATGTCGTTCAGGTCGTAGTCGGCGGGCAGGCCCGTCATCGGCGCGAGCCAGCCGCGCTTGCCCCACTGCGGCGTCTCGTAGGTGCCGATCGCCATCACGTCGAACTGGCCGCTGCCGGTCGTGATGTCGGTGGTCGCGCGCTGGCGCAGCACGTTTTCCTCGAGGATCACCCAGTTCAGCTTGATGTCGGGGTTCGCCTTCTCGAACGCCGGCGACAGCTTCTTCAACTCGATCATGTCCGGGTTGTTCAGCGTCGCGATCGTCAGCGTGCCGGCGGACGCCGCACACGCGGCCGTCGCAAGCGCGGCTCCGGCGAAGCAGCGTACGGCGGCATCGAGCATCTTTCGTTGCATGGCATGTCTCCTGTGATTGTTCGAACTGTCGTCGGTATTGCGTGTTGCGTAGTGCGTATGTCGCGTTGCCGCGTTTCCTTCGCGGCCCGTCATGCCGGCCGCTGCATCCCGCACGCGCGCGCGTAGTGCGCGATCACGTCGCGTATCCGGTGGCGCACCCACGCGCGCGGTTCGCGTGCGAGGCCGCCCGCGCGGCACGCTGCGTACACGTCCGGCAGCCACTGCGCGACGAGCGTTTCCGGCACCGGCTGCCGCGCGAGGTTGCCGAACAATTGCTCGACTGCCGCCGCAACGGCCGGCTGCAGCCAGTAGTAGCGGATCCGGTCGCTGTAGCTGAACTGGCGCGCGAGCCGCTGCTCGGCCTCGTCGCCTCGATAGTACGGCGCCCAGTGTTCCGGCTGCGCGCGCATCGCGGCGTCGACGACGTCGCGCAGGCGCGAACGCTGCGCGACGTCGTCGATCAGCGCATCCTCGATGAACGTGAGTGCGAACAGCGCCTCGCGCAGCGCGAAGGTCAGCGCGGGGCCGACCTTCAGCACCGCGAAATGATCGCGCACGAGCGCGGCGAGCGCGGCTTCGGTCTGGTAGTCGGTCGAATGCGCCTCGAACACGAGGCGCGGTGTGCGCAGGATGCTCGCGCCGAGCGACGCCGCCTTCGCGCTGTCGTAGTCGAGCACATGACGATCGTCGAAATCGACGCCCGGCTGCGCGACGATCGCAACGACGCGCGTCCATGCGTCGTGGAGCCCTGCCGCGGCGAACGCGCTGCGGTGCGCGTCGAGCGTCGCGGCGATGCTGTCGCTGCGCGTGACCGCGATCCGCGCGATCGCGGCGCCGTCCGCATCGCCGTCGCCGGCGACTTCGCCGCCCGGCGTCGGCACCTCGGTGCCGATCACGTAGACGGGCGCAACGCCCGCGCGCGCCGCGGCATCCTCCGCGGCCCGGCACAGCTCGGCCGCGCGCGCGGCGATTGTGCGATCGTCGAGCCGCACCGGATCGTCCGCGCACGCCATGCTCGCGTCGAGATGGATCTTCTCGAACCCGGCTTCGACATACGCGGCGACCATCGCGGCCGCTTCGCGCATTGCGTCGGCCGCGCGGCGGTGCCGCCACGGGTTCGGCCCGAGATGATCGCCGCCGAGCACGAGCGCCGACGGCGCAAGCCCGCAGCGTTGCGCGATCGCATCGACGTCGCGCCGGAAGTCCGCGGGCGTCATGCCGGTATAGCCGCCGAGATGGTTGACCTGGTTGCAGGTCGCCTCGATCAGCAGCGGCGAACCGTCGGCGCGCGCGGCTTCGCATGCGGCTTCCAGCACGAGCCGGTGCGCGCTGCAGATCGAGTAGATGCCGCGCTGGGCATTCGCGCGGTTCGCGTCGAAGATCATCCGCAGCACGGTCCCAGCGTGCGCGGTGCGCGCGTGCTCCGCGATGCTCGTCAGGCCGGGCATGCGACACCTCGTTCGGTCAGGAAGCGGTCGATCTCGGCCGCGCTGCTGTTACCCTCCATCGGGCCGCGCCGCGTGACCGCGATCGCGCCGGCCGCGTTCGCGCGGCGCAGCGCGACGTCGATCGGCAGGCCCGCGACGAGGCTCGCGACCAGCGTGCCGCCGAAGCAGTCTCCCGCGCCGGTCGGATCGAGTTCGTCAACACGGTAGGCCTGCGCATCGACGCGGCTCGCCCGATCGAACGCGACACTGCCGGCCGCGCCGCGCTTGAGCACGACGCGCTCGAGCAGCGGATGAGTCGCGAGCAGCCCGGCGATCGCGCGTTCGGCCGGCTGCGGTCCGCAGAAGAACGGCAAGTCGGCCTCGCTCGGCAGGAACAGGTGGCACGCGGCGAGCATTGCGTCGAGCGCCGCGCGCATCGGCCGGAAGCTCAGCATCTCGGGCCGCACGTTGGGGTCGAACGACACCTTCGCGCCCGCGTGCGCCGCTTCGATCACGCCGCGCTGCACGGCCGCGATCGCCGATTCGCTCGTCAGCGACGACCCCATCACGTGGAAGTAGCGGCAGCCGTCGAACATCGGCGTGTCGACATCGGACGCGTCCACGCACGCGGCTGCGCTGGTCGACAGGCTGAACACGAAACTGCGCGAACCGTCGTCGCGATACGCGACGAACGCGGTGCCGGTCGGGCGCGCAACACGGCGAATGCGCGTGACGTCGACGCCGTCGCGTTCGAGACGTGCGACGATCGCGTCGCCGAACGCATCGCGGCCGACACAGCCCGCATACGCGACGCGCGCACCGAGCCGCGCAGCCTGATCGGCGAAGATCGCCGGCGCACCGCTCGGAAACGGCCCCGCGAACATGCCCGGCGCGTCGAAGCCCTGGCCGCGCTCGGCGGCGACGAATTCGGCCAGCAGTTCGCCGGCAACCACGATCTCGGCCATCAGGCATGCCCTCGTTCGGCGGCGGCCGCGCGCGGCGGACCCACCGGGGTTGCGCTTACGAGCGGCGGCATCTCAGCTCATCCAGTTGCCGCCGTCGACGTTCAGCGTCTGGGCGGTGATGTAGTCGGCGTCGGCCGACGCCAGGAACAGCGCGGCGCCCGTCAGGTCGGCCGGCACGCCCATGCGGCCAAGCGGCACCGCTTCGCCGACGAGCCGCTTCTTTTCTCCGAGCGGCCGGTTCTCGTAGCGTGCGAAGAGCGCATCGACCTGCTCCCACATCGGCGTGTCCACCACGCCCGGCGCGATGCCGTTCACGTTGATCCGGTGCGGCGCGAGCGCGAGCGCGGCCGACTGCGTGTAGCTGATCACCGCGGCCTTGGTCGCGCAGTAATGCGAGACGAGCGCCTCGCCACGACGCCCCGCCTGCGACGACATGTTGACGATCTTGCCGCCGCGCCCCTGCTCGACCATCCGGCGTGCGACGGCCTGCATCAGGAAGAACAGCCCTTTGACGTTGACCGCGAACAGCCGGTCGAACACGTCCCACGATTCGTCGAGGATCGGGCGCATGTCGAACAGCGCCGCGTTGTTGAACAGGATGTCGACGCCGCCGAAACGCTCGACGGCGGTCGCGACGATGCGCTCGATGTCGTCGCGGCGGGTGACGTCGGCGGTGACGGCCGCCGCGCGGCCGGGATTGGCCTCGACCAGCCGTGCGAGCGAACCGCTCGCGGGCTTCAGGTCCACCAGCACGCAGCGCGCGCCCTCGTCCAGATAGCGTTGCGCGACGGCTTCGCCGATGCCGCTTGCCGCGCCCGTGAGGATCGCGACCTTGTCTGCCAGTCTCACTGGTTGTCTCCGGTTCGTTCTGCTGCACGAAGATCGTGAGGTGAGCGAACGCTCGCCGACCGATCAATTGCTCTGTTGTTGGTCGAATGATCGGATACGCGATTGACGCTGTCAAGGCGGCGGGCCGGCTTTCGATGATGCGCTGCGGCACGGCGGCATCGGCTGCCGGCCGGGACGCCACGTGCCGCAAGGCGTCACGCGCTGGGTGCGGCGCGGCTGAAGTGGCGGCGAGGGGCGCAGCAGGCGCGCGACACGGAATCGGCGCTGCACGGCGCGGAGATACGTTATATCATCGCGATACTTCGTTTCATTGGCCGCCTCCCGCCATGGCTACCTCATCGCCCATCGACGCCCGGCTGTCCCGGGCCGACGCATTCGCCGCCGAGCACGGGCTCGCGTGGACGCCGCTGCGCCGCCAGGTCTACGAACGCGTGCTGGCCGCGCAGCGCCCGATCGGCGCATACGACCTGCTCGCCGAACTCGAGCCGCAGCGCGGCCGCGTGCCGCCGACCACCGTCTATCGCGCGCTGGATTTCCTCGTCGAGCACGGCTTCATCCACCGGATCGAATCGAAGAACGCGTTCTTCGCGTGCTGCGAGATCGGCGTGCCGCACGAAGGCCAGTTCCTGATCTGCGATTCATGCGGCGAGACCGTCGAGATCCCGGGCAGCGACCTCGCGAAGCAACTGTCCGCGAGCGAGCCTGCGCACGGGTTCGAAGTCCACCATCAGGTCGTCGAGCTGAACGGCCTGTGCGGGCACTGCAAGGGCAAGCCCGCGCAACGCTGACGTCGCACACGTGCGGCGCACGGCGCCGCCCTTTCCAACGAGGAGTTTCATGTCCATTGCCCTGAAGCGCGCGCCGCGGCGCGCCATGCCGCTTGCCCGCCTGTTCGCGGCCGCAGCCGCCGCGGCTGCGATGCTGTCGGTCGCCGCCCCCGGTGTCGCGCAGGCCGCGGCCGTCAACGTCGTCGCCGCCGAGAACTTCTATGGCGACGTCGCGTCGCAGATTGGCGGCAGCCATGTCGCGGTAACGAGCATCCTGAGCAATCCCGATCAGGACCCGCACCTGTTCGAAGCGAGCCCGAAAACCGCACGCGCATTGCAGCGCGCGCAGCTCGTGATCTACAACGGCGCGAACTACGATCCGTGGATGAGCAAGCTGCTGTCCGCGTCGAAGCAGCCCAAACGCGCGACGATCGTCGTCGCCGACCTGGTCGGCAAGAAGGCCGGCGACAACCCGCACCTGTGGTACGACCCGGCCACGATGCCGGTCGCCGCACGCGCGATCGCGGCCGAGTTGGGCCGTGCAGACCCGGCGAACAAGGCCGACTACGACGCGAACCTGCAGAAGTTCATCGCATCGCTGAAGCCCGTCGACGACAAGATTGCCGCGCTGCGCGCGCAGTACAAGGGTGTGCCGGTGACGGCCACCGAGCCGGTGTTCGGCTACATGTCGGACGCGATCGGCCTCGACATGCGCAATCAGCGCTTCCAGCTCGCGACGATGAACGATACCGAGGCGAGCGCGCAGGACGTCGCCGCATTCGAAAACGACCTTCGCAACAAGCGGGTGCGCGCGCTGATCTACAACAGCCAGGCCGAAGCGCCGATGACCCGGCGCCTGCTGAAGATCGCGCGCGACGGCGGTGTGCCGAGCGTGAGCGTCACCGAGACGCAGCCGGCCGGCAAGACTTTCCAGCAATGGATGGCCGGCCAGCTCGACGCGCTCGCGGCCGCGCTTTCCGCCAGCAAGAAATGACCGCCACTCCCCACGCACTCTCGCTCGATCGCGTCACGCTCGAACTGGGCGGTCGCACTATCCTGCGCGACGCGAGCTTCTCGATCGAACCCGGCGAATTCGTCGGCGTGCTCGGACCGAACGGCGCAGGCAAGACCACGCTGATGCGCGCAGTGCTCGGCCTCGTTCCGGTCACGGGCGGCACGCTGTCGGTCGGCGGCGCGCCTGTCGAGCGCGGCAACGCGTCGATCGGCTACATGCCGCAGATCCGCAGCGGCCTCGCGAATCGCCGGATGCGCGGCTACGACTTCGTCGCGATGGCCGCCGACGGGCATCGCTGGGGGTTGCCGCACGCGAACGCGGCAACGCGGCGCGACGTCGATCGCGTGCTCGAGCTCGTCGGCGGCGCGGCGCTTGCGCGCCGGCCGCTGTCCGAGCTGTCGGGCGGCGAGCGGCAGCGGCTGCTGCTCGCGCAGTGCCTGCTCGGCAGCCCGAAACTGCTGCTGCTCGACGAGCCGCTGATCAGCCTCGATCCGAATCATCAGCGCGGCGTCGTCGAACTCGTGCGCAATGTGCAGCGGGAGCTCGGCATTACCGTGCTGTTTTCCGCGCACGAACTGAATCCGTTGCTGAACGCGCTCGATCGCGTGCTGTACCTCGGCAACGGCGTCGCGGCGCTCGGCACCGTCGACGAGGTGATCACCAAGCCGGTGCTGTCGCGGCTTTACGGGTCGCCGATCGACGTGATGCGCGTGAACGGCAAGATCTTCGTGATGTCCGGCGACGTCGAGATCGAGAAGCACGATCACGAACACGAGGAAGACGACGGCCACTCGCACGGCGGCGGCGGCCACGGCCATCACCACCACGGACACGCTCATCCCGGGCATTCGCACGATGTTTGAATACGATTTCATGATCAACGCGTTCGCCGCGTCGGGGATCGTCGCGGTGCTCGCGGGCATCGTCGGTTATTTCCTGGTGCTGCGCGGACAAACGTTCGCCGGCCATGCGCTGTCGCACGTCGGCTTCACCGGCGCAACCGGCGCGGTGCTGCTCGGCATCTCGCCGATCTGGGGAATGGTTGGTTTCACGCTCGCGGCCGGCATCGGAATGGGCGCGCTCGGCGAACGGCTCGCGGGTCGCGACGTCGCGATCGGCGTGATCCTGTCGGGCGCACTCGGCTTCGGCCTGTTGTTTCTGCACTTCTACACGTCGTTCGCGACGCAGGTCACCGCGCTGCTGTTCGGCAACGTGCTCGCGGTGAGCCACGACACCCTCGCGGTGCTGGCCGGCATCGGCGCGGTGAGCCTCGTCGCGCTCGCGCTGATCGCGCGGCCGCTGCTGTTCGCGTCGCTGCAGCCGGAGCTGGCCGAAGCGAAAGGCGTGTCGCTGCGCACGGTGTCGATGCTGTTCCTCGCGGTGTGTGCGCTCGCGGTGGCCGCGGCCACCCAGATCGTCGGCGTGCTGCTCGTGTTCACGCTGCTCGTCGGGCCGGCGGCGGCCGCGCAGAACGTGTCGACGCGGCTGTCGACCGGCGTCGCGCTCGCCGCGCTGTTCGCGCTGTTCGAAGCGTGGGTTGGCATCGCGCTCGCCTATCACACCGACTGGCCGACGAGTTTCTGGATTACGGCGTTGTCGGCGCTGGTGTATGGGGCGAGTTTGTTGCGGCGCCCCTGAACGTCGAGCGGCAATAACGAAAACGCCGGCGTGCCCGATGGGCAACGCCGGCGTTTTTTTGCGCGCGCTTCGCCGCGCGAAATGTGCGTTACCTGCTTGACGCGCTCATCGGGCCAGCACGCGCGCATGATGCGCAATGTGATCGGCGATGAACGTCGAGATGAAGTAGTAGCCGTGATCGTAGCCTTCATGGCGGCGCAGCGTCAGCGGCTGGCCTGCCTGTTCGCACGCGGCTTCGAAGACGTCCGGATTCAGCTGGTTCGCGAGAAACTGGTCGGCGAGACCCTGGTCGACGAGGATGCCGTCCGCGAACTTCGGCGCATCCGCGCGCGCGACGAGTTCGCTCGCGTCGTGCTGCTTCCATGCGTCGCGATCGTCGCCGAGGTAGCCCGCGAACG
Source organism: Burkholderia sp. AU19243 (assembly GCF_018148075.1). Classification (NCBI taxonomy): domain Bacteria; kingdom Pseudomonadati; phylum Pseudomonadota; class Betaproteobacteria; order Burkholderiales; family Burkholderiaceae; genus Burkholderia; species Burkholderia sp. AU19243. The sequence continues at coordinate 71,849 of NZ_JAGSTV010000022.1, forward strand.
CCTTCTCGCCCCACGGGCAACGCGTCGGTGCGGCGATCGGCGCGAACGCCGACACCGAGCGATACAGCTCGGGATGACGCAGCGCGAGCGTCAGCGCGCCATGCCCGCCCATCGAATGTCCGAAGATCCCGAGGCGCGCGCCGTCAATCGGCAACGCGGTCGTGACGAGCTCGCGCAACTCGCCGGTCACGTACGACTCCATCCGGTAATGCGTGGACCACGGCGCCTGCGTCGCGTCCACGTAAAAGCCCGCGCCGACGCCGAAATCCCACGCATCGGCTTCGCCGGGCACGCCAGCGCCGCGCGGGCTCGTATCGGGCATCACGAGCGCGACACCGTGTTGCGCCGCATACTGCTGCGCGCCGCCCTTGATCGCGAACGTCTCGTCGGTACACGTGAGCCCCGCGAGATAGAACAGCGCCGGCACGCGGCCGTGCGCGGCCTGCGGCGGCAGGTACACGGAGAATTTCATCGGCAGGCCGATGGCCGTCGAATCGTGGCGATAGAAGCGTTGCTCGCCGCCGTGGCAAGCATGCGAAGAAACGAGTTCGAGCATGGGATTCCCTTCCGTTCAATACAGCACGTTCGGGCGAAACGATTCGCCCTTCTTCATCGGATCGGCGCTGCCGCGGCACGTCTCGGCCGGCACGCGCACGATCGGGTCGCACCATGCCGCGACGCAGGCCCGGATGCGGCACGTCGAAGCCGCGGCGTGCCCGCCATGATCGCCGATCGCGCCGCGCATCGCGCACGCGAAACAGCCGCCGGCTTGCCGCGATGCGTCATCGCCGCTGCAAAGCGCCACGTGCCCGAGTTTAATCGCCGGTCGTGAACCATGCGTCGGTTCGCGCATACAGATCGACGAAACGCGCGTGACGGGCGGCGAGCGCCCGATCGTCGCGCGGTACGGCGACCGACGACGCGGCCGGGGCCAGCGCGCGCAGCGCGTCCTCGCGCCAGTGCCCGATCGCGACGCCGGCGAGCAGCGCCGCGCCGCGCGTCGCGGCGTTGGGGCAATCGACCGCGTCGAGCGATGCGCCGAGCGCATCCGCAAGCAACTGGCGCCAGCGCGGATCGACCGAACCGCCGCCGGCCAGACGCAGCGTCGTCACCGGATCGGTGCGGTTCGCATCGCGGATCGCGTCGAGTCCCGCGCGCAACGCGAATGCGACACCTTCGAATGCGGCACGCATCATCGCGCCGCGCGTGTCGCCGAGCCCGAGCCCGAGCCAGCCGCCGCGCGCATCGGGGTTCATCCACGGCGAGCGCTCGCCCGTCAGGTACGGCAAAAAGCACAACCGCTCGGACGCCGGCTGCGCGAACGCTTCGTCGTATGCGTCCGCCCACCGCGCATAGCCGAGCCAGCCGCGCACGGCTTCGAGCGCGAGCCCGACGTTCTGCATCGCGGCCATCGTGTAATAGCCGCCGCCCGCTGCCGTCCGATAGCGATGCAGCCCGCGCCGCGCGGGAGGCAAAGCGTGCGCGAGCACGACGATCTGGCCGCCGCTGCCGGTCGTCAGCAGCGCGTCGCCGGCTGCGACGAGCCCGCTGCCGAGCGCCGCGCACGCGGTATCGCCCGCACCGGTTGCAAGGGGCACGCCGGCCGGCAGCCCGAGTGCCGCCGCCGCCTTCGCGTCGAGCACGCCGCAGCGCGCGCTCGATGCGCGCACCGGCGCAAAGCGGTCTCGCGGCAGGCCGAACCTGTCGATCAGCGCCGTGTCCCATGCCCCGTCCGGCGTCGCGAGTGCGGTCGCGCACGCATCGCTCGGATCGGCCGCGACGTCGCCGCCGAGCGCGACCCGCAGCCAGTCCTTCGGCTGTACGACCCAGCGCGCCGCCTGCAGCGCATGCGGTTCATGTGCGGCCAGCCAGCGCAACAGCGGCCCCGCCATCCCCGGCGCGACGGGATTTGGGGCAACGGGCGCACCTGCGACGGACACGCCGGCGTCGTTCCAGGCGGCCGCGTCCGCTTCGCGCACCGCGCGCGTATCGGGCCACAGCATCGCGGGCCGCACCGGCTGCCCGGCCGCATCGATCGCTACGACGCCGTGCATCTGGCCCGAGAACCCGATTGCGGCGACCTGCTCGCGCTCGCCGGCCGGCAGCCGCGCAGCGGCGCGCACGAGCGCGTGCCACCACACGTCCGGCGCAATTTCCGCCCAGCCGGGCTGCGGTGACGACAACGCATAAGATTCGCTCGCGACTGCGCGCTCGACGCCATCGGCATCGAGCGTGACGAGTTTGATGGAGCCGGTGCCGAGGTCGATTCCGAGCAGGCGCATGACGGGTTGCGTATTCGAGTAAACGGATCCCGATGATAGCGGGATCGCGACATGCGGCCCGATCGGCGCAGCGTCTTTCGTCACCGTGACGATGCACGAACGCGGCCGCCGGGCAGGTTCCACCGGGATGCACCGTGCCGGCGCGAACGCGTGCCCGCGGGTTAACCCGGCGCGATTTTCCACCGGTCGTTTTTGCCACTATGCCGAGGTCGCGATACACACCATAAAGACACCGATATTTGACACCGGGGTCCGCGCTATTTTGGACGGCTATAAAACCGGGGAACCTCACTCCAGCGGCAGTTTCCCGATGATCGACACCGCCCTTCATGCCGAAATGGCATATCGAACCAGCAAAGAACGGAATAGGACCCAGCGCTCTTGTTGCGATGTGGTATTCCGCATAACTTCGTACCACCCTGAAAACAAGATCATGGAGTGAGACAGATGCAATCGAACACGGTCCATCCGTGCGATGAGGTGCTGCCGACCGGCAAGCTTGTAACGCTTGGTCTGCAACACGTCCTCGTCATGTACGCCGGCGCCGTCGCCGTGCCGCTCATCGTCGGCGGCGCGCTGAAGCTGCCCAAAGACCAGATCGCGTTCCTGATCAGCGCCGATCTGTTTTCATGCGGTATCGCGACGCTGATCCAGACGCTCGGCCTGTGGATCTTCGGGATCCGGCTGCCGGTGATCATGGGATGCACGTTCGCGGCAGTCGGCCCGATGATCGCGATCGGCACGAACCCCGGCCTCGGCATTCTCGACATCTTCGGCTCGACGATCGCGGCCGGCATCATCGGCATCGTGCTCGCGCCGATGATCGGCAGGCTGTTGCGATTCTTCCCGCCCGTCGTCGTCGGCACGGTGATCGCGGTGATCGGGCTGTCGCTGATGGAAGTCGGGATCAACTGGGCGGCCGGCGGCGTCGGCAATCCCGAATACGGTAGTCCCGTCTACCTCGGCCTGTCGCTGCTCGTGCTCACGCTGATCCTGCTGATCAACAAGTACGGTCGCGGCTTCATCGCGAACATCTCGGTGCTGCTCGGCATCGTCGCCGGCTTCGTGATCGCGTTCGCGATCGGCCGCGTGAACACGGACGGCGTCGCGCTTGCGCCGTGGGTCGGCTTCGTGATGCCGTTCCACTTCGGCATGCCGCACTTCGACCCGCTGTCGATCGCGACGATGGTCACGGTAATGTTCGTCACGTTCATCGAATCGACGGGGATGTTCCTCGCGGTCGGCGACATGGTCGATCGTCCGGTCAATCAGGAGCGCCTCGTGCGCGGCCTGCGTGTCGACGGCCTCGGTACGCTGATCGGCGGCATCTTCAACTCGTTCCCGCATACGTCGTTCTCGCAGAACGTCGGCCTGATCGGCGTGACCGGCGTCAAGAGCCGGTTCGTCTGCGCGACCGGCGGCGTGATCCTGGTCCTGCTCGGGCTGTTCCCGAAGATGGCGCAGGTCGTCGCATCGGTGCCGCCGTTCGTGCTCGGCGGCGCAGGCATCGTGATGTTCGGGATGGTCGCCGCGAACGGCATCAAGGTGCTGTCGAAGGTCGACTTCGTGACCAACGCGCACAACCTGTTCATCGTCGCCGTGAGCGTCGGCATGGGCCTCGTGCCGGTCGTGTCGCCGCACTTCTTCTCGAAGTTGCCGCCGGCGCTCGCGCCGATCCTGCACAGCGGCATCCTGCTTGCATCGGCCACGGCCGTGATCCTGAACATCGTGTTCAACGGCGTGAAGGGCGAAAAGGAAGCGCGTTGCGAAATCCGCCGCGCAGGGCACGACTTCGACGGACGTCCGGCCGACGTGCATCACTGATTGGTCTTGCAGCGGCCGCAGCCGAATGCTGCGGCGAAGGATAAAACGCCACGGCCTGCCGTGGCGTTTTGCTTTGCGGAGCGGGCCCGCGACGGCGGCGGCGATGCGTGCGACGCGGGCGACGATCCGCCTTCGCCGCACACGGCTCGCATCCATCGACCGCACCAAAAAAAACGCCACGGACGAAAGTCCGTGGCGTTGTCGCATCGAAGGTGCTGCAGCTGAGGCGACGCGGAGCGGTTCCCCGCCCGTGTCCGCCGCCGTGCTTACCCGTTCGTCGCGGTTGCCGACGCGCTCGCCGGTGCGGCCGCCTTGTCGTAGCCGGCCGTCTCGTCAGGCGCGCGCGGCGTCTCGCCGGCGCGCTGGATCCAGCCGCCGCCCAGTGCGCGATACAGGTCGACGAGGTTCGTCCAGCGTGCGAGCCGTGCGCTGATCAGCGTCTGCTGCGCCGAGTAGAGATCGGTCTGCGCGGTCAGCACCGACAGATA
>NZ_JAGSTV010000023.1:0-70385 GCF_018148075.1 Burkholderia sp. AU19243
TTCTGCGAGGAACTTCGTGTTTCCCAGCAGCGCTGCGTTTTCAGCAGCAGAGAAGCGAGATTATGAACCGCCTTTCTTCGCTCGTCAACAACTTTCTGAACTGCTTCGTTGCGACCGCGAGGGGTTCCGCTTCGTGTGCCCAGGGCCGCTACCGCTGACCCAATCGCACCGCTTCCCTTCTTCCTCCGCGCCGTGTTTCCGTTAGCGCGAAAGAGGCGTGATTCTAGGCACGCGCTCACGGCCGCGCAAGCCCTTTGTGAAAATATTTTGAAAAAGCCCCGTGCGCTGCCGCGCACGGGGCTTGGCTGAACGGTTGGCGGTTCGGGGCAGTTCGTGAAACGTATCGCCTTTCGTCACGCCTTCTATATAAATTAGGCAGCGTCAATTGCCACGAACTGTCGCCTGCAGTTGCTCCACCGGAACCGCGTCAGCCATCGCCGTGTACCCGGCGTCGCTGGGGTGAATGCCGTCGCCGCTGTCATAACGGCGCTGCAGCACGGTCGGGTGTGCCGGATCGCGCAGCACCGCATCGAAGTCTACGACTCCGTCAAACCCGCCGCCGCTGCGGATCCAACGGTTCACCTCGAGCCGGATCGCCTCGCGGCCAGGCGGGAGCGCTGCCGGCGTGAGCGTCGCCCCAAAAATCTTCACACCCCGGCGATGCGCTGCCTCGATCAGCCGACGATAGCCGTCGATCAACGACGCGGCCGTGACCTGCGTATGCGGGCTGTCGCAATCGAGCCCCTTTCGTGGCGGCATCGCCGCGAAGTTGATGTCGTTGATGCCGATCAGCACGATCACCGCCTTCACGCCGGCCCGCGACAGCGCATCGCGCTCGTACCGCGACGCCAGCGACGTGCCGTAGCACGCCGAATCACTGAGCAACCGGTTGCCGCTAATCCCCAGGTTCACGACGCCCAGCGGCGCGGAGCCGGCGTCGGCCAGCCGGCGCGCGAGCGCATCCGGCCAGCGGCGGTTGCGGTTCAGGCTCGAACGCAGCCCGTCCGTAATCGAGTCGCCGATCGCCGCGACCGTCGCCCGCGCCGCACCGGCCTCGACCGCCAGTTCGGTGACCCACGCATACTGAGTAAAGCGCGTGCGAAATGCGTCCGCGCCCCGATCGGCCACATGATCGCCCGGCGTCGACACGTAATTGACCTGGTTCGACACACGGTGCCACACGGTCATCCGCTGGTTCGACCCCATCGTCAGACTGATCGCGTAAGGCCGGCCAGCCGCCACGTCGATCGCCACAGGGTCGCTGTCGCGCTCCTCGCCCGGCGCGAGCGTTATCGACGGCTTGCCGCCGAAGCGCACGGCAGCGCTTGCCGCATCGGCCAGAGCCGCGCCGTCCCCCGCGCGCGCGAGGCCCGCCGCGTCGATCACAAGCGGTGTGCGACCGTATGCGTTGCTCACGCGAACCCGCGCAGTGCGCCCGGATACCGTCGGGAACACGATCTGCCGGACCGTGCGCCCGGCAACGTCCGGCGCACGGTAGAGCGGCGGCGGCGCAGCCAGATCGGGAATCGGCTGCAACGCGGTCGCCCATGCGGCGACCCATCCGGCCGGCGCGCCCGACGCCGACGACGCGGCCGACGCGCCGAACGACGACAGGAATACGGACGCGCCCAATACGGCCGCGACGAAACTGCTTCGAAATGACATCGGCAAAATCCTCATCGGAAAGCGGGCATTGTGCCGCAGAAGCCGCGACTGCCACGCGCCGCCGGCGTCCGTCTCCGCCGATCTCGCCCCTCGTTTACCCGAATCAGGCCGCAAATCCGCAACAAATTTATTAACCGACCGGTCGGTTGGTTTATACTTCGCAGACATTCAACCGGACGAGAACCTCCGCCATGTACACGCAATCCCTCGACATCCCCGGCAACGTCGCGCCGCTCGACGCCGCAGCCGAGTCGCCCGAGCAGACGCGGTTCGACGCGGTCATGGCCGCGGACGGCAAGATCGAACCGCAGGACTGGATGCCCGATGCCTATCGCAAGACGCTGATCCGCCAGATCTCGCAGCATGCGCACTCGGAAGTCGTCGGCATGCTGCCGGAAGGCAACTGGATTTCGCGCGCGCCGAGCCTGAAGCGCAAGGCAATCCTGCTCGCGAAAGTCCAGGACGAAGCCGGACACGGCCTCTATCTATATAGCGCGGTGGAAACGCTGGGCGTGTCGCGCGATTCGCTGATCGACGCACTGCACGCCGGCAAGGCCAAATACTCGAGCATCTTCAACTATCCGACGCCGACCTGGGCCGACGTCGGCGTGATCGGCTGGCTCGTCGACGGCGCCGCGATCATGAACCAGATCCCGCTATGCCGCTGCACGTACGGCCCGTACGCGCGCGCGATGATCCGCGTGTGCAAGGAGGAGTCGTTCCATCAGCGCCAGGGTTTCGACGCGCTCATGGCGATGATGAAAGGCACCGACGCGCAGCGCGCGATGGTTCAGCAGGCCGTGAACCGCTGGTGGTGGCCCGTGCTGATGATGTTCGGCCCGAGTGACGCGGATTCGGTCCACAGCAATCAGTCCGCGAAATGGGGCATCAAGCGGATCTCGAACGACGACTTGCGGCAGAAGTTCGTCGACGCGACGGTCGAGCAGGCGAAGGTGCTTGGCGTCACGCTGCCCGACCCGGATCTGAAATGGAACGCGGCGCGCGGCCATTACGACTATGGCGCGATCGACTGGGACGAATTCTGGCGCGTCGTCAATGGCGACGGTCCGTGCAACAAGGAACGTCTCGCGACCCGCGTGAAGGCGCACGACGACGGCGCGTGGGTGCGCGAAGCCGCGCTCGCGCACGAAGCGAAGCGCCGCGCCCGCGCCGAACAGCACGCCGCCTGAGCGGCAACCATCGAATACAGGATTCAGGAGAGAGTGATGAACAAGGAATGGCCGATCTGGGAAGTGTTCGTGCGCAGCAAGCAGGGCCTCGACCACAAGCATTGCGGCAGCCTGCACGCGGCCGATGCGTCGATGGCGCTGCGCATGGCGCGCGACGTCTACACGCGCCGCCAGGAAGGCGTGAGCATCTGGGTGGTGCCGTCGTCGGCGATCACCGCGTCGGATCCGGCCGAGAAGGCCGAGCTGTTCGAACCGGCGGGCGACAAGATCTACCGTCACCCGACGTTCTACACGCTGCCCGACGAAGTCAACCACATGTAATGCCCGCGCCATGACGATCACGCCCGAACACCTCTCCTACGTGCTGCGCCTCGCGGACAACGCGCTGATTCTCGGTCAGCGCAACGCCGAATGGTGCGGCCACGGCCCTGTCCTCGAGGAAGACATCGCGCTCACCAACATGAGCCTCGACCTGATCGGCCAGGCCCGCATGCTTTATACGCACGCGGCCGAACTCGAACGCCAGCTCAACGGCACGACAAAGACTGAAGACGATTACGCGTATTTCCGCACCGAACGCGAGTTCGCGAACTTCACGCTCACCGAACTGCCGCACTACGGCCCGCTCACCGGCACCGCGCGAGCGGACAAGGACTACGCGGTGACGATCGCGCGCAACTTTCTCTACGCGGCGCTGATGCTGCACGTGTGGACCGCGCTCGAAACGTCGACGGACGCGCAACTCGCGGCGATCGCCGCGAAATCGGTGAAGGAGACCCGCTATCACGTGCAGCATGCACGCGAATGGCTGGTGCGCCTCGGCGACGGTACCGACGAATCGCATCGCCGCGCGCAGGCCGCACTCGACTACCTGATTCCGTATACACGCGAATTCTTCGCGGCCGATGCGATCGATGCGGCAATCGCCGAGCAAGGTATCGGCCCCGCCCCGGCCGGGCTCGAAGCCGCATGGCGCGCGGACGTGGAAGACGCGCTCGCCGAAGCGACGCTCGCGCTGCCGGCGCCCGTGCAGCACATCACGACCGGCAAGCAGGGCGAGCACTCGGAGCACATGGGCTACCTGCTCGCCGAAATGCAGAGCCTCGCGCGCCAGCATCCCGGCGCGAGCTGGTAACCGGCCGACTCAACGGAGCCCGACGATGTCCGCCCAGACCGCCGCCCCCGCCAATGCCGCACCCGCCGTGCGCCGCGACGACCCGTTGCTCGCGCGTGCGTGGGACGTGCTCGAAGCGGTGCCCGATCCCGAAATCCCGGTCGTGTCGATCCGCGAGCTCGGCATCCTGCGCGACGTCCGTCGCGCGGACGACGGCGTGCTCGAGGTCGTGATCACGCCGACCTACTCCGGCTGCCCGGCGATGTCGCAGATCGCCGAGGATATCGCCGCGGCGATGCAGGCGGCCGATCTGCCGCCGCACCGGATCGAGACAGTGCTCGCGCCGGCATGGACGACCGACTGGATCACGCAGGAAGCACGCGACAAGCTGCGTGCGTACGGCATCGCGCCGCCTGTCGGCCAGTGCGGCAGCGCCGCGCCGCGCGAAAACGTCGTGCGCTTCGTGCCGCGCCCCGTCGCCGCGCCGGTCTGCCCGCGCTGCGGCTCAGCAAACACCGAGCGTCTCGCGCAATTCGCGTCCACGGCGTGCAAGGCGCTGTATCGCTGCGTCGATTGCCGCGAACCCTTCGACTACTTCAAACCCTATTGATCATGGCGACCCCGCAATTTCACCCGCTGCGAATCCGCGACGTGCGGCCCGAGACCGCCGACGCCGTCACCGTCTCGTTCGACGTGCCGCCGGAGCTGCGCGACGCATATCGCTTCACGCAGGGCCAGTTCGTCACGCTGAAGACCCACATCGACGGCGAGGAAACGCGCCGGTCGTATTCGATCTGCGTCGGCACGACCGACTATGACCGCGACGGCGAACTGCGGATCGGCATCAAGCGCGTGCGCGGCGGCCGCTTCTCGAATTTCGCATTCGACACGCTGAAGCCCGGTCACACGATCGACGTGATGACGCCGGACGGCCGCTTCTTCACGCACCTGAACGCCGACCACGGCAAGCAGTACGTCGCGTTCTCCGGCGGGTCGGGAATCACGCCGGTGCTCGCGATCGTGAAGACGACGCTCGAACTCGAGCCGCGCAGCACGTTCACGCTGATCTACGGCAACCGCAGCGTCGACGCGATCATGTTCGCGGAGGAACTCGAGGATCTGAAGAACCGCTTTATGAACCGCTTCGTCTTGTATCACGTGCTGTCGGACGACCAGCAGGACGTCGAACTGTTCAACGGCGTGCTCGACCAGGCGAAATGCGCGGAATTTCTGGACACGCTCGTGCCGGCCGATGCGATCGACGAAGCGTTCATCTGCGGCCCCGCCCCGATGATGGACGCGGCCGAAGCGGCGTTGAAGGCGGCCGGCGTGCCGTCGGCGAAGGTGCACGTCGAGCGCTTCGGCACGCCGCTGCCGCAGGCCGGCGCGCCCGTCGTGGAGATCACCGACCAGACGCCGGCCGCCGATCTCGAAATCGTGCTCGACGGCAAGAAGCGCAAGCTGCGCCTGCCTTACGAGGGCGTGAGCCTGCTCGACGTCGGCCTGCGCGCGGGCCTTGCGCTGCCGTACGCATGCAAGGGCGGCGTGTGCTGCACGTGCCGGGCGAAGGTGATCGAAGGCGAGGTGCGGATGGAGAAGAACTACACGCTCGAGGACCATGAAGTGAAGGACGGCTTCGTGCTCACGTGCCAGTGTCATCCGATCAGCGACAAGGTCGTCGTGAGCTTCGACGAGCGTTGAGGTACGTCGCACCGGCGCGCCGCGCCGGTTTCTCGTCGTCACACATCTCGCTTACACTAGGGGCCGCCGGCCGGCTGGACGTTGCAACGTCCGCCCGGCCGGCGGTTTTCTTTTGTTGACGACAGGCCGATGAGTACCATTCACGTGATTCAGGGCGGCACTGCCGCCGCGTCGCTGCGCGAGGCGCTCGCGCAGGCCGGACGCGACGAGCGCGTCGTAGGATTGCTCGACGATCTCGCGGTCGGACCGCTGAAGGCAGCCGACGAGACGCCCGACACGCGCGCCGCGTTCTGGCAGCGCGTGCTCGGAGACCAGATTCCCGACTGGAACGCGGAAATCGAAGCCGAGTTCGCGCGCCTCGACCAGCTCGCAATGGACACAGGGCAGGTGGTGGTGTGGCATGCGCCGAGCGTCGGCGACAAGCTGCTGCTGCGCCGCGTCGCCTATCACCTGCGCAACGTGCCGCAGCGGCTGAACGAGGTGCGGCTGTCGGCCGCCGATCTCGACGCGGCGCAGCGCGCCGCACTGGTGCGCAGCGACCAGGCCTGTGCGACGGGAATGTTTCCGCCGGCGGCGCTTGCGCGCAAACGGGCAGTCGCCGCGCCGATCTCGGTGCTGCGCATCGGCCGCCTCGCGCTGGAATGGCAGGAAGCAAAGCACCTGAACGCCGAGCTGCGCTACTGGATCAGCAACACGATCAAGAGCGGCCACTACGCGGATCTCGATGCGCTGATCGTTGCTCACGCCGAATCGGGCTGGCAGCCCGCGCGCCGTCTCGTCGGTGCGATCATGGCCGGCGCCGATCGCGGCGGCCTCTTCGTCAGCGACTCGATCGCGTGGTGGCGCTGCCGCGAACTCGCCGCGGCGGGCCGGCTCGAGCTGCAGGACGACGCGCCGGCCGCCCTCTCTTCCACGCTGGTGCGCGCGGCAGCCGCGCCGCGCCAACGCTAACTTTCCGCATTCGACCATGGCCCGTACCCGAGCGCCCGACCACGAATCCCAGCGCGAGCAGATCCTCGATCTCGCCGCAAAAAAATTCGCGCAGACGAGCTACCCGAGCACGTCGATGTCCGATCTCGCCACCGCGAGCGGCACGTCGAAGGCACGTCTCTATCACTACTACGAGAGCAAGGAAGCGATCCTGTTCGACCTGCTCGACCGCTACACGAAGCGGCTGATGCTGATCATCGCCGAGGTGGAAGGCGCGAGCCAGCGGCGCGGGCTCAGCGAGCGCGATGCGTTCGCCGAACTCGTTCGCGCGTTCCTTGCCGAGTACGAGACGTCGCATAGCCGCCACGTCGCGCTGCTCAACGACGTGAAATATCTCGAGGACGCGCAGCGAGAAATCGTGCTGGACCGCCAGCGCGACATCGTCGCGGCCTTTTCGCGCCAGCTGGCCCGCGCGTATCCGGACCGAATCTCGAAGGAGAACCAGACATCGGTCACGATGATGGTGTTCGGGATGATCAACTGGACGTTCACATGGCTCAAGCCGGGTGGCCGCCTCGGCTACCGCGACTTCGCCGAACAGGTCATCGACCTGATGGAACACGGGCTGTCGCAGCGCGCGTAATTGCCGCATAGCAGCAGATGTTGCGCAATGGGCACACAGCCGCGGGCCGACAGGCGTTTCATATGATGAATTTTAAATCTGTTTAAAATCAAACAGATAGAATATTAACTAAGCAGGTTTAGAATTCCCCCTCAGCATAAATACCGTCAAATACGGGTTTTCCCCAACCCCGGTCGGGTAGAATGCTGTTGCGTCGCACAAGCCGTTTGTGCAGCAACACACTGAGGAACCCACGATGAACACGCAATCGACCCGCCGTGCCGCCGCTGTTGGCCACGCCGGTACTGCGCCGGTTCTCGTCAGGGAACTGGCTTCCAAAGACCGTGAGCGCATGCTCACTCACTTTCTCTCGCTCAACGAAGAGGATCGCCTGCTGCGCTTCGGCCAGATGGTGCCCGATCACGTGATCGAGAATTATGTCCGCACGATCGACTTCGGTCGGGACACCGTGTTCGGCGTGTTCGACCATGCGCTCGAACTGATCGGCGTCGGCCATCTGGCATATCTGCCGGCGGAAGGCGACACGCGCACGGCCGAATTCGGCGTGTCGGTGCTCGAAAGCGCGCGCGGCCGCGGCGTCGGCTCGAAACTGTTCGAGCGCGCGGCGATCCGCAGCCGCAACACCCGCGTGACGACGCTGTATATGCATTGCCTGTCGCGGAATGCGACGATGATGCACATCGCGAAGAAGTCCGGGATGCGCATCGAATACGCATACGGCGAGGCCGATGCATACCTGTCGCTGCCGCCGGCCGACCATTCGACGATTCTCGCCGAAATGCTGCAAGAGCAAGCCGCGGTGTTCGACTATGCGCTGAAGCGCCAGGCGCACCGCACGTCGAAGTTCATCGAATCGCTGATGCCGGCCGCGCTGACGGCGTGACATCGGCCGGCCGGGCGGCCCGCAGGCGCCCGGCCATTCCCCTCTTCCCCCGCCTGTTCCCGCTAGCGCACCGACCGGATCGGCAACGCCGTCGTTTCCTTGAAGCAGTCGAGCGAAAAGCTCGTTTTCACGTCGATCACCGACGGATGATGCAGCAGATGCTCCTGCACGAAGCGGGAGAAATGCGCCATATCCTCGACCTGCACGCGCAGCAGGTAATCCATGTCGCCCGTCATCGCGTGGCACGCGACCACTTCCGGCCACGTCTGAACGGCCGCGCGAAACAGCTCCGCGTGGGTCGCGCCCGCGCGCGCCGACGTCTCGTCGGCCCGGACCGGCGCGAGACCACCGCGCTTCTCCAGCCGCACGCTCACGTAGGCGAGCAAGTCGAGCCCGAGCTTCTGCGGATTCAGCAGCGCGACGTAGCCGGTGATCACGCCGATCTCCTCGAGCCGCCGGATTCGGCGCAGGCACGGGCTCGGCGACAGGTTCACGCGCTCGGCGATCTCCTGGTTCGACAGGCGGCCGTTCTCCTGAAGAATCGCGAGAATTCGCCGGTCGATGGCATCCAATTCCGCTTGAGCCATCTTCTGCTCCGCAATGATTATTTTGAGACTGGAAATTGCGCCATCGTAGGCGCGGGCGATTAAGTTCGCAAGTTTCCGCTCGCGCCCGCCCGCTACACTCTGTCGCATGTCTCGACTCGTCGCGCACGCTCATTGCAGGCCCGGCCGTCGACATCGAACCACGCCGGGCACACGCACGCCGCCCCGGCCGATCGCCCCGCACAGGAGACACGACATGCAGATTCCCAACTGGGACAACCCCGTCGGCACCGACGGCTTCGAATTCATCGAATACACCGCCCCGGATCCGAAAGCGCTTGGACAACTGTTCGAACGGATGGGCTTCACCGCGATCGCGCGTCATCGCCACAAGGACGTGACGGTGTACCGCCAGGGCGACATCAACTTCATCATCAACGCCGAGCCCGATTCGTTCGCGCAACGCTTCGCGCGGCTGCACGGCCCGTCGATCTGCGCGATCGCGTTTCGCGTGCAGGACGCCGCGAAGGCTTACAAGCACGCGCTCGAGCTGGGCGCATGGGGCTTCGACAACAAGACCGGCCCGATGGAGCTGAACATCCCGGCGATCAAGGGCATCGGCGATTCACTGATCTATTTCGTCGACCGCTGGCGCGGGAAAAACGGCGCGCAACCGGGCGCGATCGGCGACATCAGCATCTACGACGTCGACTTCGAACCGATCGCCGGTGCCAATCCGAACCCGGTCGGCCACGGCCTCACGTACATCGACCATCTGACGCACAACGTGCATCGCGGCCGCATGCAGGAATGGGCGGAGTTCTACGAGCGGCTGTTCAACTTCCGCGAAGTGCGTTACTTCGACATCGAAGGCAAGGTGACGGGTGTGAAGTCGAAGGCGATGACGTCGCCGTGCGGCAAGATCCGCATTCCGATCAACGAGGAAGGCTCGGAAACGGCCGGCCAGATCCAGGAGTACCTCGACGCGTACCACGGCGAAGGCATCCAGCACATCGCGCTCGGCACGAACGACATCTATCGCGCGGTCGACGGCCTGCGCAGCAGGGAAGTGAAGCTGCTCGACACGATCGACACGTATTACGAGCTGGTCGACCGCCGCGTGCCGAACCACGGCGAATCGCTCGAAGAGCTGAAGAAGCGCAAGATCCTGATCGACGGCGCGCGCGACGACTTGCTGTTGCAGATCTTCACCGAGAACCAGATCGGGCCGATCTTCTTCGAGATCATCCAGCGCAAGGGCAATCAGGGCTTCGGCGAAGGCAACTTCAAGGCGCTGTTCGAATCGATCGAGCTCGACCAGATCCGCCGCGGCGTGGTTCAGGACAAGGCCTGACGAACGCGGCCGAGTGTGCCGCCAGGCGAGCGAATCGGCGCATATGGAAAAAGGGCGGGAATCTCGCGATTCCCGCCCTTTTTTCGTTTTCTCGTTCCGGCGCGGCCCGGCGGCCACGCGAACGGATCAACGCACGGCCGCCTTCGCGACGGCAGGCTCGGCCGCCGGCTGCGCATCGACGCCCTGCGCCGACACGGGCTGACGCATCTGCGCGCCGGCTGCCGCCAGCGCGCTCGCGCCGTGCGCGTGCACCGGGCCGGTCATCGCGAAAAACGCGGCGGACACGATCAGGAAACTCTGGATATGACGAGTGTTCATTGCACCTCCTTTAAAACTGCCGGCGCCTCCCCGGATGTGTCGAAACGAGCGACACGGCCGGGCACCTCCGGCAGGCCGACAAGATTAACGGCATTTGCGCGACGAATGGACCGGCTTTACATGCTTTTACATGATGTAACGCAATGCCACGGCCGGCTTCGTTGACGCGCGGCGGCACGCGCGCCGGTGGGCGGCGGGTTTATCCCAGTGCTACCATCATCTGAAACCGGCGAATATGCCGGCCACTGCCGACACGTTCACAAGACGTCGACGCAATCGAAGTTTTGGTGATCCCAAACCGGGTGGAGGAGACAGTTAATGAATGCCCCGCTAGACGCAGACCAACGCGCGTCGCTCGAAGCCGCGCTGAAGTCCGTCACGCTTGACGACAAATACACGCTCGAACGCGGCCGCGCGTACATGAGCGGCATCCAGGCGCTCGTGCGCCTGCCGATGCTCCAGCAGGAACGCGACCGCGCCGCCGGCCTCAACACGGCCGGCTTCATCTCCGGTTATCGCGGCTCGCCGCTCGGCGGGCTCGACCTGTCGCTGTGGAAGGCGAAGCAGCACCTCGCGGCGCACCAGATCGTCTTTCAGCCCGGTCTCAACGAAGATCTCGCCGCCACCGCCGTGTGGGGTTCGCAGCAGGTGAACCTGTACCCCGGCGCGAAATACGACGGCGTGTTCGGCATGTGGTACGGCAAGGGGCCGGGCGTCGACCGCACCGGCGACGTCTTCAAGCACGCGAACTCGGCCGGCTCGTCGAAGCACGGCGGCGTGCTCGTGCTCGCCGGCGACGACCACGCAGCGAAATCGTCGACGCTCGCGCACCAGTCTGAACACATCTTCAAGGCCTGCGGCCTGCCGGTGCTGTTCCCTTCGAATGTGCAGGAATATCTCGACTTCGGGCTGCACGGCTGGGCGATGAGCCGCTACTCGGGCCTGTGGGTTGCGCTCAAGTGCGTGACGGACGTCGTCGAATCGTCGGCCTCGGTCGACATCGACCCGCATCGAACCGAGATCGTGCTGCAGACCGACTTCATCCTGCCGGAAGGCGGGCTGAACATCCGCTGGCCGGACCCGCCGCTCGTGCAGGAAGCGCGGCTGCTCGACTACAAGTGGTACGCGGCGCTCGCGTACGTGCGCGCGAACAAGCTCGACAGGATCGAGATCGACTCGCCGCATGCCCGCTTCGGGATCATGACGGGCGGCAAGGCGTACCTCGACGTGCGCCAGGCGCTGATCGACCTCGGCCTCGACGACGAAACGTGCGCGCGGATCGGTATCCGCCTGTACAAGGTCGGCTGCGTGTGGCCGCTGGAGGCGCAGGGCGCGCAGGCGTTCGCGCGCGGGCTCGACGAGATTCTGGTCGTCGAGGAAAAGCGCCAGATCCTCGAATACGCGATCAAGGAAGAGCTGTACAACTGGCCCGACGCGCAGCGCCCCCGCGTGTTCGGCAAGTTCGACGAGAAGGACGGCGCCGGCGGCGAATGGTCGGTGCCGATGGGCAACTGGCTGCTGCCCGCGCACTACGAACTCTCGCCGGCGATCATCGCGAAGGCGATCGCGACGCGGCTCGAGAAGTTCGAATTGCCGTCCGACGTGCGCGCGCGCATCGCCGCGCGGCTCGCGGTGATCAATGCGAAGGAAATGGCGCTCGCGAAGCCGCATGTGCAGACCGAGCGCAAGCCGTGGTTCTGCTCGGGCTGCCCGCACAACACGTCGACCAACGTGCCGGAAGGCTCGCGCGCGATCGCCGGGATCGGCTGCCACTACATGACCGTGTGGATGGATCGCAACACGAGCACCTTCAGCCAGATGGGCGGCGAAGGGGTGCCGTGGATCGGCCAGGCGCCGTTCACCGATGAAAAGCACGTGTTCGCGAACCTCGGCGACGGCACCTATTTCCATTCGGGCCTGCTGGCGGTGCGTGCGGCGATCTCGTCGAAGGCGAACATCACCTACAAGATCCTCTACAACGACGCGGTCGCGATGACGGGCGGCCAGCCGGTCGACGGCGTGCTGACGGTGCCGCAGATCACCCATCAACTCGCGTCCGAAGGCGCGAAGAAGATCGTGATCGTCACCGACGAACCCGAGAAGTACGACAGCCAGAAAGCGCTGCTCGCGCCGGGCGTGACGATCCACCATCGCGACCAGCTCGACGACGTGCAGCGCGAGCTGCGCGAGATCGAAGGCACGACGATCCTGATCTACGACCAGACCTGCGCGACCGAGAAGCGCCGCCGCCGCAAGCGCGGCACGTATCCGGATCCGGCGAAGCGCGTGGTGATCAACGACGCGGTGTGCGAAGGCTGCGGCGATTGCTCGGTGCAGTCGAACTGCCTGTCGGTCGAGCCGCTCGAAACCGAGTTCGGCACGAAGCGCCAGATCAACCAGTCGACCTGCAACAAGGACTTCTCGTGCGTGAAGGGCTTCTGCCCGAGCTTCGTCACGGTCGAAGGCGGCCAGCTGAAGAAACCGAAAGCCGTGTCGGTCGACGGCAACGCACTGCCGCCGATTCCGGAGCCGACGCTGCCGGCGATCGACCGCGCGTACGGCGTGCTGGTCACGGGCGTGGGCGGCACGGGCGTCGTCACGATCGGCGCGCTGCTCGGCATGGCCGCGCATCTGGAGAACAAGGGCGTGACCGTGCTCGACGTCACGGGCCTCGCGCAAAAGGGCGGCGCCGTGATGAGCCACGTGCAGATCTCGCACGCGCCGACCGACATCCATGCGACGCGGATCGCGATGGGCGAAGCCGATCTCGTGATCGGCTGCGACGCGATCGTCACGGCCGGCGACGAATGCACGTCGCGGATGCGGCACGACGCGACGCGCGTGGTCGTCAACAGCTCGCAGACGCCGACCGCCGAGTTCATCAAGAACCCGAACTGGGCGTTCCCGGGGCTGTCGGCCGAGAACGACATCCGCGCGGCAGCCGGCGAAGCGGTGGATTTCATCGACGCGAACCGTTTCGCGGTCGCACTGCTCGGCGATGCGATCTACACGAACCCGTTCGTGCTCGGCTATGCGTGGCAGAAAGGCTGGCTCCCGCTGACGCTCGCGTCGCTCGAACGCGCGATCGAGCTGAACGCGGTGTCGGTCGACAAGAACCGCGCGGCGTTCGACTGGGGCCGGCGCGCCGCGCACGATCTCGCGAGCGTGAAGCAGGCCGCGGCCGGCGACGTACGCCCCGCGCAAGGCGCGACGGTGATCTCGCTGCACACGAAGAAGGCGGTCGATGCACTGATCGCGAAGCGCGTCGAGTTTCTCACCGCGTACCAGAACGCCGCGTACGCATCGCGCTACGCGGCCTTCGTCGACAAGGTGCGCGCGACCGAGCGCACGCTCGCGGACGGCGACGCAACGCAGGAGCCGCTGACCGAAGCGGTCGCGCGCAACCTGTTCAAGCTGATGGCGTACAAGGACGAATACGAGGTCGCGCGGCTGCAGTCCGATCCCGCGTTCGTCGCGCGGCTGTCGTCGCAGTTCGAAGGCGACTGGAAGGTGAAATTCCACCTCGCGCCGCCGCTGTTCGCGAAGAAGGATGCACATGGCCATCTGATCAAGAAAGCGTATGGCCCGTGGATGCTGTCGGCGTTCCGGCTGCTCGCGAAGGCGAAATTCCTGCGCGGCACCGGGCTCGACCCGTTCGGCCGCACCGAGGAACGCAGGATCGAGCGCGCGCTGATCGGCGAATACGAAGCGCTGATCGGCGAAGTGCTGGCCGGGCTGAACGCGGCCAACCGCCCGCTCGCGCTCGAGCTCGCGGCGTTGCCGGACGGCATTCGCGGCTACGGCCACGTGAAGGAGAACAACCTGCGCGCGGTGCGCCAGAAGTGGGACACGCTGCTCGCGAAGTGGCGCTCGCCGACGGGCGGCCAATCGCGTCAGCAGGTCGCATGACCGGGCGGGACGGGCGTTCGCGGTAACGACGCCCGCTCCCGCACGGCGGGCCTCGACGCTCGGCGAGGCCCGCAAAAAAACGCCACGGAACGCAGGTTCCGTGGCGTTTTCGTTTCCGCTTGCGCCGCGCCTCGCGCGCGGCACACGCGAGCGCGAACTTACTTCGTGTTCGCGTTCGCGGCGGCAACCGCCGTCATGTTGATGATCCGGCGCACGGTCGCAGCCGGCGTCAGGATGTGGACCGGCTTCGCCGCGCCGAGCAGGAACGGGCCGACCGTCACGCCTTCGCCGCCGACCATCTTCAGCAGGTTGTAAGCGATGTTCGCAGCTTCGACGTTCGGCATGATCAGCAGGTTCGCTTCGCCCGACAGCGTCGTACCGGGGAACGCGGCCTTGCGGACCGCTTCGGACAGCGCCGCATCGCCGTGCATTTCGCCGTCGACTTCGAGGTTCGGTGCGCGCTCGCTGATCAGCTTGCGGGCTTCGGCCATCCGGCGCGACGACGCCGACGGCGCGCTGCCGAAGTTCGAGTTCGACAGCAGCGCAGCCTTCGGCGCGATGCCGAAGCGCTCGATCTCGGCGGCCGCCTGGATCGTCATGTCGGCGAGCTGCTCGGCGCTCGGCAGTTCGTTCACGTAGGTGTCGCACAGGAACAGGTTGCGGCCCGGCAGCATCAGCAGGTTCATCGCCGCGTAGTGCTCGGCGCCCTGCGCACGCCCCAGCACCTGCTCGATGAACTTCAGGTGCGTGTGGTACGTGTCGATCATCCCGCAGATCATCCCGTCCGCATCGCCCAGATGCACGAGCATCGCGCCGATCAGCGTGTTGAACTTGCGCAGCGCGGCCTTCGCCACTTCGGGCGTGACGCCGTCGCGCGCGCCGATCTCGTGGTACGCCTGCCAATAGCGGTGGTAGCGCGTGTCGTCTTCCGGATTCACGATCTCGAAATCGACGCCGGCCTTCAGCTTCGAGCCGATCTTCGCGAGGCGCATCTCGACGACCGACGGACGGCCGACGATGATCGGCTTCGCGATCTTCTCCAGCAGCACGAACTGCGCGGCACGCAGCACGCGCTCGTCTTCGCCTTCGGCGAACACGATGCGCGCTTCCTTCTTCTTCGCGGTCGCGAACACCGGACGCATCACCATGCCGGTGCGGTAGACGGTTGCGCCGAGTTGCTCGCGGTACGCGTCCATGTCCTGGATCGGGCGCGTCGCGACGCCCGAGTCCATCGCGGCCTGCGCGACGGCCGGCGCGATCTTGATGATCAGGCGCGGATCGAACGGCTTCGGAATCAGGTAATCCGGGCCAAACTCGAGCGAGTGCCCTTCATACGCCTTCGCGACTTCCTCGCTCTGGTCGGTTTCCTGGGCCAGCTCGGCGATCGCGCGCACGCACGCGAGCTTCATTTCTTCCGTGATCGTCGTCGCGCCGACGTCGAGCGCGCCGCGGAAGATGAACGGGAAGCACAGCACGTTGTTGACCTGGTTCGGGTAGTCCGAACGGCCGGTCGCGACGATCGCGTCCGGACGCACGGCCTTCGCGTCTTCCGGGCGGATTTCCGGTTCCGGGTTCGCGAGCGCCAGGATCAGCGGACGCTCGCCCATCGTCTTGACCATGTCCTGCTTCAGCACGCCCGCGCTCGAGCAGCCGAGGAACACGTCCGCGCCGACGATCGCGTCGGCGAGCGTCCGCGCGTCGGTGGTCGCCGCATAGCGCTGCTTCGACGGATCGAGGTTGCCGCGGCCTTCGTAGATCACGCCCTTCGAATCGGTGACGAGGATGTTCGACTTCGTGAGACCGAGATTCACCAGCAGGTCCAGACACGCGATCGCCGCGGCGCCGGCGCCCGAGCACACGAGCTTCACGTCGGCGAGATTCTTGCCGACCACCTTCAGGCCGTTCAGGATCGCGGCCGACGCGATGATCGCGGTGCCGTGCTGGTCGTCGTGGAAGACGGGAATCTTCATGCGCTCGCGCAGCTTCTGCTCAATGTAGAAGCACTCGGGCGCCTTGATGTCCTCGAGGTTGATGCCGCCGAGCGTCGGCTCGAGCATCGCGATCGCGTCGACGAGCTTGTCAGGGTCGGACTCCGACAGTTCGATGTCGAACACATCGATGCCCGCGAATTTCTTGAAAAGGCAGCCCTTGCCTTCCATCACCGGCTTCGCGGCCAGCGGCCCGATGTTGCCGAGACCGAGCACGGCAGTGCCGTTGGTCACGACGCCGACGAGGTTGCCGCGCGACGTGTACTTCTGCGCGTCGAGCGGATCGGCGTAGATCGCCTCGCACGCGGCGGCGACGCCCGGCGAATACGCGAGCGACAGATCCAGCTGGTTCGACAGCGGCTTGGTCGGCGTGACCGAAATCTTGCCGGGTTTCGGGTTCAGGTGATAGGCGAGAGCGGCCTGCTTCAGTTGTTCGTCCATGATTGACCTGCGAGAGACATGCGGAATTTTGACGGTTCAGTACACAGCACCTTGGGCCGCGTCTGCTTGAATCGAGGGGGTGGTCGACTGCGAGACGGCACGCGACGCGCCGGGTCGGCACGCCATCGAACCTTGGCGGGTGGCAAGAGGAAAGTACAAAGTACTGAACGATTTCTAAGGGTCGCCTAGTGTACACCCCCTAAATGACCTCTGTTGGTGCAACGCCGCATGCCGCGGATCGACATCCCGCGATCCCTCCCCGTTTGTTTCGCCGGTGGCGAGCCGCGCGCCGAACCCGCGCGAATTCCGCCGAAAACCGGCCTGAATCGGGTAAAATAGCGGGCTACGCGCGCAGCGATGCGATTGGCCCCCCGATCGCACCCCCGCCCCTCGGGCAGGTTCCCCTTGCTGCGCCACCGGGCCCGCGCCCGCTCTTCGCTCATCACCCAAGGAATGCCCATGACAGGCTACGATCGTCAGTCGATCTCGGATACGACCGCCAAAATCCTGCTCGAAGTGCAGGCGGTGCACTTCAATGCCGAAAAACCGTTCATCTTCACGTCCGGCTGGGCAAGCCCCGTCTACATCGACTGCCGCAAGCTGATCTCGTATCCGCGCGTGCGTCGTGCGCTGATGGAAATGGCGGAAACGACGATCATGCGCGACGTCGGCTTCGAGCAGATCGATTCGGTGGCGGGCGGCGAGACGGCCGGCATCCCGTTCGCGGCATGGCTCGCGGACCGGATGATGGTGCCGATGCAGTACGTGCGCAAGAAGCCGAAGGGTTTCGGTCGCAACGCGCAGATCGAGGGTCATCTGGAAGAAGGCTCGCGCGTGCTGCTGGTGGAAGACCTGACGACCGACAGCCGCAGCAAGATCAACTTCGTGAACGCGCTGCGCACCGCGGGCGCGACGGTGAACCACTGCTTCGTGCTGTTCCACTACAACATCTTCAAGGAAAGCGTGTCGGTCCTGAAGGACATCGACGTCGACCTGCACGCGCTCGCGACGTGGTGGGACGTGCTGCGCGTCGCGAAGGCATCGGGCTACTTCGAGACCAAAACGCTCGACGAAGTCGAGAAATTCCTGCACGCACCGGCCGAATGGTCGGCTGCGCACGGCGGCGCAACCGCGCCGAAGGAATGACGCGGCGCCGGCTTGCTGGCCGGCATCCCCGCTGAACGTGGCTTCAAAAAACCGCTCGCTTCACCGCGAGCGGTTTTTTTTCGTCGGTCGATCAGGATCGGGATCATGCCGAATCGCCGGCCACTGCCTGCATCCTCATCGAACCCTAATGCTAGACTTGATCCATCGCCGCCATCAGCTGCGCGGGCAACGTACAACGCCAACAATGCCGGGAGCCTCGCCCGGCCCACGTGACGGGAGATGCGCCATATGCGTGTGGATCGCCGGATCACTTCGCCTGCGTCTCCGGGTCGTCCGTCTCCGTTCATCGCCGCCCTTCTCTGCGCCGCCGCGTGCGCCGCGCTCGCTCCGCTGCCCGCACGCGCGCAAGGGCCGTTCATCCTGTCGAGCAACGAACTCGCGTCCGGCGGCCGCGTACGCGCGGCGAACGTGTTCGACCGCGGCGACTGCAAGGGCGAAAACCGTTCGCCGCAGCTCAGCTGGCGCAATCCGCCGCCCGGCACGCGCGCGTACGCGATCACGATCTTCGATCCGGACGCGCCCGGGCACGGCTGGTGGCACTGGGCCGTCGCCGGCATCCCGGCAACCGTGACGAGCCTGCCCGCCGACGCGAGCGCGTCCGGCCTCCTGCGGCGCATCGGCGCGACCGAAGCGCGCAACGACTTCGGAATCGACGGCTACGGCGGTCCGTGCCCGCCGCCCGGCAAGCCGCACCGCTATGTAATCACCGTCTACGCGCTGAAGGGCACGGACCTGCGCGTCGCGCAGGGACGCCCCGCGCCGATGTTCGAGCACGAGATCGGCACGCTGACGATCGGCACCGCACAACTGACGGTGACCTACGGGCAATAAGCCCTTGCGCGGCGCCGCGCGCACGCGATGTCGCGATTACGCGCGGCCGCGAATTTCAGTGCGTCGCGGGCGCGCTTTCCTCTCGTCATTTCAGCTTGCTAGACTCGGCGGCACCGGTCGCGGCATCCCGCCGCGCATCCGTCGCGCCGCCCGCGTGCGGCGCGTGACGCGGCAGGCCGCGGCGCCCGCCGTGTCGTCCCTTTCCGGAGAACGCTTCATGTCGAACATCGTCATCGTCTATCACAGCGGCTACGGTCACACGCAGAAACTGGCCGACGCCGTCCACGCCGGCGCGCAGGATGCCGGCGCAACCGCAAGCCTGATCGCCGTCGGCGACCTCGACGACGCGGGCTGGGCCGCGCTCGACGCGGCGGACGCGATCGTCTTCGGCGCGCCGACCTACATGGGCGGCCCGTCCGCGCAGTTCAAGCAGTTCGCCGATGCCACGTCGAAACCGTGGTTCACGCAGAAATGGAAGGACAAGATCGCCGCAGGCTTCACGAACTCCGCGACGATGAACGGCGACAAGTTCTCGACGATTCAATATTTCGTCACGCTCGCGATGCAGCATGGAATGGTCTGGGTCGGCACGGGCATGATGCCGGCCAACTCGAAGGCGGCTACGCGCAACGACATCAATTACGTCGGCGGCTTCACGGGCCTGCTCGCGCAGTCGCCGGCGGATGCGACGCCCGACGAGGGCCCGCTGCCCGGCGACCTCGAAACCGCGAAGGCGTTCGGCCGGCGCGTCGCCGAAGCGACCGCGCGCTGGGTGGCCGGCGGCCGCTGAACGCGATCGTACGCCGGTCGGTCCGCCCACTGGCGCCGCCGGCGGCGACCGCGCGGCGCCGCGCGCGCCAAAGGGACACAAGACGGCCCGCGGGCCGTCTTTTTTCGACCCGTGCGGTGCAGGGCCGCCGGCTCACGCCTTAAAATGGCGGTTTCAGGGCGCCGCGGCTCCCGTTTCATTCAGTGAGAGCGAAATGAGCACCAAAGTTTTTGTCGACGGCCAGGAAGGCACGACCGGCCTCAAGATCTTCGAATACCTGTCGGCGCGCAACGACATCGAGATCCTGCGCATCGAGGAAGCGAAGCGCAAGGACGTCGACGAGCGCCGCCGTTTGATCAACGCGTCGGACGTCACGTTCCTGTGCCTGCCGGACGTCGCGTCGCGCGAATCCGCATCGCTGGTCGAGAACCCGAACACGACGCTGATCGATGCGAGCACCGCGTTCCGCACGAACGCCGACTGGGCATACGGGCTGCCGGAACTGACGCGCGCGCAGCGCGAAAAGATCCGCACGTCGAAGCGCATCGCCGTGCCGGGCTGCCATGCGTCGGCGTTCGTGCTTGCGATGCGCCCGCTCGTCGATGCGGGGATCGTCGCCCCGACCTTCGCCGCGCACAGCTACTCGATCACCGGCTACAGCGGCGGCGGCAAATCGATGATCGCCGAATACGAAAACGCGGCGCCCGGCGGCAAGCTCGCGAGCCCGCGGCCGTACGCGCTCGCGCTCGCGCACAAGCACCTGCCGGAAATGGCCGCGCACACGGGCCTCGTGCACGCGCCAGTCTTCACGCCGATCGTCGGGCCGTTCCTGAAGGGCCTCGCGGTGACGACGTACTTCTCGCCGGAGCAGCTCGCGAAGCGCGCGACGCCGCAGGACGTGCAGCGCGTGTTCGCCGAATACTACGCGGACGAACCGTTCGTGCGCGTCGCGCCGTTCAACGCGGACGACAATCTCGACAGCGGCTTCTTCGACGTGCAGGCGAACAACGACACGAACCGCGTCGACTTGTTCGTGTTCGGCAACGAAGAACGCTTCGTCACGGTGGCGCGCCTCGACAACCTGGGCAAGGGTGCGTCGGGCGCGGCGATCCAGTGCATGAACCTCAACATCGGCGCCGCCGAGGATACCGGCCTCAAGCGCTGATCCCCCTTGCATCGGATGCAAAGCCGGCCGCTGGCCGGCTTTTTATTTGCTCGCGCGAGGCAATAAATAAAATCCGGTTCATGGATTTACAAATATTTACAAGCTTTCGATTGCGCGATTACCGGCAAATTAATTTCACGAATTTTTCTCCAGTCGATCCCGCATAGGGATAAACCGGATATCGCCGCTTTAAACAGTGCCGTTATACGCGGGAAGGCTCCGCGGGCCGCCGATGCGTGGCGGCAACCCCACTCAAGCGGGACTCTAGCGCACTCCTCTCGTTTTAATTCTTACTGAAAGCCAGATCCGGCAAGGGCATATGGCGCGTCTTTTGTTTCAATCGCCTTTTTTAGACGAGTTCATCAATTGACAGCAAAAATCCAGGCGGCCACATTAGCTCGCACAATTAAACGATTGGAGACAGCGGCATGTCGCACGCCTTATCGAAGGGGGTGGCAACGGCCTTTGCCATCGCCCCTTTCCTGGTTGCCTGTGGTGGAGGGGATTCCGGCGGCTCGCTCGCGCCGATCAACGCGCCCCAATGTTCCGGATCGAGCTGTGGCACGCAAGGGCCGCCTCCGTCGCAGCCCGTCAACGGCGCGCTGTGTCCGGCCGACGCCGACATCGTGAAGAGCACGTACCTCGGCGGCGCCGGTAGCGGCGAGATCGTCAGCGTCAACATCGACGCAGTTGCGATGACGTACACGCTCAAGTGGCTCGAGTCGCCGATTCCGCTCGCGACCGGCACGGTCACGCCGAGCCGCGCCGGCACGACGATCACCGGCAAGGTCGTTCATCCGCCGACGGGCACGCTGCCGACCGCGGAACAGACGCGCTGCGCGTTCGTCCTCACGCCCGGCTCGGGCACGGCACCGAACGGCTCGACCTATTCGACGGCCGCCGACTTCAATCAGGCGAATCCGCCGATGCTGCTGGTCGGCATGGGCGTCGCGGGCGGCGGGATTCCCGGCGCGACGATTCAGTACGACGGGCTGACGATTACCGTCGCCGGCGTCCCGATCTACAAGAACGTCGGCCAGGTGCCGAACCGCCACTTCGACTTCTATCCGTTCCTCGGTTTCGCGAGCACGACGACCGACCTCACGAAGCTGCCGGGTACCTACAACGCACTGCTGTACCACCTGGTGCCGTCCGGCAACTACGCGACGAAGGGCACGAATTCGAGCGAGACGTTCGACGCGAACGGCGCGTGTACGTCGACGGGTTCGGGCGGCTGCCTGACGACCGGCGATCCGTGGACGGTCAACACTGCAAACGGCGGCTACCTCGACAGCGCGAAAGCGCCGCAGATCCTGCCGCAGACGCAGTTGCCGCTCGTCGGCGCGACGGGCAAGTCGGCGACCGCGCACATGGTGATCGGCCAGCTCAACGGCGCGACCGTGCCGGTGGTGGTCCGCACGGGCTACGTGTATCTGGGCACGGACCTGGCACTGCACACCGACGCCAAGGTCGACGACGAATCGGGCATCGCGGTGCTGGCCAAGGCAACCGCGATCCAGTCGGGCGCGATCGACGGCGGCTACGCGGGCGCGGATTCGAACTTCAAGTACACGGCCGCACTGATCCGCGGCGGCAACGCGTCGTTCATCAACCCGACCACGCAGGCCGAAGAAGACGGCTTCACGCTCGACTACGGCCAGGCAACGCCGGGCCTGCTCAACACGACGACGATTCCGAAGAGCGGTGCGGCCGCATCCGGCGTCGTGATCGCGACGGGCGGCCTCTATGCGGCACTGATCCAGGGCACGGTGAACGGCGGCGTCACTGCGACGTCGGCGAACGCGAGCACGTCGTCGAGCCCGTACTTCGGTGTAGGCGCGCAGATCAGCAAGTAGCGATCGGGCACGCGGCGGCGGGCTGCCTGCCGCCGCGCAATGCAGAGACGGCACGAAACGAGCGCCCGGCACGGCGCCGGCAGCACGAGCACAAGCAACAGAAGCGGCCGACAGGGAGCTGGCCGCCGCACAAGACAAATCTGGAGGAGCAACATGAAGCGCAACCTCGTTCTGGCAGCGGCCTTTGCCGCCCCCCTTCTTTCCGCATGCGGCGGCGGCGGCGACGGCGACAATCCGCCGCCGCTCGTCGAAGAGCGGCTGTGCCCGGCATCGCTCGATTACAGCACGGTGTTCACCGGCGGCGCGGGCAGCGGCGAACTCGCGAAGGTCCAGCTCGACACGACGAAGATGACCTGGCAGGTCACGTATATCGAATCGGCGGTGCCGCAAAAGACGGGCACGGTGACGCCGACGCGCGCGGGCACGGTCGACAGCGGCACGCTCACGCAGGAAACGCTGCTGCCGACGAACAAGCTGAACCAGTGCGCGTTCCGGCTGAACGGCGCGAGCCTCGATCCGTCGCGGCCGGCCCGCATCTTCGTCGGCTTCGGCGTCGCGGGCGGGACGATTCCCGGCAAGGAGATCCAGTTCGACGGTGTGCTCGGCCAGGCCGCGGTGCCCGACACGAAATTCCCGTACTACCCGTTCATCGGCTTTTCGTCGATCGAGACCGACATCACGAAGGTCGCCGGCACGTACAGCCACATCGGATTCGGCGAAGTGCCGTCGCAGAAGTTCGCGCCAGCATCGATCGATGCGAAGGTGACGATCAACGCGGACGGCACGTGGAGCAAGTGCGACACGACCGGCCAGTTCGCCGGGGGCGCGTGCACGCAGAAGGGCACGAACTTCGTGCCGTCGGCCGACGGCAGCGGCGCGTTCCAGTCGAACAACTACGCGAGCCAGCTGAAGCCGACGCTGTCGGCGACCCCGCAGGGCAAGGGCTTCATGATCGTCGGCAAGCTGCGCAACCAGCTGGTGCCGATCCTCGTGCGCACGGGCGTCGCGAACCCGAACCCGACGCCCGACAGCAACGGCGTGCCCGGCCTGACCGCAGATGACGAATCGAGCATCTCGATCCTCGCGCCGCAAACGGCGATCGCGGCCGGCTCGCAGAACGGCGAGTACATCGGCGTCGACAGCCAGTTCGACTACCGGACCACCGCGCTGATCAACAACCAGGCCACGCTGCTCGATCCGTTCCAGCCGTCGCAGGCGTCGCTCGCGACCGCGCTCGACCTCGACTACACGCAGAAGGTGCCGGGTACGGTCACGACGATCCACACGGGTTCGGGCAGCACGTCGCCGACCGGCAAGTTCATCTTCACGGGTGGCGTGTTCGGTTTCCTCGACAACGCGGGTTCGACGCCGTATTTCACGATCGGCGCGTTCGTCCAGTAAGCGGAGGAAAGCCGTGATGAAGAAGACTCTTCTCTGCGCGGCGGCCGGGGCCGCTGCCCTGGCGCCGCTCGCGGCGCACGCGCAGAGCGCCGGCAGCAACGTCGTCACGCTCGGCTGGTTCCACGTGATGCCGCAGCAAAGCAGCACGCCGATGACGACCAACGTCGCGCCGACGCCGATCAACACCCCGCTGCGGCTGCCGCCCTCGTTCACGTCGCCGGGCACCGGGCTGCACACCAGCGGCGCCGACACGGTCGGCCTGACGGTCAGCCACTTCCTGACCGACCATATCGCGGTCACGTCGGTGGCCGGCGTGCCGCCCGTGTTCAAGGTGTCGGGCCAGGGCACGATCAAGCCGCCCGGCCCTGCCGGCGCGCTCGGTACGCAGAACATCGGGCTCGCGTCGGTGAACCCGATCGTGAAGAGCGTGCGGCAGTGGAGCCCGGCGGTGCTGCTGCAGTACTACTTCGGACAGGCGACCGCGAAGTTCCGGCCGTTCCTCGGGCTCGGCGTGTCGTACAACTGGTTCAGCGACTTGCAGCTCAACACGAACTTCATCAAGCAGACGCAGGACAACCTCGGCGCGATTCTCGCGGCGGGCGCGGGCAAGCCGGGCACGACCTCGGTGGAGGCGAAGGCGTCGTCGTCGTGGCAGCCGGTGTTCAACGCGGGCCTGCAATACAACATGACGGAGCACTTCGGGCTGATTGCATCGGTGACCTACATTCCGCTGAAGACGACGTCGACCGTGACGATCAAGGCAGCCGACGGCACGGTGCTCTCCGAGTCGAAATCGGACCTGAAGGCCGACCCGATCATCAGCTACGTCGGGATGACCTACAAGTTCTGACGCTGCGCATCGGAGACGGAAGACGGCCGGAGGCCGAGTGGATGACCCGCGCCAAAAACGCGGGCAAAAAAAAGCCCGCCTAAGAGGCGGGCTGAATCCATATCAGAGGAGACATGGAGGAGACAGGTGTAACTATAGCGAATCGATTTCCGCATTGCAACATTTCCGTAGAGAAAATACGGATTTTCCCTCGACTACCTGCTCTAAATCGCTAATCGTTATCCGACCCCTTCGACGTCTCCCGCTCCAGCACCTCGCCCAGCGCGTCCCGCAGCAGCGCGACCGGCCGCGTCAAGCGGCCCGGCAGCGCGCCGTGCACGATCCACACGTTGATCCGCGTTTCCAGGCCGGCCGTTTCCACCACCCTCAGCGCATCGCGATGCGCGCTGCGCGCCAGCGCGTTCGGCGGCGCGATGCCGATGCCGGCGCCGCGCGCGACCAGCGACAGCTGCAGTTCCGAGCCGAACGCCTCGACCGCGACGTCGAACGGCAGCCCGGCCGCGCCGAGCGCACGGCTCAGCGCTGAACGCATCCCGCATCCGTCCTGGCTCAGCACCCACGGGAAACCCGACAGCACGTCGAGCGACAGCGGGCCGTCCGGCAACGGAAAGTCGCGCGCAGCCACGAGCACCGTCGGCTGTGTGCCGAGCAGCGTGGCCGTCAGCGTGTCGGGGAGCACCGCGCTCGCCGGCACCATCACCGTCGCGACGTCCAGCGTGCCGCGCTCGATCGCCTGCACGAGCGCCGGCGACCAGCCGGCCGTCACACGCAGCGTCAGCCGTGGAAACGCATCGCGGAGCCGGTCGATCGGCCGCTCGAGCGCCAGCTCGGACAGGAACGGCGGCACGCCGATGCGCAGCTCGCCGGACGGCTCGCTGTCGGGCGCACCGGCCGCCATCAACTCGTCGACCGCGCAGAGCACGTTGCGGGCGAGCGCGTAGACGTCGCGCCCGGCCGCGGTCGGCTTCAGCGGCTTGCTCTGCCGCTCGAGCAGCGGCATGCCGAGCAGCGTCTCGAGGTTCTGCACGCGGCGTGTGAGGCCCGGCTGCGTCAGATGGAGCTTCGCGGCCGCGGCGACCATCGACCCGCTGTCGACCACCGCGACGAACGCCTGCAGATCACGCGTATTCAAAGCAAACTCGCATAATCAAGTTAGACATATTTCAATTGTCGCATAAAGAGCGGGCTCCTACGATTGGGATTCCTTCGATCGACCTATGGATTTCCCGATGAACTGCCCTGCCGATTCCTGCCCTGCCGCCGTGCGCACCGCGCGCGGCGCGGCGCCCGCGCTGAGCGCGGGCATGACGCTCTTCTTCGCCGCGACCGTCGGCGTGATCGTGATGGACCTGTTCGCCGCGCAGCCGTTGACAGGCCCGATCACCGCCGACCTTCACCTGCCGCCCGGCCTCACGGGCGTTGTCGCGACGCTGCCGCAACTCGGTTACGCAGCCGGCCTCGTGCTGCTGGTGCCGCTCGTCGACTTGCTCGAGAACCGCCGCCTGATCGTCGCGACGCAGATCGCGTGCGCGGCCGCCCTCGCGCTGCCGGCCTTCACGCGCTCCGGCACGGTGTTCCTGCTCGCGACGCTGGCTGCCGGCGCAGCGTCGAGCGTGATTCAGATGCTGGTGCCGATGGCCGCGTCGATGGCGCCCGAAGCGCAGCGCGGCCGCGCGGTCGGCAACGTGATGAGCGGGCTGATGCTCGGCATCCTGCTGTCGCGGCCCCTCGCCAGCCTGATTGCAGGCACCGCCGGCTGGCGCGCGTTCTACGCGCTGGCCGCGCTGGCAAACGCGGCGATCGCGGCGGTGCTCGCGCTGCGCCTGCCGCCGCGCGTGCCGGCGGCGACGGCCGGCTATCGCGCGCTGCTCGCATCGATGGGCCGGCTGCTGGCCGACGAGCCGGTATTGCGCCGCCACGCCGTTTCCGCAGCGCTCGCGATGGCCGCGTTCAGCGCATTCTGGACGGCCATCGGGCTGCGGCTCGCGCAGCCGCCGTTCGGCCTCGACCTGCACGGGATCGCGCTGTTTGCGTTTGCCGGCGCGAGCGGTGCGATCGTCACGCCGCTGGCTGGCCGCGCCGGCGATCGCGGCCACGGCCCGGCTGCGCAGCGCGTCGCACACGTGACGATGCTGGCCGCTCTCACCGTGCTCGGCATCGCCGGTGCGGGCTGGTTCGGTTTCGATGCGCATGCGCATCGCGGCGTCGCGCTGGCATTGCTGGCCGGCGGCGCGGCGCTGCTCGATGCGGGCGTAATCGTCGACCAGACGATCGGCCGCCGCGACATCAACCTGCTGAACCCGGCCGCGCGCGGGCGGCTGAACGGCTTGTTCGTCGGGCTGTTCTTCGTCGGTGGCGCACTCGGCGCGGCGCTCGCCGGCAGCGCGTGGGCGTGGGGCCGGTGGAGCGCCGTGTGCGGCGTGGGTTTCGCATTCGCGGGCGCAGCGGCCGCGTTCGGCTTGTCGGCGGCGCGCCGGACCCGCGCCACCGCATGGCCGCGCGCGTAATCCCCGGATGACCGGGCGTGACCGCCGCATGATCGGCGCGCTACCGCGGCGCGGATGTGAAAACGCCCCGTCCTCTGGCGAGGTACGGGGCGTCCGGCAGACCGTAACGGCCGCAGAGGCCAGGAATCAGTGACGGACCAGCGCCATCATCGCGCCGAAGCCGACGAACAGGCCGCCCGTCAGCCGGTTGAAGGCCTTCGCGACACTCTGGCTCTTCAGCGTCGCGCCGATGCGCGTGCCGAACGACGCGTACACGAGATACCAGCTGACCTCGATCGCCGCGAACGTGACGACGAGAATGCCGAATTGCGGCAGCGTCGGCTCGGCCGCATTGATGAACTGCGGCAGCAGCGCGGCAGCGAACAGGATCGCCTTCGGGTTGCTGCCGGCGACCAGGAAACCGTTGCGGAACAGCGCACAGCGAGATGCGGACGCGTGGTGCGACACCGCATCGACGTCGGCGGCCGGCGCGTCGTC
Source organism: Burkholderia sp. AU19243 (assembly GCF_018148075.1). NCBI lineage: Bacteria > Pseudomonadati > Pseudomonadota > Betaproteobacteria > Burkholderiales > Burkholderiaceae > Burkholderia > Burkholderia sp. AU19243. The sequence goes on from NZ_JAGSTV010000023.1 coordinate 27,705, forward strand.
GACGCGGGCGCGCCACGCCTTCACGCCGAGATAGATCAGGTACGCGGCGCCCGCGAAGCGCAGCGTATTGAACATCGCCGGCCACGCTTCGAGCACCGCCCCGAGCCCCGCCGCGGACACCGCGAGCATCAGCACCAGCGCAGTCAGGCAGCCGGCCATCGTCGCGGACGAACGGCGCAGCCCGTGCCGTGCGCCGTGCGTCATCACCAGCAACATGTTCGGCCCCGGAATCGCCGACACGACGAACACCGTCGCCACGAAAAGCCACCATGTATGCAGGTTCATGCGCGCCTCAGCCGAAAGAAAAACGAATTGCCGATTATGCCGCGTGCGCGGCGTTTCTGTCCCGCGCCGGCTCAGCGGCCCGCGCGGCGCAACGCGACTTCGCCGAGCACCGCGAAGTCCTGCTCGCCGCCGCCGTGCGCGAGCGCATCGAGCAGGCTGTCGCGCACGACGCTCGCGACCGGCAGCGGCACCGACGCCGCGTCGCCGGCCTCCAGCGCAAGCCGGACGTCCTTGAGCCCGAGGCGCGCCTTGAAGCGCGCGGGCTCGTAAGCGCGCTCGGCAATCATCCCGCCGTAGCCGGCGTAGACAGGCCCGGGAAACACGCTGTTCGTGATCACGTCGAGGAAGTCGCGCATCGCGACGCCATGCGCGCCGAGCAGCGCCGACGCCTCGCCGAGCGTCTCGATCGCGGACGCGAGCGTGAAGTTCGCGGCGATCTTCGCGACGTTCGCATGCTGCGGCAGCGAGCCGAACCGCCACGTCTTCTGGCCGATCACGTCGAACAGCGGCTGCACGCGGTCGATTGCCTCGGCCGGTCCGCCGGCCATGATCGTCAGCCGCGCGGCGGCCGCGACGTCCGGGCGGCCCATCACCGGCGCGGCGACGTAGTCGAGGCCGCGCGACGCATGCGCATGCGCGAGCGATTCGGCGAGCGCGACCGATACCGTCGCCATGTTTACGTGGATCAGGCCGCGCGGCGCCTGCGCGAGCAGCGCGTCGTCGAATACCGCGCGCGCGGCCGCATCGTCGGCCAGCATCGAGAACACGGCGTCGCCGCGAAACGCGTCGGCCGGCGTCGCGACGATCTGCGCGCCGACCGCCGCGAGCGGCTCGGCACGCTCGCGCGACCGGTTCCAGACCCGCACGGTGTGTCCCGCCTTCAGCAGGTTCGTCGCGATCGCCTGCCCCATTTCGCCCAGCCCGATAAACCCGAGATCCATTTCCCGCTCCTTCGACTCTTGAAGCGGGGAGTTAAACACAGGTGGCCGCCGCCTGCAGCCCCGCAGCCGGCCGCGCGCGGTGCGATACTGCGCGGATGGCGACCGCGACCTTCCGCTTCCACGACGAGCTGAACGCGTTTGTCGCGCCCGCGCAGCGCGAATGCGCATTCGTGCACGCGTTCGCGCGCGACGCGACGGTCAAGCACGCGATCGAGGCGCTCGGCGTCCCGCATACGGAAATCGGCCGGCTCCGCGTGAACGGCGCGCCGGCCGCGCTCGATCGGCCGCTTGCCGACGGCGACCACGTCGACGTCCATCCGGAACGCGCGCCACCGCCGGCCGAAGCGCCGCCGCAGCAGCACGAGCAGTGGCGCTTCGTCGCCGACGCGCACCTCGGCGGCCTCGCGCAGCTGTTGCGCCTCGCCGGCTTCGACACCTGCTACGACAACCACTACCGCGACGACGAGCTCGTCGCGCTCGCCGCGCGCGAAGGCCGGATCGTGCTGAGCCGCGACCGCGAGTTGCTCAAGCGCCGCGCGGTCGTGCGCGGCTGTTACGTGCACGCTCGGCAGCCGGACGCGCAGCTGCGCGAGCTGTTCACGCGGCTTGGCCTCGCGCCGTACATGCGCCCGTTCCGGCTGTGCCTGCGCTGCAACGCCCCCCTGCACGCGCTCGATGCAGCCGACGCCGCGCCGCGCGTGCCGCCCAGCGTGCGCGACCGGCATCGGCGCTTCGCCGCATGCGACGTGTGCCGCCGCGTATTCTGGGAAGGGTCGCACTGGAAACGGATGCGTGCGGTAGTCGATGCGATGCGCGCGCCGCCGGGTGCAGACCGCGCGAAGCCGGCGGACACGCCAATCGCGACGGGCCCGGCCGACGCCTGAAAAAACAAAACCCCGCAGGCCGGAGCGTGCGGGGTTTCGCGACGGGGTGGCCGGCGATGCCGGCCCCGGCGAAGCGTGCTTAGTTCTGCGTGCCTGCGTCGTTCGTGCCAGCCGCCGATGCAGCAGCAGCCTTGGCCTGGCCCTTCTTCGAGCCGTGGTGCTTCAGCGCATGCTTCGGCTTGCTGTGATCCTTCTTGGCCGGCGCCGACGCGGCGGCCGACGTGTCGGCTGCCGGCGCGGACGCCTGTGCGAATGCCGAAACCGATGCGAGAGCGAATGCTGCGGCGATGATCGAAGCGAGCGTCTTCTTCATTGTTCTTCCTTTAGCGGAGAAAAAGTCAAACGTACCGGTAAGAGATGCGAGGCATCCGCATCGGAACGTCAGTCGCGCCGGAGTGCCGGTCGCCGCCGGACGGGTCGGTTCGCACCTTTCCGCCTCAGCCAATACTGACGCACTGGCTCCATAACGCGCCGCGCGCGCGCCGAGTTGACACGTTCGCAGCATCCTCGGGTTTCCCCGGGGTACGTCGCCCGGGCCCCGTGCGACGGCCGTGCGCCCGTGTGCCAATCGTCCGACAAACCGCCTCTCGCGCCCGCCGCGGCGACGCTATACTGGCCTCCTTCCGATCCAACCGGATCGCGGCCGGACACGCGACGGCCGCCGACGCGAGGCGCCCAAATTGCCCGATCACAATCTGGACAAACTGAAAATCGACCGGCGTCCCGTCGCGCCCGCGCCACGCCGGCGCCGGTGGGCGCGCTATGCGGCCGCGGCCGCCCTCGTCATCGCCGCGATCGTGGCCGCGCTCGCGCTCACCGGCCGGCCGACGGTCGATACGACGTCCGTCACGTCCGCATACCCGTACCAGAACGACACGCAGCTGAACGCGACCGGCTACGTCGTGCCGCAGCGCAAGGCCGCGGTCGCGTCGAAAGGCCAGGGGCGCGTCGAATGGCTGGGCGTGCTCGAAGGCACGCGCGTGAAGCAGGACGAGATCATCGCGCGGCTCGAAAGCCGCGACGTGCAGGCGTCGCTCGCGCAGGCGCGCGCTCAGGTGCAGGTTTCGCGCGCGAACCTCGGCGTCGCGCAGGCCGAACTGAGGGACGCCGAGATCGCGCTGCGCCGCACCGCCGCACTCGCGCCCAAAGGCGCGGTGCCGGCTGCCCAACTCGACATCGACACCGCGCGCGTGAACAAGGCGCGCGCGACCGTCAACAGCGACCAGGCCGCGATCGTATCCGCCGAAGCGAACGCGCAGGCCGCGCAGGTCGCGGTCGACCAGACGGTGATCCGCGCGCCGTTCGACGGAATCGTGCTCGCGAAGCACGCGAACGTCGGCGACAACATCACGCCGTTCTCGTCCGCGTCGGACAGCAAGGGCGCGGTCGTGACGATCGCCGACATGGACACGCTCGAAGTCGAGGCCGACGTCGCCGAATCGAACATCGCGAAGATCCGCGCGGAGCAGCCGTGCGAGATCCAGCTCGACGCGCTGCCGGACATGCGCTTCGCGGGCCGCGTGTCGCGCATCGTGCCGACGGTCGACCGCTCGAAGGCAACAGTGCTCGTGAAGGTGCGCTTCGTGGACCGCGACGAACGCGTGCTGCCCGACATGAGCGCGAAGATCGCGTTCCTGTCGAAGCCCGCGTCGCCGCAGGACCGGCAGCCGGTGACGGCCGTGCAGGCGAGTGCAGTGGTCGAGCGCGACGGCCGCCCGGTCGTGTTCGTCGTAAAGGACGACACCGTGCGCGCAACCGCCGTCACCGAAGGCGCACGCATCGGCGAGCTCGTCGCGATCCGCGGCGTGAAGCCCGGCGACACGGTCGTGCTCGCCCCCGGCCCGAAGCTGAAGGACGGCGCGAAAGTGACCGTCGCGAAGAAGTAGCGTGGCAAGCGTGAACGACGCACGGCCGCCCCTCGTCGAACTCAGCCACGTCGCGAAGTCGTACCGGCGCGGCAACCAGGTCGTGCCGGTGCTGACCGACATCACGCTCGACATCGGCGAAGGCGACTTCGTCGCACTGATGGGCCCGTCCGGTTCCGGCAAGAGCACACTGCTCAATCTGGTGGCCGGCATCGACCGCCCCGACAGCGGCGAGCTGCGCGTAGGCGGTCTCGACATCTCGCAGCTCGACGAAGCGCAGCTGGCCGAGTGGCGCGCGGCGAACGTCGGCTTCATTTTCCAGTTCTACAACCTGATGCCGGTGCTGAGCGCGTTCGAGAACGTCGAGCTGCCGCTGCTGCTCACGAATCTGTCGCGCCGCGAGCGGCGCGAACGCGTCGAGCTGGTGCTCGACATGGTAAATCTCGGCGATCGCAAGAGCCACTATCCGTCCGAGCTGTCGGGCGGCCAGCAGCAGCGCGTCGCGATCGCACGCGCGCTGATCACCGATCCGGTGCTGATCGTCGCCGACGAACCGACCGGCGACCTCGACCGCGCGTCCGCGACGGACGTGCTCGCGATGCTGCAGCGGATGAACGCCGAGCTCGGCAAGACGATCATCATGGTGACGCATGACGCGCAGGCGGCCGGCGCCGCGCACTCGATCGTGCATCTCGAAAAAGGGGAGCTGATCGATGGGCACGCGGCCTGACCGACGCGAGCGCGCACGATGTACGTGCTGAAGCTGATCGCGCGCAATGCACTGCGGCACCGGCTGCGCACGCTGCTGACGGTGCTCGGGCTGACGATCGCCGTGCTCGCGTTCGGGCTGCTGCATACGGTGGTCGACGCGTGGTACGCCGGCGCGGCCGCCGCGTCGAGCGGCCGGCTCGTCACGCGCAACGCGATCTCGCTCGTGTTTCCGCTGCCGGTGAGCTACGAGAACCGGATCCGCGGTGTCGACGGCGTGACTGCGGTGGTGCGTTCGAACTGGTTCGGCGGCGTGTACCGCGATCCGAAAAACTTCTTCGCGAGCTTCGCGGTGTCGGAGAACTACCTCGACCTGTATCCGGAATTCATCCTCCCTGCGCAGCAGCGGGCCGACTACGACCGCGACCGGCGCGGCTGTCTCGTCGGGCGCCAGCTCGCGACGCAGTTCGGGTTCAAGGTCGGCGACGTGATTCCGCTGAAAGGCACGATCTACCCGGGCACGTGGGATTTCGTCGTGCGCGGCATCCTCGACGGCCGCGACGACTCGACGATCACACGCCAGCTGGTGTTCCACTGGGACTACCTGAACGAGACGGTGCGCAAGCGCACGCCGAAGCAGGCGGACCAGGTCGGCGTGTTCGTGCTCGGCGTCGCGAACCCGGACGACGGCGCCGCGATCGCGCGCAACGTCGACGCCGTCTTCAAGAATTCACTCGCCGAAACGCTGACCGAGACCGAGCAGGCTTTTCAGCTCGGCTTCGTCGCGATGTCGAACCAGATCATCGCGGCGATCCGCGTCGTGTCGTACGTGGTGATCCTGATCATCATGGCCGTGATGGCCAACGCGATGGCGATGAGCGCGCGCGAGCGCACCGCGGAATACGCGACGCTGAAGGCGCTCGGCTTCGGCCACGGCTTCATCGCGCTGATCGTGTTCGGCGAGTCGGTCGTGATCGCGGTGGCGGGCGGCACGCTCGGGATGCTCGCGACGCCGCCGGCCGCGAGCCTGTTCAAGCAGGCCGCGGGCGGCATCTTTCCGGTATTCAAGGTGTCGACCGCGACGATCGCGCTGCAGGCCGCGTGCTCGGTGGCGGTCGGCATCGCGGCCGCCATCGTGCCCGCGTGGCAGGCCGCACGCGTGCGCGTGGTCGAAGGCCTGCGGGCGATCGGTTAGGCGCATGGCGATTCCGCTCACCTACATCGCGCGCAACCTTTGGACGCGGCGGCTCACGACCGCGCTCACCGCGGGCGGGATGGCGCTCGTGATCTTCGTGTTCGCGACCGTGCAGATGCTCGACGCCGGGCTTACGCAGACGCTCGTATCGACCGGCGAAGCGGACAACGCGGTCGTGATCCGCAAGGGCGCGGAAACGGAAATCCAGAGCGCAATCGATCACCAGCAGGCGAATGCGCTCGAGATGCATCCGTCCGTCGCGCTCGGGCCCGACGGGCGGCCGCTGGTATCGAAGGAAGCGGTCGTGCTGATCTCGCTCGTGAAGACGACGAGCGGCAAGCCGTCGAACGTCGTGATCCGCGGCGTGTCGCCGGCCGGCCTCGCACTGCGTCCGCGCGTGAAGCTCGTCGCCGGCCGCCCGTTCGCGCCGGGTTCGTCGGAGATCGTCGTCGGCAGCGCGATCGCGAAAGGCTTCAGCGGCACCCAGCTCGGCGACCGGCTGCATTTCGCGCAACGCGACTGGACGGTCGTCGGCGTGTTCGATGCGGGCGGCAGCGGCTTCGACTCGGAAATCTGGGGCGACGTCGACCAGCTGATGCAGTCGTTCCGGCGCACCAGCTATTCGTCGATGGTGCTGCGCATCCCGAGCGCGGACGGCTTCGCGCGCTTCAAGGCCGACATCGACGTCGACCCGCGCCTGACCGACGAGGCCAAGCGCGAGCAGACGTTCTACGGCGACCAGTCGAAGGCGCTGTCGACCTTCATCAACATCCTCGGCATCACGCTGTCGACGATCTTCTCGATCGCCGCGATGATCGGCGCGATGATCACGATGTATGCGTCGGTCGCGAACCGCACCTCAGAGATCGGCACGCTGCGCGCGCTCGGCTTCAAGCGCATGAACGTGCTCGCCGCGTTCTTGCTCGAAGCGCTGCTGCTCGGCTTCGTCGGCGGCGTGATGGGGCTCGCGTGCGCGTCGCTGATGCAATTCGCATCGTTCTCGACGACGAACTTCCAGACCTTCGCCGACCTGTCGTTCCGCTTCGTGCTGACACCGGCAATCGTCGTGAAGACGCTGCTGTTCTCGCTCGTGATGGGGCTCGTCGGCGGGTTCCTGCCGGCGATGCGCGCCGCGCGGCTAAGCATCGTCGATGCGCTGCGCGCGCAGTGACGCGGGTGGCCGCCGCGCGCAGCGCGCATCGATTTTCCTGTCGCCGGATCGACCGCCCGATGCGCGGTCGTCGCGCCCGCGAGCGTCGAGCGATGCGCGCCGCGCAGGTGCGCCGGGCATGTCGCGCTCGGCCGTTGTCGCGGCTGGCGCGAGTGCGCGCCGCCGTTCAGATCGAACGGCGCCATCGCGCGGTATGCGTTCGTCAACAGGCGTCGACCGGCGGCGGCAGCTCGCCGCGCGCCAGCGCGAGCGCATGAACCCGCACGTCGTCCGGCCAGCCGGCGATCAGGTCCGCCATCCGCGCGAGGTCGTCCGCATACAGCGCGCGCGCCGCTTCCTCGAAATTCGGCAGGTCGCCCGCGATCGCCGACATGAAATGGTACGCGCGCGCTTGCGCATCGCGATGCCGGTCCGCCGCCGCGCGCATGCGCCGCGCGTCCTCGACCAACTTGCGCAGCGCGACCGATGCGCCGCCCGGCTGCGCGGCGAGCCAGTCCCAGTGACGCGGCAGCAACGTGACCTCACGCGACACGACACCGAGCTTCGGACGGCCGCGCCCGCGCTGTTCGCCTGCGCTCGCCGCGTCGCCGGGCGGCGTGGCCGGCTCGGCCGGCGCGGGTGCATAACGCGCACGGATGTCGTCCGCGGTGCCGCGCAGGTCGAGGTCGATCGCGCGGCCGGTCGAGTCGTCGAAGATCACGACCGAGCCGGACATCGCATCGCCATACGCGTGCCGGATCGCGACAGCCACCGCCGCGGGCGTGCCCGAGGCAACGCGCCGATGGCCGTCGAATGCCGTGCAGGAAGGTAGCGAGGTGGAAATCGTCATCGGAGCCGCCATCGTGAGTAGTGGGAATGGCGCTATTTTTATCCGGGTGTAAATTGGTTGTCAATATCACCCGGGTAAAATATTGCCGATTTCGGGTGGCGCGTCGCTGACGCGCGCACGTGAGCCCGTCGTTGGCCGTGCGGTCGCTGGTCACTCATCGATTCAAATCCTGAATCGATCAAGTCAGCAATTGGCATGAAAGTGCAAATGTCGCCATGACAGAATGACCCGGACGTCCTGCCACAGCGCAGCGGCGTTCGGCCTCCGGCCGGCCACCTCACTACAGAGAACGCGCATCGACGCGCAGCCGCACGACGGCACCTTCCGCTCTCGGAGGAGACAGTCATGAATCCGCTTCACGCATTGCCGGCGTCCGCGTCGGCAACGGCTCGGCGCACGCGCGTGCGCTGGCTCGTGCTGACCGTGCTGTTCGCGGTCACGACGATCAACTACGCGGATCGCGCGGCGATCGCGATTGCCGGCCCCGCGCTTGCACGCGCGATGCACCTGACGCACGTGCAGATGGGCTTCATCTTTTCGGCGTTCGGCTGGTCGTACGTGGTCGCGCAACTTCCGGGCGGCTGGCTGCTCGACCGCTTCGGGTCGCGCGTGGTCTACGCGTTCAGCATCTTCTTCTGGTCGCTGTTCACGCTGCTGCAAGGCAGCATCGGCTTCTTCAGCGGCGCGGCCGCGTTCGCCATGCTGTTCGGGCTGCGCTTCCTGGTCGGCGCGGCCGAGGCGCCGTCGTTCCCGGCCAACAGCCGGATCGTGTCGACCTGGTTCCCGGCAGCGGAGCGCGGCACCGCGTCGGCAATCTTCAACGCCGCGCAGTACGCGGCGACCGTCGTGTTCGCGCCGCTGATGGGCTGGCTCGTGCACGCGTTCGGCTGGCAGTCGGTGTTCGCGGTGATGGGCGTACTCGGCTTCGCGTTCGTGCTCGTGTGGAACCGCACGATGTACGACCCGAAGGTGCATCCGCGGATCAACCGCGCCGAACTCGACTATCTCGACGAAGGCGGCGCACTCGTCAACATCGACCAGGCGACCGGCGCGCGCGACGGCGGCCCGTCGATGCGTCACGTGAAGGCGCTCCTGAGAAACCGGATGCTGGTCGGCGTGTACGTCGCGCAGTACTGCATCAACGCGCTCACGTACTTCTTCATCACATGGTTTCCGGTCTATCTCGTGCAGGCGCGCGGGATGTCGATCCTCAACGCCGGGCTCGTCGCGTCGATCCCGGCGGTGTGCGGCTTCCTCGGCGGGATTCTCGGCGGCATCGTGTCCGACGCGCTGCTCAAGCAGGGGCGGTCGCTGTCGATCGCACGCAAGGTGCCGATCGTGATCGGCATGCTGCTGTCGATGTCGATGATCGTGTGCAACTACACCGACTCGCACGTGGTCGTCGTCGTGTTCATGGCGCTGTCGTTCTTCGGCAAGGGCCTCGGCGCGCTCGGCTGGGCGGTCAACGCCGACACCGCGCCGCGCCAGATCGCCGGGCTGAGCGGTGCGTTGCTCAATACATGCGGCAACCTTTCCAGCATCACGACGCCGATCGCGATCGGCTATATCGTCGATCGCAGCGGCTCGTTCAACGGCGCGCTGGTGTACGTCGTCGCGCACGCGCTCGTCGCCGTGGTCTGCTACCTGTTCGTCGTCGGCGAGATTCGCCGCGTCGAGCTGAACTGAACGGCGCGGGCCGCGCCGGCGCGTCCGGCGGCCTGCGCATCAACGGAACCAGGAGCGAAACCGATGTCCGAATCACGCCGCGCCGACACGCCGCGCGTCACGCGCATGCAGGTGATCCCCGTCGCCGGCCGCGACAGCATGCTGCTGAACCTGTGCGGCGCGCATGCGCCGTATTTCACGCGCAACCTGGTGATCCTCGACGACAGCAGCGGCCGCACGGGCGTCGGCGAAGTGCCCGGCGGCGAAGGTATCCGCCAGGCGCTCGAGCGGATGACGGACGTCGTCGTGGGCCAGCCGATCGGACGTTACCAGGCGACGCTGAACGCGGTGCGGGCGGCGCTGTCCGGCGCGGGTGCGGGGGCCGGACGCACGATCCGCCACGAAGTGACGTCGGCCGGCGAGGCGGCCGTGCTGCGCCAGCCGCACGAGATCAACCTGCGGCTCGACAACGTGATCACCGCGATCGAGGCCGCGCTGCTCGATCTGCTCGGCCAGCATCTCGACGTGCCGGTCGCGGCGCTGCTCGGCGAAGGCCAGCAGCGCGACGCGGTGCCGATGCTCGCGTACCTGTTCTACATCGGCGAGCGGCGCCGCACCGACCTGCCGTATCGCGACGAGACGCAGGCGGCCGACCCGTGGTTCCGGCTGCGCAACGAGGCGGCGCTCACGCCGGCCGCGATCGCCCGGCAGGCGGAAGCCGCGGTCGAACGCTACGGCTTCGCCGATTTCAAGCTGAAGGGCGGCGTGATGGCCGGCGCCGACGAAATGGAAGCGATCGCGGCGATCAAGGCGCGCTTTCCGGACGCCCGCGCGACGCTCGACCCGAATGGCGCATGGTCGCTCGACGAAGCGATCGCCCTGTGCCGCGGGCAAGGCCATCTGCTCGCGTATGCGGAGGATCCGTGCGGGCCGGAAGCCGGTTACTCGGGCCGCGAGGTGATGGCCGAATTCCGGCGCGCGACCGGCATTCCGACCGCGACCAACATGATCGCGACCGACTGGCGGCAGATGGATCACGCAGTGCGGCTGCAGGCAGTCGACATTCCGCTCGCCGATCCGCACTTCTGGACGATGCGGGGGTCGGTACGGCTCGCGCAGCTGTGCCGCGACTGGGGCCTTACGTGGGGCTCGCACTCGAACAATCACTTCGACGTGTCGCTGGCGATGTTCACGCACGCGGCGGCGGCCGCGCCCGGCACGATCACCGCGATCGATACGCACTGGATCTGGCAGGAAGGCGACGCGCGGCTCACGCGCGAGCCGATCGAGATCGTCGGCGGCCAGGTTGCGGTGCCGGCGCGGCCGGGGCTCGGGATCGAGCTCGACATGGCGCAGGTCGAAGCCGCGCATGCGCTGTATCGGGAGGTGGGAGGCACGGCGCGCGACGACGCGATCGCGATGCGGTATCTGGTGCCGGGGTGGACGTACGATCCGAAGCGGCCGAGTTTCGGGCGGGGGTGAGGCGCGGTTTCCGCGCGGAAAGCAAGGGGCCCGGTGTGGCGTGAGACAGGGAGCGAATCCTTGCACGGACCAAGACTCGGCACCCATGGTTTGCAGGAAGAGCGTTCGACGGTGCGCACCGACCGGGTCGCGACAGCGACGCGGCGGTGCGTTGCTCGCGGGATTGCTCGTCGGCAGTCTTGCCGGTTTAACGAAGAAATCGGATCTGCGACATACGACGTCCGCTTCGGACGTCAATTCAGTCACCGACGCAGGCGGTCATGCTGCCAATCAAAGTGCACCCGCACTCGGTATGATGGCCGTGCAACGCGACGCGCTGGCCATCGATCGTCACCGTCGGATGTGCCTCGATAATTTTGTTGACGCCGTGCGGTCGACCGTCCGGATATTTTTCCGGGCAATCCACGAGGTCATGCAGGCGTGCAATCTTTTTGCCGTCGATCCTGTGGGTTTCCGAACCCGTGATCACTCGGCCGCCGTGCGAGGTTTCATCACCGACGACGATCATCTGTAAAGCCATCTTGCTCCCGTTACTCATAGCGTGACTGAATGCGGCGCAGGCGCCGTGTCGCGCGCCGTCAGCATCTCGACCTCCGCCCATACATTCGTCGGGACCCCGGCGACGGCGACGCCGAACAATTCGTGCGACTGCTGACGCCGAGTTAGCAGATCATGGATAAACTGATGCCGGTCAAAATCGATGCCATACAGGTAGGTGTACTGGCAGAAAACCAGGCGATCACCTGGCTCAGCGATTCCCCACTGCACCGCGCGTTGGTATCGGGGAATGAAGTCGTGAAACCGGTCGAAATAGGGGCGATTGCCGTTGGCGTCACCGGACTCGATCAGTGCAGCAAGGATCTCGTCGGGCTCCGTGTGTGTCGTGAGAACATCGATATCAGCTTGCTCGAGCTGGACCATGACGGAGCGGCATATCCGCGCGCCGGAGGTCGAATCGTTTTGGATGGATTGCCACGCCTGGTGGCGCCCGCGGTACATCCACTGCGCAATCGGGCTCATGAACATGGCGCGAACCTGCTCGCCCCACGCATCAAAGACCGCCCCCGTATTGCGCGGGTCGAAAAACCGGACCATAGCGGTCATGTTGTCGCCAATGTCCGCAAACAGGAACGCTTGCAGGTGCGTGACGAGCGCATCCATTTCGACCCGACTCCAGATCAACGACAGACATGGGCTTTGAAGGTCGAGCTGATCGAGCTCCGCAAACCAGTCGGCATTCGTGTCGCTCACTGGCACCAGGAAGAGCGAAGCCGGTCCGAGCTCTTCTTCGGGCAACCCCTCGAAAACGGAGCGAAACGGTACGCCGGCTTGTTTCAGCAACGGCTCTACCTTCGGTGGGCATACGGCTGCATCAATCAACCCCATCAGGCGCGCTTCGGGAGCTGTTGTTTGTTGTTCCATCTGAAACCCCGTGATTGGCGAGCTTTCCAGCCCGCTTTACGCCCAGCCGGCTTGCGACTTGCCGTTGCCGAGATCCAGCGGCGAAGCGTTTGATGCGAGGCCCAAATAGGCCTTGCGGGTGTCTCCGCCGGCAAAGACGACGCGAGGGAAGCCATATCCACCCGGCGCATACTCGTGAAAATACGGTATCCGGAACCAGCACCGGCTATCGTGGACATAGTCGTCAAACAGGGCGATGGCGGCTGCGGGCAACTTGTTCACGGCGTCGGGCGATGTGTGCTGACGCAGAAATGATTCCACGCCCGGCAACGGCGCAGCCACAATGTCGTCCTGCACCCGATAGCTCTGCACAAGCGACGACCAGACCGAACTGAGCAGTATTCCGCTATATGCAAGTGTCACGCAGGGGGAGTCGCTACCCGGCTGATCGTGCGCGACGGAATACGTCGGCGGCACCTTGATCACGTGGCCGCCACGCATCACTATCGGGCGGTTTTCCGTTCGCTTGACCTGCCATCGATCGCACTGGTCCGGATAAAGGTACCCAAGCAGCAGACGCATTTCTTCCGCACCCTGCCGCAGGTCGGTCTGGTCATTGGTCGCGACATCGAGCGGCCCCTCGCCTGGACGCGCAGGCCTGGGATTGGCGACGCCGGGGTGAGCGATCATGCCGGCGAGTTGCTCGTTACGCCGGTTCATGGCTTCATTCAACGCCGCCACTTGCCCCTTCTGCGTACTCATATACGACGTATATCCCGCCCCCATTGACAGCGCGTTCGCCCGGAGCATCTCGGTTTGCGTCCTGAGCTTGGTCATGACCGGATCGTTTTCCGCCGCTTTTGGAAGCGCCTGCTGAATCTTATGCGGCGTCATTTTGTCTTCGTGGGCGCGCTTGAAGAATGGTTGCCCGGTGACATAGCGCTGCGGATTGCCAATATCCGCGCGCAGCGTTCGCCAAGCCAGCATTTGACCTAGTCCGGCCTTCAGCGCGTCTTCTACGCTGCTGACATTATCGACGGTCTTGCGCCACGCATTGAACGCATCAATCAATGACGGGGCGAGAGCGAAGTCTTTTCCAAGCGGAGACCGTGGGTCAAAATCGTCCTCACCGCGAAGGGGCACACCATATGTGGCCGCCTTCAGGTACATATCGTGCAGTGGAATCTGGCTAAGCTTATGGCTGTCGTCATTCGCTCTCGACGTGGCTGCTCCTTTGCCTTGTTCGTTGGGTGCGTAACCGCCACCCACGTCAGAATGCACGCCTGGATAGGCCACTTCATCGCGAATACCGCTACCGTAGCTGTCCCCGTTGCGGATCGTGTCAACCGGAAAGCTCATCCGCTGCTCATGTACCGAGAACGCGTGATAGCAGTATCGCACCTCCTTTGGTATATCGAGCCGACCGTCGTTAGCGAATGCAAAGTGCCCATCGAATTTGCCGATGTCGACAGTTGCTCGCGTCGAATCGGGCGGCCCAACGGACGCGACCGTATCGAAGAGGCCAACGAAATTAACCTTGTAGTTCAGTGCATATTTGCCGGTCTGGTAGCCGATTCGCCCATGCGGCGCCCACTCATTGATCAACTTGTTCACGAACACCCGCGCGGAGGCCGCCCCCCGCGAGAAGCCGATCACGTTAATCCAGATTTGCTTGATCGTCTGCGGATACCGTCCTTCATCGACGGCCTGCTTGTGGGCGAGGCCCAGTCGATCCGTGTAGCCGACCAGCGGGAGTTTGTGACCATCGACCACTGCTGCGCAAATGTCGTTGGCTTTGTCATCCGGAATCAGATATCGCGTCTTGTCCGTAGCAATGGACTTGTAAATGGCATTCAGCACCCTTGTGTAGCCCCAAACACAACGGTTGCCGAAACCCTTTGCCATCGATTTACCATCCGTCGAATAGGTCAGCTCGCCAATCTCTTTGAACGGCGTACCGACGCCTGGGATATAGAAACGAAACACACCTTCTTCGTTTTTATCCAGTGCCGCGTTGAAGAGTCGGGCGACGTTGCTGTGTGTGTGAACAAGCGAGTCCCTGAACGGATTGGTAGGCAAGTCGTTATTGTTCGTGCCGTCAAAGAATAGCGTGATGTGAAGCGTCTGGGGGCAGGACATCAACGCATCGCATACCAGCGCGCGCCCCTTCCTCAACGCCGTGGCGCTGCCCACAATACGCCCCCCCTGAGGCATCAGGTCGGCCCATTTGAGACTCATTGCGCGTTTCCTCCGTCACGGTATAACCTGTTCCATTCTTGGTCCACCACGCCCTGAGCGATGTACGGATCATTGTCCAAAGGGCGTATACCTGGATCATTAGCGTCGCCTCTCTGACCATCGGCCACCATGATGCGGACGCGGTCACCCGGCAGGAACACCGCCCACACACCGCCCATGACTCGGCCATATTTCGGTATCCGAACGTTTTCTGCCTTGTACCAATTTGTCGTGTGATCTTGCTTCCGGTAGACCAGCCAACGCACCGTCAGCCTCAGATCCGGCTGCCAGACCGAGGGGATGTTGCTGCAGCACATCTCGCCACCGCCGCCAGACGGCTTGTCGTCAGCCATCGCGGGCGACACGTTGGGGCCACCACCTGCCACCCCTGACCCATCGGGTCCCTCCATCCCCCACTGATGGATGTACCAAGGCGTGTAGTTCAGCGTCAGGGAACTCGCGCCGATCGTGTCGTAGTGCTTCGGCAGATTCGACAGGTCGAGTTGTTGCGCCATGGCATCAGGATGCTTGTCGCATGCGCCGAGGCCAAACACGGCAACAAGGGCGATGGTCTGGATCGTACGTCGCGCGTAACGGGAAAGTCGGTCTGTCATCGTGAATAGGGGGCTACGGTTTAACGGGACACCAGGGCCGCTCCGCCCCGGTCCGCCTTAAGCATGCATTCGGCACAAATCTTCTTCGGCGACAGATCGACCATTTGGTCCTTCGGACCCGGCAAGTCGTGAGTCGCGGCAAAAGCAGTAGCACGGTATAGTCGGTTCCATTCCTCGTCTACCGCACCGTGCGCGATATACGGATCGTTGTCCGGCGGGCGTATGCCGGGGTCGTTGGCATCGCCTTTCTGGCCATCGGCCACCATGATGCGGACGCGGTCACCCGGCAGGAACACTGCCCACAAACCGCCCATGACTCGCCCGTATTTCGGAATCCGAACGTTTTCCGCCTTGTACCAATACCCAGGTGTCTTACCGTCTTGCTTCTTGTCAACCAGCCAGCGCACCGTCAGCATCAGATCCGGCTGCCAGACTGAAGGGATGCTGCTGCAGCACATTTCGCCGCCGCCGGACGGCTTGTCGTCAGCCATCGCTGGCGACACATTGGGGCCGCCGCCAGCCACCCCTGACCCATCGGGCCCCTCCATCCCCCACTGATGGATGTACCAAGGGGTGTAGTTCAGCGTCAGGGAACTCGCGCCGATCGTGTCGTAGTGCTTCGGCAGATTCGACAAGTCGAATTGTTGAGCCATGGGGCCAGGATGCTTGTCGCATGCGCCGAGGCCAAACACGGCAACAAGGGCAATGGTCTGGATCGTACGTCGCGCGTAACGGGGTAGTCGGTCTGTCATCGTGAATAGGGGGCTACGGTTTAACGGGACACCAGGTCCGCTACGCCCCGGTCCGCCTTAAGCATGCATTCGGCACAGATCTTCTTCGGCGACAGATCGACCATTTGGTCCTTCGGACCCGGCAAGTCGTGAGTCGCGGCAAAAGCGGTAGCACGGTATAGTCGGTTCCATTCCTCGTCTACCGCACCGTGCGCGATATACGGATCATCGTCCGGCGGGCGTATGCCGGGATCGTTGGCATCGCCTTTCTGGCCATCGGCCACCATGATGCGGACGCGGTCACCCGGCAGGAACACCGCCCACAAACCGCCCATGACTCGGCCGTATTTCGGTACCCGAACGTTTTCCGCCTTGTACCAATACCCAGGTGTCTTACCGTCTTGCTTCTTGTCAACCAGCCAGCGCACCGTCAGCATCAGGTCCGGCTGCCATGCTGCAGGGATGTCACTGCAGCAAGTTTCCTTACCACCCCCCGATGGCTTGCCGTCCGCTCCCGCCGGCCATACATTAGGGCCACCACCAGTCACCCCTGATCCGTCTGGCCCCTCGATGCCCCACTGATGGATGTACCAAGGCGTGTAGTTCAGCGTCAGGGAACTCGCGCCGAGCGTGTCGTAGTGCGTCGACAGGTTCGACAGGTCGAGTTGTTGCGCCATGGCATCAGGATGCTTGTTGCATCCGCCGAGACCCCACAGCGCAACGAGGGCCACGGTCTGGATCGTACGTCGCGCGTAAAAGGGAAATCGGTCGGTCATCATGAATAGGTCTTACGGTTTAACGGGGTACGAGGGCTGCTCCGCCCCGCGCCGCCTTGAGCATGCATTCGACGCAGATTTTCTTCGGCGACAGATCGACCATTTGGTCCTTCGGGCCAGGCAGGTCGTGGGCGGCTGCGAATGCAGTAAATTTGCCGGTCGTGCCGCTCATCACGCCGCTCGCGTCCATGTTCAAGAAACTGCCGTTGACCTCGACGCGGAATTTGTGCGCACGCAGCAGGATCTCCTCGCTTTCCAGGAGGATCTGCTTCTGCGCCCGCGCCACAATGGACTTCGTCAGCGCATTCAATACGATGTCGCCTGCCGCCGATACCAGATGCATCGGGCCGGTCTGCGCGAACAGGCGAAGGGTGTCGCGCACCGTCGCGAAGAAGCTGCGGCCACTGGCAATGCCAATATGGCCTTCCGTCGTGATCGCGGCCTGCTGGGAGGCCACATGCACGGTCGCTGGCGTCGTGATCTCGACGCCAGCCTTGCCGTCGATCACCAAGTGCGGCTCCGACAACTCCGGGAACGTGTTGCTGCCGCTCGCGCCTGAGCCGCGGATCTGTTCGTTCTGTGCCGCAATTGTGTTGACGAGGTCGGCCTGATGACCGTCAGCATCCTGTGCCTCGCTCTGCTGCGCGATCTTCGTCAGCGCATCATGCAGTTGCTGCGCTTTCCCGAGTCGATCGACAGTCTCGCTCATGTCTTTCGCCGCTGCGGTCGCGCCCGCGCGCGCCTCGGTCGTCACCAGCATGCCGCGATTGGCGCGCAATACGCCCCAGGAATCCGTTGCCAACTCCCAGCCGGTACCGCGCGCTTCGGCCCGCCCCGCATTGCCGTCAATGCGGGTGTTGTACCCGACGACAAGACGTGACTGCTCGTGGTCGCTCGAAACTTGTACCTGCAGTTTCCCGGGTGTGTCGTCGGCCACCACCTGATTTGCCGCCGTGCCCTCGAGGTCACGAGAACGCAGACCTGATAGCGTCTGGTTATCCGGGAGCTTCCACTGCACGAAGTTGGTGCCGTTCGGCACACGCCCTGTGATGATTGGACGATCCGGCGCGCCATCCAGAAATGACACGACAACTTCGTCACCAATGCGAGGGACATGGATCATCCCGAATCCCTGGCCCGCCCACGGATGGCTCACACGGACCCAACAGGAGCTCCGCTCATCGCGCTGCCCGATCCGATCCCAGTGGAACTGCACCTTGACGCGGCCGAGTTCGTCGGTATAGATGGGTCGACCTTGCGGACCCACCACGGTCGCCGTCTGCATCTGCATGACGGGCTTGCGATGTTCGAACGGGCTGCGGAAGGGCACCGATTTGCGCTGCGCTTCGAGCTCGACGAGGAAGAAGCCCTCTGAGCCATCAAAATGCCTGGCGCCGGAGGATTGTGCTCCGAAGTTTGCTTTCGCTTCGGCCAATCTCACAGTCAGACTATGTGGAAGATCGCCGTGGTGGCTCGATCCCGGCAGGTTGTTCTCGATCAGCCAGACCACTTCGATGACGGCAAATTCGCTGCGCTCACCAGGCTCGCGGTCATGTTCCGGGTGGCCGGTCAGCTCGAACCACCGCCCGGCGTCGATGCCACGCAACCCGCCCGCACCATAAAACCGCTTTGCGCGTGATTCCCATTCCTCCATGCGCACCTTGGAGAGGTGATCGCCCCGTTCCTGCTCGAGATAAGTATAGGGGCCGGTGTACTCATACATCTCCAACTGTTCCGGCAGCTCCTGCGACACCGTCGGGATATGAGTGCCCTTCGGATTGGCGAGCGGCGACGGATGCTTATAGTCGAATGTGCGCGTGGTCAGGATGGCGCTATGGAGAGTTCGCAAGCCGGACCAGTGAACCAACGCATCGACCTCGCTGTCGGCGCCGTATCTCGAGAATTGAACTGATCGCGCGGGGAGCGGCTCGCACGTATCCAGGTGATCTGTGATGGTCAGCGTGTGGGACTTGCCGTCATCAGCCTGTTTCCAGATGCTGAACAGGCCTTCTTCTTCCATCAGCCGGTGGACGAAATTCCAATCGTCCTCATACTGCGTACAGTACGATCTTGGCGGGAGCGGTTTTGAGAGCGCGAAACCGAATCGGCCTTTCGCGGGCGAATGCGCGTTGAACACGTCCCTGAGGATTTCATCGACGGGTTTGTCCTGCCAGATGCGCTGATCGCGGCGAAACTTCAGGAAATGCATCCATGACGCAAAACAAATCTGATAACTCGTCAACCCGCCTTCTGATCCCAGCCTTCGCACGGCATAGACATAACCGTTTCGGGGAAGGTAGGACTGGTCAGCCTGCTGAATCCACAGCGTAATCGGTTGCCCGATCAGTTTTTTCAGCTTGAGGTCGCTGCGCGTTGACAGAACATCGATTGTGAAGTCGAAATGCCGGCCGATTCGGGACCAGCCGACAGTGCGTTGGGGGAGCAACACACTATCCCCGAGCGGGGTGTCGAGTTTCAGCAAACGGCCTTGCTGAAGCAGCCCCCCTTGCACCGCCCTCACGATGTCTTTCGCATCCATTTCCATCCCTTTATTACTTTTTTCGTTGCTTGCTTATTTATTGTCACCAACGTGACACGGGCTCTCTTGCGCGATTCTACAGTCAAAAGCGCCTGGCCAAGATGAATCACGGTCAAATATGAAACGGGCTGGAAACCTTAGTCGAGCATGTTTCGGTGGACCATTTCGCGCGGTGCCATCGCTTCGACACGGGAGGCAAACCAGCTGTCGGCCTCCTCGAGCCGGCCAAGCAGCCGTTTGGTGTTTACAGGCGCCAAATGAGGGACGCGACCGCGGACTGCGGGCGGCATCGCTGCGGATGCTTGCGGGAGTGTTGTGAAGGTAGCTGGAAAGTTGCTCTACGGTGGCAGAGATGTCGTGGGCGGACCGCTCCGATCCCGGCTGCGGGATGACCATTCAAGTTCGGATGAGCCGGCGGTTCCGTGGCTTGCCTGGATGTGCGAAGACTTTACGCTTATCGCTACTTGCCCGAATTAGCAACGAGGATTTGTCCGACGGGGTTGCCCATGTTCACCCCGTTCTCCAGGCTATGCTGCCCCTTCTGGCTTACGCACCAATGCGCTTATGGCGGGGCTGCGGCCCCGCGCTTTGTCGACGAGGTGCAGTTTGCCAGACCCCTCGCCTTTTCTTTCGTCTCGTAGCCGTTCTATACGTCTTCAGCGCGATTCCCAACGATTGCGCCCGCACTTCGCTGCAATGTCATGCACGCGGCGCAGGGCAAATATGGCCCACATGGTGTGGCCAAAACCTGCGTCCAAATGCAAAACAACGCACTACATCGCGAGACGTAGTGCGTCGTTTTTACTGGAATTGTTGGTGGAGCGGAGGAGGATCGAACAATTAGCTGCAGGGCCCGCAGATGCGAGATCTGGATGTCTGATCTGGCATGGTTGCCCCCATTGTTGCCCCCACATCTTCCTCGTTATTGACATGCTCTCTGTGCACCCATCAGTACTCGTCGGTAAGCTTCTGTCGAGAGAGTCAATTTCTTTGGCGCAGCTTCATAGCGCCGGCGGCCACCGAGATCCGACTAATTCTCCTGGTCGGGCGGAGCTGAGTACAGACGGAACTCGACGGCGGTGTCGCGATACCGCCAATTCGGCGGCCCAGCTTTCACGCGCGCCAGTACTGCTTGTATTGCCCTTCGAGAGCTGGAGCAAGGTCGACAATCTGGAAGTTCTCGTCAAGTTTGAGCAGCCCCCTGTCGTACGCGCGATGGATGTCGACGCGCAGCGGAATTCCGTCCGCAGCGGTGTTGTCACCCGCTTGCCAATTGCAGCCGTCGAGATGCGCCGCCTCCAGCAGCTCCTCGACGTCACAACCGGTAACCACGCACTTCTTCCCATGTTGGGCAAACACCGCGGCGCGGAACGCGCGCTGGTGCAAACGTTGCTTGATCTGAGCCACCTTGTATGCCGGCCCTTCGGGCAGCGCCTCCACTGCGATATCGAGGTCCACTGCGCCCTCCCAATTCTCCGGTTCGACGTACGAGTAGGTGACCGCGCCAGGCTGCTTTAGCACGTCCCTCAGGCGCTTCTGCACAGGGTTATCGAAGTCGAGGTCAGCGATGTGAAATCGCTGCGCGTCTCCGATGATCAGCGAGAAGCGGCCTTCGCCTTCATCGATCGTGCCGAGGTAATCACCGAGCCACAGTTCCTTGTTCCGTTCGACCAAGTGGATTGCGAAACTCGCACCGGGCACGACACGGCCCGGCTGCCCCATCCAGTACCCGTCGAGCATATCGCCCGGGTGGCGGGGGCGCGACCGGTAGTTCTTCTCGGATTCGGGATGGTGGTTCTTCGTGATGACGCATGGCACGCCCAGGGAGGCGAGGAGAGCAGTAAAGTCTGCGGCGGTGATGGCAGTGGCGCCCCTGTTGACAAACTCCTCGATCGTCACGACGCGCTCAACGACGGCGTATTCCCTGCCGGTGGCGTCAACTTCAACGTCGCTCCGTAATTTGTACAGCCTGTCGTTCTCGTAGACCCCCGAATCCGTTTTGTACGAGTCTGGATAACCTCGAATGAGCGCATAGGTCAAACCACCAGCTTTCATCCGCTTGAGGTTGTTCAATCGCTCCTTGACTGCGTGTTTCACCTCTTCGTCACCGACCGGATCCCAGACGCCGATTCGTTCGGTTCCGTCCGGTAACGTCTCGCGGTCTTTCTGCCACAGCTTCATCACCACCACGCCGTCATCACCGTATGCGTCCCACGACCAAACAGTGTTCGTGAGGCTCAGCCCCAACGTATCTCGGATGAATGCGCTGATGAGCTGTTTGTGCTTCGTGACTTTCCCGTTTCTGGTCATCCCGTTTCCCCGTATCACAGGCCGTTGTCCCTCGACTGTGTTCGGCCGACATCGTAGCCGACCCGCAATCGCCGACGCAAGGTAGGCCTGAACGCACTGAAATCCACGGGGCAGCTGGCGTTGGCGCGACGTCGCGCGAGCCCGTATCCAAGGACTGATATGACTCCCGCCCATAACGTTGGCAACCCCTTTGGTCTTGGACTATGTTTAGGCTATCCGACGCAATGGAGTGCGAGAGGGCGAAAGTTCTCACGGATGCTGTCCGCACCAGGCAGCTCGCACGCCGGCGTCCGAGGTCTCCGACCGATTCCTCCGCCAAACTTATTTAATCGGCGGGGCATGATGCGAGCCTCGCTCTTTGACCACGAGAACGAGGATGAGCGTCACAATCAACCGGATACACTTCCCCAGTTCCATCGCCTCACCGACAGGGAGGCTGCGACACATTCGACTGCACCAGCCACACCCCTCATCCGCGGCGCCATCACCAATGTTTTGTGGAGAATTTCCTTCGCTCGCGGCAGCCAACAGCTATCCGCCTCGAATCATGGATGTGCAGTCCTAACAGACGGGTTTGTTCCCCTGCTTCTAAGCCCGATGCCCTTTTGCACGCAGCCATTTGGAACCGATTTCAAATCTCATTGACTGCATGTATTCATGCGGCGCCGCGTGAACAATGCATGTGGGAACTCTAGCCTCAACGAGGCGCAGCGCTATCAACGCCTCGGCTAACCAGGGCGAACGTTGTCGCGGCGCGCGGGTGCGCCTCGTTGCAATTGATTGCAAAAGGGTGTGAGGCTTTGCCGTGCAGACCCACGCCGAGGGTGTCGACAGTGAAACGACAGGACTCTCTGCATATGGTTGCTTGCTGACAGGCAATGGGTTGCTTGGCGGCATGCAATCGAAGTTTGCTGGCAAGCGATTTGGTGCCTGGCGGCGAGAGCCTAGTTTTCCAATCGTACCGCAAGGGGGCGGAACGGTGGATCTGTGAACCGATGCACAGATGACGTCGATTGATCTGGCCTGCGAGAGACCGCCTCAAACCAAATCAGGCCGCGATCCCGGCGGGACCTCGTCAGCACGGTCGTAACAAGCGTCGCTTCTCGCCCCTAACTTGCATGGCTTCGCGGCGCACGCTACGATTGTCCCGTGTCATCCAAATCCGAGCAATGGAGTGCTAGGGGCCGTGAGGCTTCAACGGATCTGCCCGCAATGGGCAATCAAGCACGTCGGCGCTCGGGCTCTCCCAAACGAGATTTCGGTCGCCGGTTTATTGTGAACCGGGCGGGGGGTATGCCCTTGCCCTCAGGGAGGCCGAATAAAATGTCAGCAATAATTTGCAATGCTAACGATAGCAACAAAAAAAGTGAGAAGAGGAAATCGGGCCATACGAAACCGAAGGCCCCGCAGATTTCGCTACACGAGCCAGGCTTCATTCGAGTCGCACATTTCCAGGCACTGCTCGGCGATCTCTCGCATTCAGCCTTCTACGCGAGATTGAAGCTCGGACGCGTTCCTAAACCCGACGGGCACGATCCGCGGCCCTATTGGAAGACGTCGACGGTCAGGGATTTTCTGCAAGGATCAAGCAATGAGCCATGCCGATAGTCTGCGGCCCAAGACTGCGCGCTCGTCACCTGTGAGAAATTGCCAGCCATGTGCATCGAATAGCGAGCGCCGCTGGCAGTGCATTCAGTTGCAGGAAATGTTCGGATGCCCTCGGATAGACGCGACATCCCGACGGCCGCCTGCTTGCCCGTTGCGGACATGCGGCTCGGATCGACTTGCAGCCTTGCAAACAACAAATCAGCCGGGTCGCCGCCCGACGTAGTTGCAATCAATTGCACTGAGCAACCGAACAAGAAACAAGGCCCGAATCGCCGACGAACGATTCGGGCTAAGTGTCCTTGGTAGCGGAGTCTACCTGGATGGACGCACTCTATTATATGCGCCATTCCAGGTTTTTCAAAACCATCCAATTGGAAGGCGCGTCATGAAGCTCTCTTTCTCTTCGGATCTGAATGTCGGATTTCCTGCACCTGAAACCGCTATATCCAGCGAACACGCCAAGCTCACACTAATTAATACCAGACCACCGCAGGTGCGCTCGGTCGGATTCGGCAAAAAAGAAAGGAGTGTAGAGTTTTTCGTATCACCGAATCAGGCACAGATAGAGGTTTGCCGAGGCAATTACAAAGCAGCATGTGTGCTAGCGAACTTGTTGTTCCGGTATCAGATTGATAAGCATGGCAAACCGCGGCTTGATACGTACCGCAACGGTTCTCACTGGTGGGTAAAGGATCACGATCGTCTGGCCGCGGAATGCCGTTTGACTCCTGACGAGCTGCGTGGAGCGCGCAGCAAACTAGAGAAGTGGGAATTACTTGAAGCCAAGCGTATGAAGTATTTCGGCAAGCTGGCCATTTACAAAGACAAGACTGTGATGCACTGGCGACTCGCAATTGCTGGTGGGTCAGCAGGCCTGTCATCGTATCCGAGCAAGGAAGAGTTATTGCGAATGGTTCTTGGATGGGAATTTTCCTGTCTGCATACAGATGGGAATGCCCGCAATCATAAACAGAAACAGGAAGGAAGGGAAAAAGAAGAAGAACAACTTATACAAACCGTGCCTGACGGCACAGGGAGCATATGCTCAGAGAAATCAATCTCTGCAGGGAAGGAAGAAAATGGAGAGACTACGGAACTAGTTACGAAGAATTCCGCACCAGCGCAGTCCGTCAATCTGTCAAGTTTAGGGCTGGAGTGGGTACACTATAAGCGCCTAGCGCAGCATCACGATATGGATGCGCTACTGCAGTTGCTCACCCAACACAAGTATCAGTACAAGACGCGGAGTTATCACACAACCGACCGTCAACTGCTTGCTGATGACGAATGCTCGTGTCTTGAGCGCATCGAATATTATGCAAGACCTCACTTTCCGGACGACAGTCTAGAAGCGATCTTAGCAATGCTATCGTCCATGTGGGACGACCTCAGGTATGAATGTTGGCATTACACATATACACCTGCCCATCCCTCTATCAGTTTCCTAGCCAAGAAAAAGCACTTTGATGCTTTCATTGCATGGGCTCTTCTGTTGGAATCGTCGGCGCAAACCGAATAACCGCCAAAGATCGCCAAGATCGCGATCCACGAACGCCGCCATAACTCGGAGCAGTCGTCGGCTCAACGCAACCACAAGACGAGCCATGATTCTCTCTAACGACGACCTCAGACCGTCGGTTACCCTCCGGCATCTCGGTTTGTACCGCAACCTCGAAAAAATCAATGAAACCTCGAAGCAAGCATCTTTGGCGAGCCATGTGACATACGCCACCGACGTCGGCGACAAGCGATCAGTGCACTTGATTGCAGTACACGACGGGATAACTTCGGCTCGTCGAAGGAATGCGACGCACCGGAACTCCGCGTGGGGGGCGTCGGTCCGTCGCACGAAGATAATCGTACTCAGCGATCGTCTGCCGCCTTCCGGTGGCCAGCCATTCGTTGCTCAACAAGCACGAAGAGTTCAGACGGACGCAACTCGAGCACGGCACAGAGCTTGAACAGAATCCGAATGCTCGCGCTATGCCTGCCCAGCTCGATCAGAGATACGTAGTTCCGCTCCATCTCGGCGGCATGGGCGAGCGCCTCCTGCGAGAGGCCCTTCCGCTTTCGCAGTGCCCGCAAAACTTCGCCCAATGCCACTTCCGGCTCCATCCGCCCCCCTTTAGAGGGACGACGTTACGGGCGAGGCAAGGGATTGTCCTCACAATATTTTGGGCAAAAATTGGCTATCTTGGAGGAGCTGCTTGCTGCACGTGTCGGCCAGCATTCCGCCCAGAGCAGTCTGTGCAATCAATTGCACGCTGGCCGCTCACCCATTTGTGCGGCACTGAAAATAGGCAGGCAGAAAGGGGACCCACGAATGAGCGGCCAAAGAGTACCGATCCTGACCGACACGAAAAGGGCGTGCATCGTCACGGTAGTGGCGGTGATCGTTGGCGTCTGCGTGCAATACGGGTACGTTCACGACTGGCACTATACGCACGCTAGCCAGGAGCGGGCCGCCGCCGAAAAAGCAGCAGAAGAGACGCGCGCATCTGCGGCCGAGGGCGAGAGAGAGAAGCAACATCAAATCGCCGAGGTCGAAGCAATGGTTGCCGCCTCCCTAAAGGATCCGCAATCGGCGCAGTTTCGCGATGTCTATATTGGCATCTCGTACGCCTGTGGCCAGGTCGACGCACGGAATGGCTTCGGTGGCTATACTGGATTTAGCGACTTCTTCGTCAGTGGTGTCGCGAGCTTCTATTTCGGCGATGCGCACCTGACCAGTGGTGCGAAGGCCTACATACGGGATCCCGACATGGCTGATACCGTGTGGGGGCACATGCTGCCTGACGAGTGCCTCACCCACTGGGCAGGACAGCGGGGAATGGATTGGCTCAAGAGGGTAAGAGGCTTGTGAGCCTCAATGCTGGCGCCGCTGCACTCGGCCGTACGGCTCCTTCACCTAGGATCGATTCGCTGGCTTTGGTAGTTAGCAATGAATTGACCAGACACGGTAACTGCGATCCAGAAGGCTTCGCAGGCGATCGACACGCATAGCTGTAGACCGTTCTACATCCGCATGACCCATCGATGAAGATCCTCCGACCTCGGTCGTGACGCAAAAATAGTGGCAATCTGCGCCTTGGTCTCCACCGCACATCGCCCTTTTCGGTCTTCACATTCGTTGAAGATTGGGACTTTTTACTGCTTCCATGTGTAGAAGCCCGAGCGCCTTCCAACTGACAAGCAACATCCTGAGTTGCAATTGATTGCAATCGTTGGCGGCATCGAGCCAGATTCCTTGCATGGCATCGCCAGCGACCTTCGTCAACCTGATAGAGAACAACGAGTGAGCGGTCAATTATTTCTACCCGGAATTCCCGTCGACCATGTGGTTGACCGCCTCGCGAACGCTCCTGGCAAAGAGATCGAATCCGGCAAGTTTTCGAGCCCCGAAAGCTCAGCAGCACTCGCGGTCAATTGCTTTGGCTGGTTCATCGAGCGCCCCCATCAACTGCCGCCTCTGAACGGTCTCGAGGACGTTGGAGTTCCGGAATTAGTAGACGTCGAGTTCTGTGCGCGCTTTCCTTGGACCGGTGGGAAGCATCCCTGGCTCGACGCCGTAGTGCAGACACCGAGAAGCCTCGTCGGAATCGAAAGCAAGCGCTTTGAGCCCTTCCGGGACGCAAAAGTCGTCAGCCTGTCGGCCGCCTATGACCGCCCGGCGTGGGGGGAGAATATGAAGGGTTTTGAAAAAATGCGCGACCGACTGCGCTCCGGGGACGCAATGTTTGTTCACCTCGATGCCGCACAACTGGTTAAACACGCATTTGGCTTGGTAACCGAAGGCAGGCGTCGGAACCGGGCACCAGCCCTGTTCTATCTTTTTGCCGAACCTTTGGCGCGAGGTGGCCATGCTATCGCGTCGGACAATTTCACCCGGCACCGAGACGAAATTGCCAGCTTTGCCGAAGCGGTCTCAGGAGATGCCGTGACGTTTCATTCCGCGAGCTACAGAGAGTGGCTCGGAACATGGCATCGATTCGGCAGTCACATCGAAGCACATGGACAAGCGATCATCGAAGCGTTCTCCCCATGAAAGCCAATCTGGCTGCTTGTGCCTGTATCTGGTCGAGTGACCCAAAAGCAGGCTGTCGAGGACGGCGCTTCCGTAACGAACCGATCGTCCAATTCGGCCGATGACGCGACATGCATCATCAGCACGCGCGCGACCGGAAACTGAGCAAAGCCGCCCACCGAATGTTGGACCCACTACCCAGGCGAAAAACGCTTGATGGCCGATTGCCGCCCCATGCCGTATCACTCGAGTCTGAAGACCGATTGCAATTAATTGCACGGGACGCCGGGGCCCGTCGTCCGGCGTCGATTCGAATTCGTGGTACACCGCCCATTCGACACTTGCAACGAATCGCCACTCGGGTGCAGCATGTCAACGCGGTCGATCAACGATACTCGTCTGCCTACTGCCGTCCGAGACCGACTACCTGTGTTGACTGGGCCCTGCGAATTGCAATAATGCGCTGTCGGCCCTCGGAGACGAACGAACATGGCAACCAAGCTCTCTCGCTCCCGCGAACTCGCTGCCAAAGTCCTCTTTTCCGCCTTTCAAATCTTGCAGGAGCGTGGCGGTGAACTCGCCGGTCGGGACGTCATCGCGGAAATCGAAAGACGAGTATCGCTCGACGACTGGGCCACCCAAACCTACGAGAAAACGGGTTACGTTCGATGGCAATCGATCCTGCATTTCTTCAGCATCGACTGCATCAAGGCGGGCTTTCTTCTCAAGAAGAAGGGCGTCTGGTACTTGACGAACGAAGGGGAGCAAGCGCTCACGCTCGGTGAGGTGGGCCTCCTGAACGCAGCCGTGGAGGCCTATCGCGTGTGGCGCGAGAAGAATCAACCGACCACCGAGCCAAAGAACGGCGAAGAGGTGACCGAGGTTGGCGAACAGGCGCAGGAAGCGGCCATTCACGAAATGGAGCAGTTCGCGACCGAGGGATTGAAGAAGCAGATTTCGCTGAAAAATCCCTACGAATTCCAGGATCTTGTCGCAGCCCTGTTGCGCGGGATGGGCTACTTTACGCCGTTCGTGGCACCCGCCGGCAAAGATGGCGGCGTCGACATCATTGCGTATCGAGATCCGCTCGGCACGGTCTCCCCGCGAATCAAGGTACAGGTCAAGCACAAGATCGAGACAGCAGCGAGAGTCCAGGAAATCCGCGAGCTGATGGGGTTGCTCCAGAAAGATGGTGATGTCGGCATCTTCGTGGCTTCGGGTGGGTTCACGCCCGAGGCCAAAGCCACGGCCCGCAGCTCACACGCGCACGTCGAGTTGATCGATTTGGATCGGCTCATCGCGTTGTGGCAGCAGTTTTACCCGCAGCTCGCCGAGGACGACAAGGGGATGCTTCCGCTGACGCCGATCTACTTCTACGCGCCGTCGGTCTGAACGCCCCGCGCGACGCGCAGCCGTCCGGACAGCCGATTCGCGGCGCACTTACTGCTGCATCAGTGATGCGGCCCACGCGTCAAGCTGTGTGACGTATTGCCCGATGCGTTGTCCCGCCCTCCCGTACGAGTTGGAGGCATAACCCCAGTCTGCGGGCTGCACGAGATTGCCGTGACTGAACATGATCTCCGGGCTACCGTCACGTCGGATCCTTGCTGTCGCGGTAAATCGTGTGCCCCGTCGCGTGCGAAGCGCGACCGTCGCACCAGGGAGCCGCGAAAGAGCGGCATGCGCATCCTCGAAACTGCTCTGTACGCGGATAGCACGCCTGTCCCTGCACGTTGATCCGACAGCCACACCGGTCGGGGGCTCCAAACGGTTGCTATAGTCCCCTGTCGACGAATCGATCCGGTAACCCAGCATGAAAAGCGCTGCCTCGATGTGCCGCAGGCCATAGAGACCACGGCACCATCTCGCCTTGGCCTGATCACGCGCGGCCCGGATGATCCAATTTGCCCGAATATTCAGTTCCGCCCAACGGCGACTTCCCGCACTCGCGAGCCGTCCAAATTTCCACCCATCGCCAGAGGGATCCCGCGGGACCGGAGGCCGGCCAGGCCACGGCCGTTGCTCGCCCCAACGAAACGCGAGGACTTCCGGCACACCATTCTCGGCAAACTCCGGACGGCAGTTCAGGAACTGCCGCACGAGCAAACACAGGGCTGCGCCGACCCGGCCATCGAGCATGATGCTGTAGTCGGCGGCTTGACTGAAAGGCTTCGTGAACCCGGAGTTCATCTTGGCCCATTTGAAGACCGCAAGATCCGGAGTGTCTGAATTCAGGGCGGCGACGCCATCGACGAACAACGCGGTAAGCTGTTCGCCTTGGTCACGAGCCCACTTGTCATACGCCCGCGCGCTACCCATGCCCCAGCGCATGATCGGTATCAAGCGGGCACGCAGCATGTCTGCCGTCAGATTCGCGGGGCCTCGAAGCGCACCGCGCAAGGCGCGGCGAAGCGGACGAAGCTCCCGGGTAGTCGTCGCAAAGCTCGTCTTCCGCCACGAGTACCTTCGGAACAGCTGCTCGAGTGTCTTGTCCGGTACAGCCCCAAACTTCGCCTCGAAGCCCGGCCAGATTCCGTCGACGGCAATCTCCCCGGCCAGCATTCGAGCCACGTAGGTCACAAATGCGGTGACGATTCTGTCGTCCAAGTAGGCGTTCTTATTCATCGATTGCCCAGCGCATTGATTGGCGATCTTACTAGAGGTCACGTGGGCGACCTCGGCGTTCCGGCACATCGATGAATCTGCGCCTCGTGCGCAAACGACTGGATGGGACGAAGACGCGACGCTCGGTCGCATTATCGCAGCGGACATCCGAGATCTGTCGTCGACCGTGACCAACGCTTACGGCTCCCGCAGCACACCGGCAACCACAACGAAGACACCTGCGACTAGCGACCTTTCGCCACCGGACCACACAACGGCGCACCAATCCCCACTTCGGGAAGCGAACACATAGCTGGCCCAATACGCCAGTAGCGGACTGCACGCCACAGCCACAGAATGATGTAGACGATTCTACATTGACGTCCGTCCCGCAACCGGATTGGCGCCCACCGCATAAAACAATCCAAGAGCCGACAAATTGCCGCGGGCCCGACCCGCCTCGGGTTTCATATGGCCTCAGTGGCTGAAGACGTTCCTTGTCGGCGCACTCGGCGTCGAGGAGCCACGATGCGCCGATCAGCATTTTCATCCTCCATTGCAATTGATTGCCGCCGATACGGCAGATGCGCCGGCACAAGGCTTTACATTGATGACATTAGGACTACGATTCATTTATATTCCAACAAATTTCAGCCGTTGTCTTCCGCGACATGAGTCTCGCGCCATCCCCTCTTCCCGCGTGGTTCGCCGCCCTCGAACAGATGGCGTCAACGCCGCTCGACGTCGGCGCCCTTCGCCCGCCGGAGGTCCGCGATCGGTGGATGCTCGCCTCCAACCTGCAGAAGGCGATTCGCCTGGGCCTGACGGAGGTGGCGCTGGCGACGGTGGCGAGATTGCTCCAGGTCGACGAACCATATCTCTGGCGACGGCTTCCCGTGGTCGCCTATGAGGATGTGGGCGCGGGAAGCCATGAGTGCTGCCTCGCGGTGCTGCAGCTGTTCCGCCGCACCGCGCTCCATCGGCGCTTCGGCAGCATCCGCGTCGCCGGCTACCTTGTCCGCCGGCTCTGCGAGGCCACCAAGAGCCGTGCGCTCTGCGACGCCATCGCAACACTTGAATTCTCGCCCGAGTTGCCGAGGCTCGAGCAACAGGTGTCCGTGCTTGACGATGCACAGCTGCTGGAGGCCATCGCGGCGCCCCAAGCAGACGTGACCCATCGCGTGGCCTGCCTGCGGCAGATCTGCGGGTACCGCCACTTCTGCGGCGGCATCTGGCGCACGGTCGCCGGACCGCGTCGCGACCTGATGGGAGCGGCCTGCGAGCGGATGCAACTGACGACTATCGAGCGGATGCTGTTTCTCTCCGGCAACGGCGTGACCGACTCAATGAATGTCCCGATGCCCGTCGTCGCCACGCTCGTGCGCGCGCAGCACCCGGTCCTTCGTGCTTTGGCGACTAGCTTCGCGGGAAGGCACGGCATCCTCTATGCGGCACTGGACCGCCATACGCGCGTCGGCAAGCGCTGTTTTGCCGCCCTGCTCGCGGAGTCGGTCGCGTTGCGTTGCTTTTTCCGCGCCCACCCCGGCGTCGATCCGGTCGCCGCCCTCGGCTGCGCCACATTCGTCAGCGAAGGCGCCCGGCTCGACCGCGAGCTGATCTTCGTCGGCCGCGAGGAGTTGCGTCGGCGATTTGAGGAGGCGTTCTTTGCCAGCGTCGGCCTGCGGCCGGACGCCGCCGCCGAGTTGACCGCGTTGTTGCTCGACGCGCGGGAGGCCCTGAACGCGCTGCGGGAGAAGGCCTTGGCATGAGCCCGCATCACACCCGCGTTTTACTAGCGATAACACCCACTTATCGCTACCTAACGAGGGCGCCAGTACAACGCCAGTCACGTCCCAGAACGCCAGGCCGCCGGTCCACCCCGCCAGCCCAACCATGAAAGGAGCAACAGAATGGAGCACCGCATCGAGGTTGAATCGACCACCCGCTGGGACGACGTCCAGTACGAGACGGTGATCCCGAAGTGCCTGTCATGTATCCATTGGCGCGCGGATACCTTGGCGTGCGCGTCGTACCCGGAAGGCGTGCCGCGAGAAATCCTGCTGAATCTCGTGACCCATTTCCTGTACCGTCGCGCAAAAAAGGGACCCTCACGTGGAACTCGCTGAACTCCTGCCATTCGGCCGGTGTCCTGCCGCACCCGCTGCTCTGGTCAAGGAATGGCCCGCCGATACTCTGCCGGGCACCGTTGGCTCCTATGTCGCCGCTGCCATCTCCGACAATACCCGCAGAGCGTACAGGGGCGACCTCACGGACTTCCTTCACTGGGGCGGCACCCTCCCCTGCACGCCAACGGTCCTCGCCGCGTACCTCGTGGATCGCGCCCCGACCCTCTCCCCGCATACGATCGCCCGCAGGCTCGTCGGCATCAGCCGGGCCCATCTGAGCCGGGGATTCGCCGATCCCGCCCGGAGCGACCTGGTCCGCACCGTGCTGCGTGGCATCCGGCGCCAACATGGCGGCCCCCAGCGACAGGCCGCGCCGCTGCTGACTGACGAGCTGCTCACGCTGCTCCCCGTCGGCACCGACCTCAAGAGCCAGCGGGATCGTGCGCTGATCCTCACGGGCTTTGCGGCCGCGCTGCGCCGGTCGGAACTGGTCGCACTGGACGTGCGCGACCTCGCCTTTGTCGACCAAGGCATGGTGCTGACGCTGCGCCGAAGCAAGACCGATCAAGCGGGAGTGGGTCGAAAAATCGGCGTGCCATTCGGGCACCCCGGTGCCTGTCCGGTGACGGCCATAGCCCAATGGATCGAGCACGCGCACCTGCATGAGGGTGCGGTGTTTCGCGGCATCGACAAGAGTGGCGTACTACGCGGCGACCGCCTGAGTGCCCAGTCGGTGACGCTCATCGTCAAGGCGCGCGCCCTGGCCGCGGGACTCGATCCGTCCGCGTTGTCCGCGCATAGCCTGCGAGCAGGCCTCGTCACCAGTGCCGCGCGGGCCGGCATCCCGTCTTACAAGATCCAGCAACAGACCGGGCACCGCTCGCTCGAGATGATCGCACGGTACATCCGCGATGCCAGCCTGTTCGACCAGAACGCGGCGAGCGTGCTGTAAGCGGAACCGCCGCCGAGAGCGTGGCCGACAGTTGCAATCAATTGCACTTTGCCATCGTGTCGAAGGGGTACACAGACGTCTTCCATGCTGGCAGGCCGCGCTACGCGGTACCTTCAACATCCAGCACCACATCGCGCAATTCAATTATATTCACCGCGGAGACAGGGAGTCAGTCCGTCAGTTCGACGACTTCACTACGAGCCGTTGTACCTCCATCAGCACGCGTTCCAACTCAACCGGTCGCCGAAACGAATCGTCACCCCAGCGCATTTTTGTGCTGGCGCATCCGTACCCGTCTTGCAATCAATTGCAGCCGACTGCGGGAAATCTGCCATGGATCCTACAATCTGGATTAGCATTGGCGGCAATGCCCACGCACGAATAGCCGTTTTTGATCCGAATCCGGGCACCCGAGGCCAGCTTGAAGCATCTCGACCTTCTGAACGAATTTAGAGAGTTGATGACGCAACTGTCGACGCAGGTCGAGGCGTCGTCCGCGATGCAACACTATGACATCAACAAGGTATCGGAGAACTTGGTTCTGGGCGTGTTGCGCGAACTGTACGGTTGGCGCGGATTGCGCAATCTCAACAGCGAAGAACGGGCCAACTTTCCCGGTATCGATCTGGCCGATGGCGACGCGAGCATCGCGATTCAGGTGACCGGAACCGCCTCGCTCGACAAGGTGAAGAGCACCATCGAGACCTGCCTGAATCACGGCCTCGATCGGAAGTATGACCGCTTGGTCATGTATGTGCTCACCCGTCGACAGTCCAGCTATTCACAGGATGCACTCGACCGCGTCGGGCAGGGGCGAATCCAGCTCCGGGGAACCGACGACATTTGGGATTTTCGGGACGTTTGCGCGAAGGCGGCGGAAGTTGACCCGAAGCAGCTCGCCGCAGCGCTCGAAGTTGTGCGGACCTATATGCGCGGTGGCACCGCGGGCGGACTGGCTGATGAGGATTTCGATCCGCCGTCCACGCCATGTGAGCGCGTGAATCTCAATCTCGTCGAGGTCTATTTCCCCGGAACCCTGTACGTCGGCGATTTGCGGTCTGACCTCGACGGGGCGCAGTCAAACCGCCATCGCAACGAGCGGAGTCAAGTGCGCGAGCTTCTGAATAGCATGAACCTGCGCGTGCCGTCAGGCTATGTGGTACGTGGCCAGCAACTGATCACGTTTCATCCTCTCGATGAGAGTCAGGGACCGTTTGCCAAATTGATTGACCTGGGTACGGTCACCCCGTTGCTGCCGCGCGAGTTTTATCGTGTAAGCGAGGATCAAGAGCGGGTTTTCAAGTCGCTGCTTCGCTTTACTCTTCAGGAGAAACTGTTCAAGCACGGTGTCCGGTGGATGCACAAAGACGGACTGTTCATCTTTGTCCCGTTGAATGATGGGGCGTTTGTTCGTGAAGAGAGCTGGATCGGACAGCGCACCTCGACACGTCGGGTCTATGAACGGAAGCTGAACAAGAATGATCCGAACAAGGCCCTCCTGTGCAAGCACTTTGCGTTCTCGGCTGACTTTGTGCTCAATGACGAGGCATGGTACGCGGCGCTCACCCCGGATTGGTATTTCAGCTATGGCGATGACTACCGGCGGTCTGCCTATGCCGATCAGAGCATCACGTGGCTCAAAAGACGGGAAGTCAACCGGACGGTATCGGACCACTTTCGCTTCCTGACCGCGTGGCTCAACGCGCTGGATGGGGAGGACCTGTTCGCGTCGGCGAAAGGGCCGTCGTCCTTTCTCTCATTCGGCCAAAGTGTTTCGTTTGCCAACCATCCGGTGCTAAACGACGAAGCATGGCTGCCCCTTCGTGACCCATTGGACGACGATGACGACTCCCCCATCCGCGGCCTCTTTGATACGCCATGAAGCTTGAGCACATCCCGGAACCCCGTCTGCAGTTTGCAGGCGGTGAACATATCTGCCCGCGGCGTGGGATTACGGCCTATGGCGTCTTCGATCAAACCATGGAGACAAGGCGCTCGGACGTCATTGTCGGCAGTGTGGGCACCGCAACGTGTAATGAGGCTTTCGAGCGTTGGGTGGTGCGCTGCGCCGGCGAAATAGACGCGCCGCCGAACGCGCGGCAGCCCAATCTTCGCGTAGCGTTCCCAGGGTTCAACGCGGGTTCCGGATTCGCTGCGAAGTTCGCGTTTGGTCAGGATCTGGCACGCTCGCTGAAGAAGAGCGAAGTCGACGAAATTATCGCGATCGCTGACCGGCGGGACCGCATCACCAAGGCCATCGAGCTGTACTACGAGCACATCAAGTTCCTGACACAGAATCGACCGGTGGATGTTGTCGTCTGTGTTGTCCCCGAGAATCTCTACAAGGTCATCTCGACAGAAGAGTTCGGACCGCTGGAGGAGAGCCTGGAAGCGAGTGTGGAGGTAGCGGCTGAGCTGAACTTCCGACGTGCACTCAAAGCTCGCGCGATGCACCTCGGCAAGCCTTTGCAACTCGTGCGCGCGGTCTCACTCGAAAGTAATAGCTCGGGCCAGCAGGATGATGCGACCAAGGCCTGGAATTTTTGCACGGCACTCTATTACAAGGCCGGGCCACGTGTGCCGTGGAAGCTGAAACCGGAACCCAGTCGGCCCAGTTCATGCGCGGTGGGTATTGCGTTCTACCGCAGCCGGGACCGGCAGATTCTCAATACCAGCCTTGCCCAGATCTTCGACGAGCTCGGTAACGGACTCATCTTACGTGGAACGCCGGTGGACATGACCCGCGATGACCGCGTCCCCCACCTCACTGCCAATCAGGCCTACGACCTGCTGACGGCGGCGATGACCGAGTATCGGGTTGCCCTACGCAATTATCCCGCTCGGATCGTGGTACACAAGTCGTCGAACTTCTCCGCGGACGAAGTGGACGGTCTCGCAGGGGCTGCGAAGGATCTGCGAATCGATACCCTCGACCTGGTGACCGTCATCGATTCCAGGCTGCGCCTGTTCCGCGAAGGGAACTATCCGCCCTACCGCGGCACCCGGATGGGCCTGGATGACCAGCGGCACATTTTCTACACGCGGGGCTCCGTCTGGTATTACCAGACCTACACTGGACTCTATATCCCGCAGCCCATCGAGTTGCGAATCGTCCGCTCCGAGGAGTCCCCTTCCTTCATCGCGAAGGAGATACTCGGACTGACCAAGATGAACTGGAACAATACGCAGTTCGATGGGAAATACCCGGTCACGCTCGGTTGCGCGCGGAAAGTCGGGGAGATCATGAAATACCTCGAAGACAGTGAAATGCCGCAGATTCGGTACGGTTTCTACATGTAGTTATCTACGGGGAATGGCGGGCATAGGTGCAGCGCGAATGAACTCAGCCTCGCTGCAATCAACGAACGCGCCTCCCGGATGCAATCAATTGCAACCGAAGGTGGCACCCAAAGAGCTCGGCCCAACGGCGCTGTCGAATTGGGTCCCGCACTTCACGTTCCCGTCTCTGATCCCCATGATCTCAGCCATCGCGGCCCGCTTCCTTCGTCGGTCGGCATGCCGTCTACTTCGACTGGATTCTCGGGGATCCGGACCGGCGCGCGTTTCGCCCCCTGTCACTGCTGCGCCATGAGATGCTCAAACGGCGGTCGTGGTGCAACTGATTGCAAAGCGGGAGTGATTCTTGTCCGCGCCGAACAAATTATCCATTTCAGACTCCCACGTCGCGCTCACGGCGGCCGTGGCGCGCCGCGAGCGCGCAAACGCGGGGTTCCTTGAGGTTCCAGTAAAATGCGTCGTACGATTGCGGCGACGCTAAATGACCGGCGGAGAATGGGCGGACAATGGACAAAAAATCGCTTTCTGAGCGGGACATCTGTAGCAAGTTCATTTCGCCAGCGCTAGTCGAGGCTGGCTGGGACTTGCAAACCCAACTGCGCGAGGAAGTCGCGTTGACCAGCGGCCGCGTGGTGGTCCGCGGCAACAAGGCGACGCGCGACGAGAAGACCATCCGGCGTGCGGACTACGTGCTGTACCTGAAGCCGGGCATCCCGCTCGCGATCGTGGAGGCGAAAGACAACCACCATACGGTACGCGACGGCATCCAGCAGGCACTCGCCTATGCCGAAATGCTCGACGTCCCGTTTGCGTTTTCGAGCAACGGCGATGGCTTTGTCTGGCACGACAAGACCTTGCACGACGGCGTGCTCGAGCGCGAGATCGCGATGGACCAGTTTCCGTCGCCGGCGGACCTGTGGCAGCGCTATCTCGCGTGGAAGGGCATTGCCCCGGAGGCGGAACCGGTTTATGCGCAAGACTACTACCCCGGCAAGCCGGCGCGCTATTACCAGCTGAACGCGGTGAACCGCGCGATCGAGGCGGTCACGAAGGGGCAGCCGCGGATCCTGCTGGTGATGGCGACAGGCACCGGTAAGACCTATACGGCGTTCCAGATCATCTGGCGGCTGTGGAAGGCGCGCGCGGCGAAGCGCATCCTGTTCCTCGCCGATCGCAACATTCTGGTGGACCAGACGAAGACCAACGACTTCAAGCCGTTTGCCGGCGCGATGACCAAGATCGAAAATCGGGAAGCCGACAAGTCGTATGAGATCTACCTGTCGCTGTATCAGGCAGTGACGGGTACAGAAGAAGCGCAGAACATCTACCGCCAGTTCAGCCGGGACTTCTTCGACCTAGTGGTGATCGACGAATGCCATCGAGGCAGTGCGGCCGAGGACTCGGCCTGGCGCGAAATCCTCGACTATTTCAGCTCGGCCACCCATCTCGGGCTGACCGCGACCCCAAAGGAAACCGCCGAGGTGTCGAACATCACCTACTTCGGTGAGCCGGTCTATACGTATTCGCTACGGCAAGGCATCGAGGATGGCTTTCTGGCGCCGTACAAGGTGATCCGGGTCGATCTCGACAAGGACCTGGGCTGGCGACCGACCAGCGGGATGGTCGACACGCTCGGGCAGTTGGTCGAAGACCGGATCTACAACCAGTCCGACATGAACCGGTCGCTGGTGCTGACGCGCCGCGACGAAGCGGTCGCCACCCGTATCACCGAATTCCTGCATGCCACCGACCGGATGGCGAAGACCATTGTGTTCTGCGAGGATATCGACCACGCGGCCCGGATGCGCCAGGCGCTGATCAACGCGAACCCCGACCTCGCGAGCGCCAATCCGAAATACGTGATGCAGATCACCGGCGACAACCTCGAAGGTAAGCTCGAGCTTGACAACTTCATCAATCCCCGCAAGGACTATCCGGTGATTGCCACCACGTCGCGCCTGATGACGACCGGCGTCGATGCGAAGACCTGCAGGCTGGTCGTACTCGATCGCACGATCAGGTCGATGACCGAGTTCAAGCAGATCATCGGCCGCGGCACACGGATCGACGAGGAGTACGGCAAGCTGTGGTTTACCATTCTGGACTTCAAGAAGGCGACCGAGCTGTTTGCCGACCCGGCCTTTGACGGCGATCCGGTCGTGGTGTTCGAACCTGAGCCTGACGGGCCCGTCGTTCCGCCGGGAGACGAGGGCGATCCGCTCGGCGACCCCACTGGCGGTCTGGACGGAGACGCCGGCGGCATGCCAATAATTGGCGGGCCCGACAGGCCGGGCACGGGCCGGACCCGATACGTGATTGACGAAGTGCCCGTGTATGTGGTCAATGAGCGAGTTCAGTATCTGGGGCCCGACGGCAGACTGATCACCGAGTCGCTGCGCGACTTTACGCGGATCCAGATCGGCAAGCGCTTCGTGTCGCTCGACGCGTTCCTGCAGGCCTGGAACGATGCCGACAGAAAGCAGGCGATTGTCGTCGAGCTTGAGGAACAGGGCATCCTGTTCGACGAATTGGCGAAACAGGCCGGCAAGGACCTCGACCCGTTCGACCTGATCTGCCATATCGCATTTGGCCAGAAGCCGCTGACCCGCCGGGAACGTGTCGAGAATGTCAGGAAGCGAGACTATTTCGGCAAGTATGGCGAGACCGCGCGGCAAGTGCTGCAGGCGCTACTTGAGAAATATGCCGACGACGGCATTGAAAACATCGAACGCCCCGAGGTACTGCGGCTCGCGCCACTCGACCAGCTCGGCTCGCCGGTCGAACTGGTTCAGGCGTTTGGCGGCCGGGTCCAGTACCAGGCTGCGATCCGCGAGCTCGAACGCTCTCTCTATCAATAAGGTTTCACCGGTTCACTCATGACAATCAGCTCCACCTTCATCAAGTCCGTGCAGGACATCATGCGCCAGGACGCCGGCGTCGACGGCGACGCGCAGCGAATCTCGCAGTTGACCTGGCTGCTGTTCCTGAAAATCTTCGACGACCAGGAAACCGAGCTCGAACTGATGCGCGACGCGTACCGGTCGCCGCTGCCCGAGCGGCTGCGCTGGCGCAACTGGGCGGCCGATCCGGAGGGTATCACCGGCGATGAACTGCTGACCTTCGTGAACGCCGACCTGTTCCCGTCGATCAAGGCACTCAATGCGGATCCGCAACGCAATGCGCGCGGTTTCGTGGCCCGCGAGGTGTTCAGCGACGCGTACAACTATATGAAGTCCGGTCAACTGCTGCGCCAGGTGATCAACCGGATCAACGAGATCGACTTCAACAACCGGGCGGACCGTCATCTGTTCAACGACCTGTATGAACGGATCCTGAAGGACCTGCAGAGCGCCGGCAACGCGGGCGAGTTCTATACGCCGCGGGCGGTCACGCAGTTCATGGTGGACCAGGTCAACCCGCAGCTCGGCGAGCGCATCCTGGACCCTGCGTGCGGCACCGGTGGTTTTCTGGCGTGCGCGCTCGAGCACCTGAAATTGCAGCGCCGGAGCGTCGAGGACGACATCGTGGTGCAGAACGCGATCAACGGTGTCGAAAAGAAGCAGTTGCCGCACCTGCTGACCGTCACGAACATGATGCTGCACGGCATTGAAGTGCCGTCGCTGATCCGCCACGACAACACGCTGGCGCGGCCGCTCGTGGACTATGGCACGCACGACATGGTCGACGTGATCCTGACCAATCCGCCGTTTGGCGGCACCGAAGAACCCGGCATCGAAGGGAACTTCCCAGCGGACGTGCGAACCCGGGAAACCGCTGACCTGTTTCTCGTGCTGATCATCGAGCTGCTGAAGCACAACGGTCGGGCGGCGGTGGTGCTGCCCGATGGCACGCTGTTCGGCGAAGGCGTGAAGACGCGCATCAAGGAAAAGCTGCTGACCGAGTGCAACCTGCACACGATCGTTCGGCTGCCCAATGGCGTGTTCGCGCCGTATACCGGCATCAAGACCAATCTGCTGTTCTTTACGAAGGGGGCACCGACTGAGTCGGTCTGGTACTACGAACATCCCTACCCGGCCGGCTACAAGAGCTACTCCAAGACCAAGCCGATCCGGGTCGAGGAATTCGCCGCCGAGAAGGCCTGGTGGGGCAGTGAGATCGATGGCTTTGCCAGCCGCGTGGAGAACGAGTTTGCCTGGAAGGTCGATATCGCGACCTTGAAGGCGAACGGCTACAACCTCGACCAGAAAAACCCGCATCGGGGCGACGAGATCAGCCAGGACCCGGATGAGCTACTGGCACAGTACCAGCAACTGACAGGTCAGGCCCAGACTCTACGCGACCAGCTCAAAGGCATCCTTGCCGACGCACTGGAGGGCCGCGCATGAAGCTGAGTGAAGGCTTTCAACTGTTGGCCACGGCGCAGGACGGTGTGGCACGCCTGCGCGAATTGATTCTGTCGCTGGCGGTCCGAGGAAACCTGACTTCTCGCAACGTGTGCGGTGAACCACCCTGCAAACTGCTCCAGCGGATAAGGTCAGAAAGAGAGCAGCTGATCGAGTCCGGGCAGATGAAGGTCGGCCGCGCCCCTTCGCCGGTTACAAACGACGAGAAACCCTTTGATTTGCCGTCAGGCTGGCAATGGGCAAAGCTTGGCTCATTATCGCTACACATTACTGATGGTACTCATCACACGCCAAAGTACGTCCCTACGGGCGTGCCGTTCATCTCGATCAAAGACATTAATGGGCGCACTATAAGCTTCGAGGACTGCAAATTCATTTCGGAGGAAGAGCACGAGCTGATCAATCGACGCTGTAACCCCGAGCGAGGTGACGTGCTTATTTGCCGGATCGGCACACTAGGTCGGCCTACGATCGTCGACACAGACGTTCCCTTCAGCGTGTTTGTAAGTGTCGGCTTAGTCAAACTGCCTAAGTGCGTCGATATCTCCGCATATTTGCGCTTGGCATTGAGTAGTCCGGTACTGACGGCACAGTACGAGCAAATCAAAGCAGGGGGAAGCCACACCCAAAAGCTCAATCTGGGTGATATACCACAGCTACTAATTCCGCTGCCTCCTATTGAAGAGCAGGCCGAGATTGTCGCGAAGGTGGACGAACTGATGCGATTGTGCGATGAGCTGGAAGCCGGTGGCCGGCTGGAGGCGGAGCAGCACACCCGACTTACGGCGAACTTGTTCGAGGCGCTGGCCGCAAGCGAGTCGTCGCACGCGCTCGCCGAAAACTGGTCCCGCATCGCCGCACACTTTGACCTGCTGCTCGACCGGCCCGAAGCAGTTGATACGCTCGAGCAGACGATTCTGCAGCTCGCAGTCCGTGGCCTGCTGGTGTCGCAGGATCCGAACGACGAGCCAGCCAGCGTGGTGCTGGGGGAAGTTCGAGCAGCACGGTATCGTCTGTCTGCACAGGGCAAGACTAGTCGAAGCAAAACACCATCTAAAGATAGCGACGAGTCGCCCACCGCGCCGAGGCCTGGTTGGGAAATGGTCACGTTTCCCGACTTATGCATTATCGGGGGCGGTGCGACGCCGAGCAAATCAAAGGCAGCGTATTGGGACGGAAAACTGCCGTGGGTCAGCCCCAAGGACATGAAGGTAGAGCACATCTCGGATGCGCAGGATCATGTTTCGGAACTGGCGCTGGAAGAAACGCGATTGCCGCTGGTACCAGAGAGGAGCTTACTGATTGTGGTTCGTGGAATGATCCTGGCGCATTCTTTCCCAGTAGGCATTACGCAGGTTGAGGTCACGATCAACCAGGATATGAAGTCCCTCACTCCGCTCGTTACTGCGCTTGCGCCCTATCTTGCATTGGTTTGTCGAGGCCATAAGCGTGAAATTCTGAACCTTGTAGACCGGTCAACGCATGGCACCTGTAAGCTCCAATCCGACAAACTCTTCGCGTTCCGGTTTGGCTTACCTCCGCTGGCTGAGCAGTCCCGCATCTTGGCGCGCGTCGAAGAGTTACGCCGCCTGTGTGCCGACCTGCGTTCGCGCCTGACCGCACGCCAGACCTGTCAGGCGCATTTCGCGGAAGCGCTGGTCGGCCTGGCGGCGTCCACCACACCGTTGCCTGCCCCCTCGGACGACCTGGCAGCGGCCGCCTGAGGAAAGTCCGTGTCGGCCGGACGACGCGTTGCGGCCGGTGGCGGGCGCGTACCGGTTGGCATCGGACCGTCGGCCATGGCCGGCAGTACTCCAACACAAACGCGGCGAGCCAGTAGTACCTATCTGAGGCGTGTTAGTTATTCGGGTAAGCGGTGCCTCACAGATGGGGTGGCCGCGAGGCACGATTTTTCTTCAATCAATATCGATGAAAAATGCTAGTTTGTTGATTTCCACCGAATCTTGACCCACCGTTTTCATCTAAATCTGACCCACCCCGAGACAGCGTAGTACATCTATTCCGGTGTGGATAACTCCTCACTGCCTGCTGCTTTTGCTGCTCTCTTTCTG
>NZ_JAGSTV010000024.1:0-64011 GCF_018148075.1 Burkholderia sp. AU19243
GCGCGATCTCGATCAGCCGCTGCAGGCGCGGATCGACGAAGAATTCGCGCCAGCCGATGGCGGTCGCCGCCTGGCCGTTCGCGCTGCGCGCGCCGGCAGCGCCGGGCTGCGTCGCATAGACGCCGCCGGACGGGTATGCCTGCGCGACAGGCGCGTCGGGCCGCGTGTAATGCGGCGCCAGCGTGCAGCCCGCGGCGAACAGCGCGAGCGCCGCAGCGGCCATCATCCGAATTCCACTCATGTTGCCCTCGTTGCGTCCCGTCGCGGCACGCGTTTCAGATTGCACTTTCATACGGTCTCCAGCACGCGGGCGCGCTCGCTGTTCGCCGCCTCGCGATGGCGCTTCGCAATCAGCGTGTACACGGTCGGCAACACGAACAGCGTGAACAGCGTACCGACCAGCATGCCGGTCGACACGGTGATCCCGATCGCGAAGCGGCTGGCCGCGCCCGCGCCGCGCGCGAAAATCAGCGGGACGAGCCCGGCGACCATCGCGGCCGTCGTCATCAGGATCGGCCGCAGCCGCACCGTGGCCGCGTGCTCGATCGCCGCGCGCCGGTCGAGATGTTGCGTGCGTTGCAGCTCGTTCGCAAAGCTCACCATCAGGATCCCATGCTTGGAAATCAGGCCGATCAGCGTCACGAGCCCGATCTGCGTATAGATGTTCAGCGTCGCGAAGCCGAGGTACAGAGGCACCAACGCGCCACACACCGACAGCGGCACCGACACGAGAATCACGAGCGGATCCCGCAGGCTCTCGAACTGCGCGGCGAGCACCAGAAAGATCACGACGAGCGCGAACACGAACGTGACCGTCAGCCGATTGCCTTCCTGCACGTATTGCCGCGATTCGCCGAGCCAGTCGATCTCGTAGCCGGCCGGCAGCGGCTGTTTCTGCAGAAACTCGACCGCTTGCCCCATCGTCACGCCCGGTGCGGCCACCGCCGACAGGGTCGCGGAGTTCAACTGGTTGAACTGCGTGAGCGCGTTCGCCTGGCTGCCGTTCGACACGCGCACGACGGTCGACAGCGCGACCATCTTGCCGCCGCGCGTCTTTACGTAGTAGCGGTTCAGCATGTCCGACGACAGGCGCTCCGCACGCGCGACCTGCGGAATCACGTCGTACGAGCGGCCGTTGTGATCGAAGCGGTTCACGTAGTTCTCGCCCACGAGCACAGCGAGCGTGTCGGCGATGTCCTTCATCGTCACGCCGAGCGCATTCGCCTGGTTACGGTCGATCGTTACGCCGACCGAGCGGCTGTCGAAGGTCAGATCGCTGTCGACCACCGAGAACAGTCCGCTCTTCGACGCGGCAGCCTTCAGTTTGTCCATCGTCGCGAAGATGCTGTTGAAATCGGCGGGCGCGCGCAGCACCATCTGGATCGGCAGGCCGCCGCTCGACGCGGGCAGCGACGGCAGCAGGAACGTGAACACCTGGTCGCCGGCGATCGCGTTGGCGCCCGCCTGCACTCGCGCCTGCAGGTCGGCCGCACTGCGCGTGCGCTTCGACCAGTCGACGAGGTTCACGCCGGCGAAGCCGAGGTTCGCCCCGCCGACGCCGTTCAACACGAAGCTGGTATCCGCTTCCGGCAGCGAGCGGAACACCTTCTCGATCTGCGGCGCGTAGCGTTCGAGGTAATCCAGATTCGCGTACTGCGGCGCCTTCACCTGCAGCATGATCGAGCCCTGGTCCTCCTGCGGCGCCAGTTCGCGCTTCACGCCGCTGAACAGCAGGCCGATGCCCAGCAGTACGCCCGCTCCGAACACCAGCACCGCCGGCCGCGCGCCGAGGCTCGCGTGCA
This sequence comes from Burkholderia sp. AU19243, assembly GCF_018148075.1. NCBI lineage: Bacteria > Pseudomonadati > Pseudomonadota > Betaproteobacteria > Burkholderiales > Burkholderiaceae > Burkholderia > Burkholderia sp. AU19243. The sequence goes on from NZ_JAGSTV010000024.1 coordinate 1,803, forward strand.
GCAGGCGCCGGTATCCGTGCGTGACGCGCGAGAGCGTGTGTTCGATCGCCCGCGCTACCCGGCCCTCCGACATCCGGCTGTCGAGCAGCAGCGAGCTCAGCATTGGCGACAGCGTCAACGCGATGACCGCCGACACGCACACCGCCCCTGCGAGCGTAAAAGCGAACTCGCGGAACAGCGAGCCGGTCAGCCCGCCCATCAGCCCGATCGGCGCATACACCGCAACGAGCGTGATCGTCATCACGATCACCGGCGACGCGATCTCGCGCGCGCCGAGCAGCGCCGCACGCGCGGGCGGCTCGCCGGATTCGATGTGCCGGTGAATGTTCTCGACGACGACGATCGCGTCGTCCACGACGAGCCCGATCGCCAGCACCATCGCGAGCAACGTGAGCAGGTTCAGCGAAAAGCCCGCAGCCAACATCAGTGCGGCGGAGCCGACGAGTGCGAGCGGAATCGTCACGACCGGAATCACGACCGCACGGAACGAGCCGAGGAACAGGAAGATGACGACCACGACGATCGCGATCGCCTCGACGATCGTCTCGCGCACCTCGTCGATCGACGCGTTGACGAAGCGCGCGACGTCGAATACGTCGCCGATCCTGATGCTGGCCGGCTTGCTGCGCTCCATCGTCGGCAGCAACGCCTGTACGCCGCGCACGATGTCGAGCGGGTTGCCCGACGGCGTCGCGTTGATCGCGATGTTGACCGCGCGGTGCCCGTTCATCAGCGCGCTCGCGTTGTATTGCTGGCCGCCCAGCTCGATCGTCGCGACGTCGCGCAAGCGCACGAAACTGCCGTTCGCCTCCGATTTCACGACGAGGTTGCCGAACGCGCCGACATCGGTCAGGTCGGTGTTCGCGGAAATGTCGGCAACGGTCAGCGCGCCCTTCAACTGGCCCGGCGCAGCCTGCACATTGTTCGCCTTCAGCGCGGCCGCGACATCGCCGGCCGACAGCCCGTGCGCGGCGAGCCGCGACGCGTCGAGCCAGACGCGCATCGCGAGATTCTGCCCGCCGACGATTTCAGCGGACGCGACGCCGGGCACCGTGGTGACCAGCGGCTGCGCCACGCGCACCACGTAATCGGTGATCTCGGGGATCGACAACGTATCGCTCGAGAAGCCCAGATACATCACGGCCGTGGGCGCGTCGGTCAGCTTGGTGATCACGGAGTCGTACGCGCCTTCGGGCATCTTGTACTTGACCTCCTGCACCTTCGCCATGATTTCCGTCATCGCGCGATCGGCGTTCGCATTCAGGCGCAGCCGCGCCTTCACGACGCTCTTGCCCTGCGTGGACGTCGAGGTCAAATACTCGATACCGTCCGCGGTCGCGATCGACTGTGCGATCGGCGTCGTCACGAAGCCCTGCATCAACGCCTGCGACGCACCGGGATAGGCCGTCTCGACGCTGATCGTCGCGCTCTCCAGCATCGGGTACTGGCGCACCGGCAGCGCACCGAGCGAGCGCAGGCCCACCAGCAGGATCAGCAGGCTGCAGACGATCGACAGCACCGGCCGCCGCACGAAGATGTCGGTGAAACGCGCGCCTTGCGTGGTCTGGCTCATCGCACCGTCTCCTGTTGTGTGCCGGCATCGGCCAGCGCCTGCACCTTCGCCCCCGGTGCGACGCGCAACTGCCCGGTCGTCACGACCACGTCGCCGGCGCGCAGCCCGTCTTCGATGACGATGCGGCCACGCTCGCGCGCGCCGGCGCGCACCTGGCGCACGCGGGCAACGCCGACGCCGCGCCCATCGCGCTGCTCGACCACCACCACGGTATCGCCCGCCTGGGAGGTCTGCACGGCGGTATCCGGCACGCTGATCACCGCGTCGCGGCCAGGCAGCGCCAGATGCGCGTCGATATACATGCCGGGGCGCAGCAACTGGCCGGCATTGACCACCGTGGCCTGCACGGTGATGTTGCGGGTCTCGTCGCCGACCTGCGGCTCGATCGCCGTTACGTGGCCTTCGAAGGTCCGCCCCGGATACGCATCCGTCGTCACGCGCACCGCCTGGCCGAGCGACACGCGGCTCAACTCCTTCTGCGGCACCGTGAAGTTCGCGTACAACACACCGAGATCGGTCAGCGTCGCGATCGGGTCGCCCGGGTTCAGGTACTGGCCGACGTTCACGCGGCGCAAGCCGATCACGCCGGCAAACGGCGCGCGGATCAGCTTTTGCGTAATGACCGCCTGAGTCTCGCGGATATCGGCGCGCGCGGCGTCGAGTTCATAGCGGCGTGCGTCGAATGTCGCCTTCGGCTCGGCGCCGTTCGGCACGAGCTGCGCGGCACGGTCGAACTGCCGGCGCGTATATTCGGCCTTCGCCTGCAAGCCAGCGAGCTTCGCCTGTTCGGGTGCGTCGTACAGTTGCACGAGCGTTTGTCCGGCGCTCACGCGCGAGCCCGCGACGAACCGGATGTCGACGACGCGACCGGCGACCTCCGGTGCGATGGTCACCTGCCGTACCGCTTCGAGCGAGCCGACCGCCTCGAGCGTCGGCGCATCGGCCTGCGGCTTCACGACGATGGTTTCGACCGGCAACGGCGACGGTGGCGACGCCGGCCGATCGGCAGCCGATACACGTTCCGTGCGCCAAAGGAACAATGCGCCGGACAGGACGATCAACGTGCCTGCGGCAAGGAACACAGAGCGTCTCACCGATCTCTCCTCAATGAATCAGTCATGACATCAGTTTGAGTGGAACCGCCGCCCCCGGACGTCAACTTTTCGAATCCCTGTTTAAATTTTTCGCATGCGTGACACGAAAAAAAGCCGCTTGCCCCTACGAACGGGACAAGCGGCGAAACAACGCCCGCCACGAGCTCAGATGTTCGTGGCAGGCGCTCGCGGCGCATGAAGGGTGCATGCGCGCGCATACCGGTGTGACATGGCCAACAGGACGGCGCCGAACAGCAGCAACGGATTGGTGCTGACCGCCCCGCACATGAGGAACAGCGCCGACATCGCAGCCGCGCCGGCAACGCCCCACGTGATCGCGATGCCGAGCAGGATCGACAGCCCTGCCGCCAGTTCGAGCCAGGGCACGATCAGGTTCACAGCGACGACGTGCGGAAGCGCGACGTGCACGATCGCGCTGGTCAGCGCGAGCCGCACCGCTTCGGGCGCCGCCGCGGATCGCGAGACGGCAGCCGTCAGAAAGGGGCCCGCATCGAAGTGCCCGACGATCTTCGTCAAGCCCGCCCAGCTCCAGAACGCGCCGAGCACGAGCCGCAGCGCGAGCGCGACGGCGGCCTTCATCGCGCCACCTGCGGATGCCGGCGATGCAGTTGCCGGAAGCCGATCATGGTCACGCCCAGCAGACACGCGAACATGATGGCAATCGTCGCGTTCGTCTCCATGGGCAACGCGCTGACGACCCCCGATACGATAGAACCGAGCGCCAGCATCAGGCACCCTTGCAGACTGGCTGCAGCGCCGGCGCGGCCCGGGAACAGGGCCATCGAGCGCGCCATCGCGTTGGAGAAGATGAAGCCCTGCGCAAACGCGATCAGCATGATTCCGCCGAGGGCGGTCGCCAGGCTCAGCTCGACGCCGCTCGACGCCACGCAGGCCACCCCGAGCGCAAAGGTCGCGATGCCGCCGCGCATGAGCTGCTCGCCGCTGTAGCGGCGGATCAGGCTCCGGTTCAGCGTCGTGCCGCCGAGGTAGCACAAGCCGACGCCGAGCGCAGTCGAGCCGAAGTAGGCCGCGGAATGCCCGAGACGGATCTGCACGATGTACGGCCCGATCACGTTCCACATCAGGAACGCCGAGAAGCTCATCCCGAGCATCGCGACAGCCGACTGGAAGTGCGGATCAGACAGGATCTCGCGATAGCCCGCAATGGTTTGCCGCGGCGTGCGCCGCAATTCCGGCCGCAGCGTCTCGCGCAATCCCGCGAACGCAAACGACAGCACGACGAGCCCGTAGCCGCAATACACGACGAAGTTCCAGCGCCAGCCGGCCCACTCCTGCACGTGTCCGCCCACATACGGCGCGATCACCGGGCCCAACCCGAACGCCAGGCTGAGGTAGACGATCGCGACGCGGAAGCGGTCGCCCTTCAGCCGGTCGACCAGCACGGCGCGCGCGACGACCTGGCATGATCCGATTGCGAAGCCCTGAATCGCGCGTCCCGCCATCAGCACCTCGAACGAAGGCGCGACGACGGCCAGCGCACTGCCGGCGATGAACAGCACGAGGCCGAAGAGTATCGACGGGCGTCTGCCCCACCAATCGGCCAGTATGCCGAACCCGAGCTGGCCGATCGCATAGAACACGAGCGTAATCGTGATCGTGTTCTGCATCATGCTCGGCAGGACGTCGAGTTCACGACCGATGGCCGGGATGCTCGGCGCATAGAGATCGATCGCGATCCCGCCGACGCTATTGATCAGCGGCGCGAGGAACACGAGGAAGTTTTCATATCTGTTTGAGTTGGACATGGGGACGTTCCTGAAATGACGGGACAGGCCGACGCGAGTGCGTGCGGCCTGTCGGGATCAGTGACCGTTGGCGGTGCATTCGACCTGCCTCGGCGACATTCGGGCCGAGGGCGGATCGCCGAGCGGGCTCCACATCGGCAAATCATTGCGTCTGGCCATGTCGTCGATCCTCACCATGATGACGCGCGGCGAGTTGTCGTAGTAAGTGCCCCAGTCGACATGCCGGTCACGCACCCGGCTCGCACACGCGCGGCCGAGGTCGTCATAGGCGATTTGCAACGACTGCACGATGTAACGCACCCGCTCCGTCGCGGTCATCAGCACGTATCGGTAGTGGTGCTGGGCCAGTGTGCGGAACACGCTCGCCATCAGGTAGCGCCCCGCGCCCTTCGGGCCGAACGACGAGAACTGCCCGAGCTCGATCAGCTCCGCACGCGACAGCCCATACAGGCTCGTCAGCGATTCGTCGAGGTAGTGCTCCGAGAACAGCCGCGCGCTATCGCCCCAGCTGAGCCCCAGGCACGCGTATCCGGGCAAGGTTCTCTTGCGGTCGGTGAGACACCAGAACTGGTCCGGGCGAGGCTCCGGACGCGCGCCGTGCGCCTGATAGTAGTGCTGCGAGACCGCGAGCTGAATCTCGCGATAGGCGTCCTGGCCCGGGTGAAAGGTCCGTACGATCTGCACGTTCGGCTCCCCGGTCAGTAAAGCGACGCCGCATGGTCACGCTCGATCAGCTGGCGGCGCGGCCGCCCGGTGACCGTGTAGTAATCCGTGCGGAAGCGCTCGATGTCGGTCACGACCCGGACGCGCCGCACCCGCGCGAAATCCGCGAGCCGCGGTTCGAGCCGCGCCATCTCGTGGCGCACCGCCGCTTCGTCGTGCGTGGACAGCACGATCGCCGCCGGCTCTTCGCGCCCTTCGCCGAACACCACGATGTCGTCGATCAGCGGACTTTCCTTGTAAACCGTCTCGACCCACTCCGGCGAGATGTTGCGCGCCGTCGACAGGATGATCACGTGCTTCTTGCGGCCGGTGATGTACAGGAAACCATCGACGATCTCGGCTAGGTCGCCGGTATGCAGGTAGCCGTCGGTGAGCTCGCACGACGTATCGTCAGAGTTGTAGTAGCCCGCGCAGAGCGTCGGTGTGCGCACGCGCAGCTCGCCGTCTACGATCACCGGCTCGATCCCGTCGAGGAACGTCCCGGCGGAACCGATGCGGCGCTGTCCGGGATAGTTCAGCGAGATGATCGAGCTGTTCTCGCTGAGACCGTACGCTTCGTACACCTGCACGCCGCGCTTGTCCAACGATTCGAGCACGGTCGCCGGGATCTTCGCGCCGCCCGTGATGATATGCGGATTGCGGCGACCGAACAGTTGCGTCGTACTGGTCGACTCCAGCAGGGTATCGGCCTCCTCGAGCAGCTTCGGCGGCAAGTACAGGAAGTTCGGATTGACGCTGGCGATCAGGTCGAGGTATTCGCGCGCATTGCCGCTGCGTGCGCCGTACTCTGCGTAGTGCGCGGGCATCAGCGTCAGCGAGCCGCCGGACAGCACCGGCAGGAACACGCCGAGAACCTGTTCGATCAGCAGGCTCATCGGCACGATCGACAGGTAATCGAGCGGGCCGGCCGGCACGCGCTTCAGCACGTTCGTCACGAGCAGGCCGACCGCCTCGTCGCGGATCTTCACGCCCTTCGGCTTCGACGTCGTACCGGACGTATGGATGATCCCGCAGATGCCCGGCTCGATCCGCTCGCCGGTGGGTGCACCCGCTGCGGGCCATTCGCCGCTCGGGGCGTTGATGCACGAGATGCCCGGCAGGATCGAACCGATGCGTGCGGCCGTTTGCGCATCCTGCGCGAAGATCGCGGTGGCCTTGTGCAACAGGCTGCCGATCTGCTCGTCGGAAAACTCGATCGGCACCGGCAGCAGCACCGCCTTCACGCGCAAGATCGCGAGCATCGTCGCCACCCACGTGTAGCTGGAGCGCGCGGCAATACCGAACACGAGACCGCTGCAATCGCCGTACACCTCCTCCAGCTTGCCGCCGATCCGCGCGACGTCGGCACGCAATTGGTCGAGCGAGTATTCGCGGCCGTCCATCTCCCGCACGACAATGCGGTTCGGCGCTTCGGCGAAGTGACGTTCGATAAGTGCGCTGATCATGCGATGGCTCCCTTGCGATAGCTTTGCGCACCGAAAATGCGGCGGCCCGTGTCCGCGAGACGGCGGCGGCCATGCATCACGCGACTGTTGTCGATCACGACGATGTCGCCCTTGTTCCAGAACAGGTCGTACGTATAACGGGCCGTCACGTCCTTGATTTCGTCCCACACCTCGAAATCGATGTCGGTACCGTCGGCCCACGTGATCAGCGGCGGCTCGTAGTTCACGCTCGGCCCGAGCAGCGAGTTGCAGAACGCGCGACGGCCGGAGAAGCAGCTGACGGTGATCGCGTCGGTCACACGCTCGGACGACACGAGAAACTGGTCGAGCCGGCGATAGTGCTGGCCGCGAACGCGCTGGTTGACGACCTCGAGGTGCGAGTCGTTCACTTCGTGCGCCGGCAGTTGGAGTTCGACGCTCAGGAAGCGTTGCACGTTCGGCCAGGGAATGCGGCGCGAATACTTGATCTGGCGTTGCTCGAACAGACGACGCACGGCCGGCGTCAGTTCCTGCAGCACGCGCTGCCCGTCGCAGATCGTCGTTTCGGAGCCGACGCGAGCCGGCTCGAGGCAGTAGAACCATTGCAGGTCAGGCGTGAACGGCAGGTTGCCGTTCTCGCGGTGCAGGCCCATTTCCAGCTCGCCGGCATCGATTTCGGCGGTGTTTTCCGTCGAAGTCTTGCGCGCCGGGTCGAACGTGACGCGCGCCGAATGCTCGCTGACGAAGCGGTTGAAATCGTCGAGCGTATCGGCGAAATTGCGAAAGATCACGACACCCGAATGGGCGAGTTGCGCGTACAACTGATCGGTATCGACCAGATCGATCGCCTTTTGACCGGCCTCGAGGCTTTCGATCAACTCGAAGCCGAAACGCGGTAACGGTTTATGCTGAACCCTCGCAGCGACTACATCAATAACATCCATCATAGTTGCCTCTCAGTGTGGTTAGTTTTGTGTTCGAATCACGGCCTCGTCGAACACTGACTAATCTACCGACACGGCGGGGCGCACCGTTTTAAAAATTAAATGGTGGATGTGAATTTTGTTCAGGCTCCTGAAAGGAAGCCCGGCTTTGCTTCCTCACTGGCAATAAACCGGACCGGTCGCCGGGACGGCGCGGCGCGGCTCGGTCGCGGCTCGGTCGCGGCTAGGCGCGAGGCAATTCTCCCGGGTCGAACGCGTTGGCGCTCGCGAGATCCTTGAAGAGGCTGCGCATGGTGCGGATGTCGGGGTTCTTTTCCATCGGTGTCGACCAGATCACGTCCAGCGTGAAGGTCGGGAAGCCGAGCGGCACGTCGCAGATCTGCACGTTCGCCGGAATCGACAGGTGCTGGAGCAGGCGCCGTGGCAGCGTCAGAGCGACCGGCAGCCGCGCGACGATGTTCAGGCAGGCCTGATACGTGTTGGCGCGCGCGACGATACTGCGCGAGCGGCCGAGCTTTTCGAGCCAGCCGTCGATCATGTTGCGCTCGGATACCCACGGCGTCGGGAACACGTGGGCCATGTCGCAGAATTCGTCGAGCGAGACGCGCGTCGACTGTGCGAGCTTGCGCGAAGCGGTCAGGCACACGAAGGTGTCGGAGAGGACCGACTCCCACTGCAGGTCGGGATGCAGCCGATGATAGCCGGGGCCGAAGCCGATCGCGAAATCGAGTTCTCCGGCCAGCAGCCGTTCTACCGGCAGTTCGCGGCCGAGGCGATCGACGATCAGCGAGGTTTCACGGCCGCGCTTCATGAACGACTCGAGCACCCCCGGCAACAGCAGCAGCTCGAAATACTCCGGCGCGCATACGCGCATCACGCGACGTGACGTTGCGGCCACCTGGTCGTCATCCATGTCGGCGCAGTGGTTCACCGCGTCGATCACGTTTCGCAGATACGGTTCGATGGCCTCGGCCTTGGCCGTCGCAACGAGGCTGCCGCGATCGACATCGAAGAGCACGTCGTGAAAGCAATTGCGCAAGCGTTTCAGGCAATAGCTGACTGTCGGCTGGCTGATGCTCAGGACTTCGGCGGTGCGGCGCGCGCTTTTATGTTCGTACAGACACAGAAATACCATCACGTCCTGAAGATCGAGTTGGCGCAGTACATTACTCTTAAGCACGATATTTCCTTATCGTTATTGTTGTCGCCGGCATCATTTTTTTCGGTCTTTATCTTAAACCCAACGACTTTCGGTATGTCACACCCGCTCCCCTCGCCCCCACCCTGCGCCGTCAGGCATCAGCGCTTCGCCCGGTAGCGCGAGAAGCGCACGCTTCAGGAGTAGCGCGAGCGTCGTGCGGTCGTCCCGATTCAGCCCGCCGAGCAACAGATTCAGTGTGTCGACGTGTACATTCACTGCCCTGTCGATCAGCGCGAGCCCCTCGCGCGTCAATCGCACGGCCATTCCCCTACCATCTTGCGGATTTGGAATACGCTCGACGAGGCCGGCCTGCTCGAGCCGCGTCAGGCGGTTGGTGATCGCGCCCGACGAAATCATCAGCGACCGGTATAGCTGCGTGGGCGACAGTTCGTACGGTGCGCCCGACCGGCGAAGCGTGGCCAGAACGTCGAATTCGCCCTCTTTGAAGCCAAACGGCGACAACGCCTCGGTCCGCGCCTTTTCGCAATGCTTCGCCAGGCGCGCCAAACGTCCGAACACCTCCATCGACTTCACATCGAGTTCGGGTCGCTCGTCGTGCCATTGCGCGACGACCAGGTCAACGTGATCTTCGGTGCCAGGAACCATCATGAATATCCTCGCATTCGATGCGGGCTTGGTTGCTCAACTTGCAGCCAATATATCTCAATATTAAGATAGTTCGGAAGCACATGTGGGGAGCAGCAGTGGAGCAGGCAGATGGCAAAACTATCATTCAGTGACCACGATCTTTATTATGCGGACGTCGGCAGCGGCCAACCGATCATATTGATTCACGATCTGGGTAGCTGCGGTCTCGCATGGGCGCGGCAAATGCCGTTTCTCCGTCAAGCGGGTTATCGCGTGATCGTGCCGGATCTGCCGGGGCACGGTGCGTCCTCGTATCCGGACCGCACGCTTGACGTGAGGGAACTTGCCGGCGGCGTGCAGTTTCTGCTGGATTACCTTGGCCTCGAAAGTGCCGCCCTCGTCGGCATCTCGCTTGGTAGCGCGATCGCTTTGACGATCGCTCTCGATGCACCCGCACGCGTCGGCAAGCTGGTCGTCTGCAACGGCTTCTCGAACCTGGTCGACGACGAATTCGTCCGCCGCTTCGAGCTCTGGAAATGCGGTTTCGCGCGCGACGATGGCGCAACGCGGTGGTTCGAGGAAATGTGGCCTCTGATGGTGAGCGCCGAATTCGCTCAATCGGAAGACGGTGAAATCGCGTATCAAATCGGCCATGCTCGTGCGGCAACCACCGATTCCGCGCAGCTCGCCCGCCTCTGCATGGGGATCGCGAACTACGACGTCAGAAGGCGACTGAATCTCATACGCAGCGAAACGCTCGTGCTGCAAAGCGAAGATGGCAGCATTTTTCCGGCGACCGAAGGGCAACGGCTCGCGGCCATGATTCCGGGCGCCCGCTTCGGAACGCTTCCCGAAGGCGGGCATCATGCAAATCTCGACCGTGCCGGGGCGTTCAACTGGGCGGTATTGCGCTTTCTGAGCGGGTCGAACGCTGTGTAGGTGTTCTTATATTTCTCGTTTGAATGGGCGAGATGCGGGGACTGTCATTGACCCCACGCCACAAAACTGTCCCGCTTGAATGTGGAAAATTCCGGCGTGCCGTCTAGCGAACCAGCCTGCACAGATCCCTGCCGGCACCGTCAACGATTGACAGAATCGCGCACAAAGTCTTCCGACAGAAGGCTTTGCTGCGAAATCGTCAGGTTTTGCGCGAAAAGGACGGATACCCCTACGAATGCGAATGCCGACACCAAACTGAACCGTTCGGTTTAAAATGCTCGCATCTCATCGTGTGGTGTTCCGAAATGGGCAGACCCAAAAAATTCAGCCGAGACGGCGTGTTGGAAAAAACGCTCCCGCTCTTTTGGAAATACGGCTTCGCCGGCACCTCGCTCCAGCAGCTGGAACAAGCCACCGGCGTCAATAAGTCCGGGCTCTATTCGGAGTTCGAGGACAAGGAAGACTTGTTCCTGCATAGCCTTCTCTATTACTACGAGCATCGGGGCGCACAGCAGATCCTCACCGCAGAACCGAAGGGCTACGGCAACATCGAGCGCTTTCTTCGGCTCGGCGATCCGCAAGACAACGGCTGCGTGGGCTGTTTTTCCGTCAATTCGATCCGTGAATTCCCGTCGCTGTCCGAGCGGGTCCGTGAGGTGGTTGGTGCGTATCACCACAGGCTGATGCCGCAGATCATCGAAAACATCGAAGCGGAACGTCACCAGCTCCCGGCCGCAACGATCGCAACGATCGTCACAGTGTTCTTTGCCGGTTATTGCATCGAACGCAATTTGCCTCAACTGGCGGAAAGCGACGCCGTCGGCGCATTCATGCAAGCGCTGCGCCTTCTCTGACGCCCCCGACGGCCGGCGCCTCGGCCCGATAGCCACTTCATTTTGAACCGATTGGTTTTTTTAATTGGCGTAGGCCGCTCCGTGCACTCATACTGAACCAATCGGTTCAATAAAGTGCCGATCCAAACGGAGAGCAGCCATGGCCTTGAAGATTCACCCCATCAATTTCGGCAACATGTCGCTCGATTCGAGCGGTCTCGTGCTGTTTCGCGAACCGGGCAAGCAGGTGACGATCCCGGTGCTGGGCTTCCTGATCACCGGCGGCGCACATCCGGTGCTCGTCGATACGGGCTCACGCAACGTCGAGCAGTACACGGCTTTCGGCTTGCCGTACGAAGTCACGCCGGAAATGACGATCGAGCATCACCTTGCGCAGCATGGGCTGAAGATGGGCGATATCCGCCACATCGTGCACACGCATGCGCATATCGATCACGTCGGCATGACCGACCGGTTTCCAATGACGACCACCGTCGCAATCTCGCGCCGCGAGCTCGAATTCGCCGCCTCGGGAATCATGGGCCCGCTGATGTACACAGCCGCCGATACGAAGCATCTGATCGACCGCCTGCACACGCGCGGCGCGATCCGTCTGCTCGACGTCGACGGTACGTTCGAGGAAGAGATCATTCCGGGCGTCGCAGTCCGCCTGTCCGGCGGTCACACGCCGGGTTCCCTGTCGGTGCTCGTCGAAACCGATGAAGGCATCGCGAACATCTGCGGCGATATCGCGTACAACCTGCAGGACCAACTGATCGACCCGATCCTCGATCAGGCCGCGCACGAACCCACGATCACCGCGAACCGCGCAATGTCGACGCTCGATGAAAAGCGCGCGATCAAGCGCGCGCTCGCAACGAGCCGGTTTCTGCTGCCGAGCCACGATGCGCCTGCCCTCGTCGAGGGCGGAAAGGTCGTCGGCGTGATGCAAAACGCGATCTCGAATCCGCAGGCCGATGTCACGAAGGCCGCCGGTTACACGTCGTTGGCCGCCCGTTGATACCGATGTCATACCCGCTACGTCGAGCGCTCGGGCTGCTGATCTGTGCGGCGGGCGCATGGCACGTCGCGGCCGAGCTGGTTCTCCACGCATTCGGCAGTTGACCGGCCGCCCCTGTGCGCTTCGACCCGGCTTTCCGGAGCGCGCGCTTCCCAGGCTCGAAAGGACCCAACATGACTACACCCTTTTCAGCGCGCACGACCCGCGCGCTTCGCATCTTGAGTCTCGCATACTTCGTCCAGGCGACGGGCGCGCTGTCCGTCGTCGGCAGCCTCGATTCGATCTCGCATCAATGGGGGCTCGCGGATTCGCAAAGCGTGTACCTCGTGACCGTATTCGGCGTCACGTTCGCGCTTGCAGCGCCGCTGCTGCAGGTCGGCTTCGGCCATCTGCGGCGCCGCCGCCAGGTATTGCTCGGCCTGACGCTGTTCAGCGCGGCCGCCTTGCTGCTCGCAGCCGCGCCAAATTATCCGGTGCTGCTGCTGTCGCGCGTGCTGATGGGCGTCGGCGCAGGGTTCATCGGCCCGGTGCTCGGCGCGTTGGGCTCGAGCCTCGTCGAACGTGATCAACAGGGCAGCGCGATCGCCGTCGTGCTGCTGGGCCTGAGCGTCGCCGGCCTGGTAGGCATGCCGCTGTCCGCGTGGATCGCGCACGCGTGGGGCGCGCGCGTGCTCTTTCTCGTCATTGGACTCGCAGGCGCGGTAACCGCCGCGCTTATCGTTCGGGCAGTCCCGGACACGAGCCAGGGGGAAACCATCGAATTCGCGACGATGGCATCGTTGCTGACGCGCACCGATACGCTCAGCGCGTTTCTGGTGGTGTTCTTCATCGCGGCCGGCGTGTATTCGACCTATGCGTTCATTGCGCCGATCATTCGCGACGTGTTCCACGCCGGCGCCGATACGGTGTCGACCGCGCTGATCGTATTGGGCGCCGCGGGCATCGCGGGCAACCTCTTCGTGACGCGCGCCGCGCGCCGCTATAGCGCCGAAGCGATGCTGTTTGCCGGCCTCGGATTGCTCGCGCTGGACCTCGTGTTTCTCCGCTTCACGCCGCCGAGCTTGCGTCTGTTGTTCGTCGCGCTCCTCGCCTGGGCGTTCGCGACCGACCTGCTGTGGCCGTCGCAGCAACGGCGCATCGTCGAACTGATGCCGCAATGGCGAGGTATTGCGCTGGCGTTGACCGCGTCGTTCGTGTTTTGCGGCATCGGCGTCGGCTCAGCCGTCGCCGGTTGGGTCTATCCCGTCTTCGGACTGACAGGCTCGATCGGCAGTTCGCTCGCGTTTCTCGCGCTGGCGACCGGCAGCCTGCTCGTGTCGCGCGCCGCGGTCCACGCAAGACGCAGCGCCGCCCCATGCAGTGCATCGCTTCAATCGTGAACCGGCGATGCCCCCATGCAGCCGAGTCGCGTGCGGGCCGCGCGCATCCGCGTGCGCGTCGCGAGGACCCAATGGCAGGCCCATCGCACCGCGTGGCGCTCGTTCCGCTGCGCTCGGCAAGCGCTTTTTCCGTCTATTGCAGAAACTGTTTCTCGCCATTTCGCACTACTCCAGAGCCGAGCGACGGACGACAATCCGAACGACTGCTCCGTCCGCGCAAACGCGCGTTCACGTGTTCTTCTCGAGGCATAGCCATCATGTTGAGTGCGATGTCGACCCTTCTCGCCAGCCAGTTCGTCGGCGAGTTGCTCGCGCAGCTGACGGGCGCGCCGATCCCCGGCCCGCTAGTCGGGATGCTGCTCCTGCTCGGCATCCTGATCTGGAAGGGCGGCCCATCGCCGGACCTCGAGAGATTCGGCGACGACCTGCTGTCGTGGCTCGCGATGCTCTTCGTGCCCGCCGCCACCGGCTTGATGACCGCATTCGACCAGTTGACGACGGACTGGTGGCGCATCGCGGCCGCCATCTTGATCTCGACGTTGCTCGGTCTCGCGACGACCGGATGGATCATGGAGCGACTCAGCAAAACGCTCGCTGCCGAAACGGAGACCGAACATGACGCCTGATCTCGCGTCCGCATGGGCCATATTGCAACACCAACCGCTTTGGGGGCTGCTCGCAACACTGGTCGCCTATCGGATCGGACTGTTCGCGAACCGGGCCGCGCACGGACACGTGCTCGCTCATCCCGTTCTCGTCGCGGTGCTGCTGCTCGTCGGATTGCTGTCGCTCGCGCATGTGCAATACCGCGACTACCTGGCGGGTGCGGAGTATGTGCACTTTCTGCTCGGGCCGGCGACCGTCGCACTCGCCATCCCGATGTTCCGCAGTTTTCACCACATACGCAGAACCGCTCGCGCGCTCGTCCCGGCGCTCGCGATCGGTTCGATCGTGTCGGCCGGCAGCGCCGCATTGATCAGCAAGGGGCTCGGCGCCGCGCCGGTGGTTACGGCATCGCTGATCGCGCATTCGGCAACCACGCCCATCGCGATGAGCATCTCCCGTCGCATCGGCGGCGACCCCTCGCTGACCGCGACGTTCACGCTGCTCACCGGCATCGCGGCCGTGCTGCAGATCGGCGTGGCGATGAAGGTGATGCGCGTCGTCGATTCCCGCGCGCACGGCTTGGCTGCAGGAACTGCGGGCCACGGGCTGGCCACCGCGCGAATGCTGAGTATCAGCGAAACAGCCGGCGCGTTCGGTGGGGTGGCGATCGGAATGAGCGGCGTGCTAACCGCACTTGTCGCGCCGGTGCTCGCCGCGCTGGTCCGATGAACGACGCTGCGAGGCGATCGCCATCGCGGCCGGGGAACGAAACAGCGGCGGCCGGTAATCCCGCGCGCCGCCGCTGCTTGACAGCCAGAGCCGGCAGACTCAGATCAGCTTCTCGAGCAGCACGACGTCGAGCGTCGCCTTGCCTTCGAGCGCAAGCGATAGCGCCTGGAACGCGGGCGCCATGCCGTGCACATTCAGCGCGTGCTCGTCACGCCACCGTTCGACCATCGTGAAGCGATGAAACGCGGCGCGGTGCCGATGCAGTTCGTACTGCTCGCATCCATCCTCGGCGCGAACAGCGGGAACCGCGGCCACCAGCGCCGCTTCCACCGTCGCGGCGTGCTGCGGATCTGCCGTAATCGTGGCAACCACATACTGCGTGGACATTGATACCTCCGTTTTCGATTGGACCGATCGGGCGCGAGCGGGCGCGTTGCCCGAATCGCGACCGCCTTCGTTGCGCGACTTCAAGCGGTATCCGCTGCCTGCCGTCCGCCCGACATGCACGTACGACGACCCACACGACCGCACCGGCTCGCGCGGCGTCACGCAATGAAACGTGCGCCGGATACGGCCATCCTCAGTCGACAGCCGGAAAGTCGAGCGTCGTGTCGTTCACGCGATTCACCAGATTGGTGAACGTAATCGACGTGACGACGAGGATCGTCTCGATCACCTGGCGCTCCGTCAGCCCGGCTTCCAGCACCGCGTCGAGAACGGCGACAGGCACCGTATCGCGGCTGGTCACGATCGCGCGGACGAACGCGAGCAACGCATCGCGGCGCGCATCGCCGGACGGCAGGCCGGCGCGGATGTGCTTCATCGCGTCAGGCGCGAGGCCGGCCATCCTGCCGATCATCGTGTGCGCCGCGACGCAGTAATCGCAGCCCGACAGCGCGCTGACCGCGAGGCGCACCGCTTCGACGTCGGCCTGCTCGAGCGAGCTGGCGGCGATAGCGGCGTCGACGTTCAGCATGGCCGCCAGACCGGCAGGACTATGCGTGCCGATGGTCGCATACGCATTCGGAACTTTGCCGATCGCGGCCTTGATCTGGTTGAAGACGACAGCGGTTTCCCCGGTCGCTTCCGACGGTTTCAGAGTGGTCAGGCGTGTCATATATATCTCACTGGCTGGATAATCGGGCGCCGGCCGACAATGGCCGACGTGATTAAGGAATGCGTATCGATGTCCGCATTCCGGGTCTTGACTAAGGGTCAAACGCGGCAAGGAGCAAATGCGCACAGTCGCGCAACGAATGCGATCTGCGGCGACATTTTTCTCCATTCCTTCTCCATTCCTTCTCCATTCCTTATCGACGAAATGAATTTCGATTCCGGCGCCTTGGGCGCACCGAAAACGGCATTCGAATTCCGACGCTTTGAGGAAAATGCTCTACACGGCTCTCACGGCTCCGCGGAGCCGTCGATGGTTCCAGTGTGCTTCGCACAGCAGCGCGCGCATGGCATCGACGCGCGCGCGAAATCACCGGCCCTGCTCGCCTGGCACCAGATTGTTGACCACCGACGTTACGCCCGCGACGCGCGCTGCGCTGTCGCCGGCGCGCTGGACCTGCTCGCTGTCAGGCACGTAGCCGGTCAGCGTCACCACGCCATGGCGCACGAGTACCCGCGCATTGACCGCGTTCAGCCCTTTCGTTTTCGACAGCGCCCAGACGATTTTGCGCGACAGTGCCCGATCGGCGGTGCGTTCGGCCCGCCTGTCGGCCTTGTTCACTTCTTTCTGGCTGACGACCGCGTCAGAAGATGCAGCGGCATCCTGTTCTGCCGCATGGGCGGAAACGCCAAAAGCCAAATACGTTACGTACAGTACCGACGCAATAATCTTTTTCATCACACGCTCCTGAAAATACATCGATGGAAATTCGACAAGGGCTGAAACCCGATCGAATGGTAGACAACCGCCTACCCGCGCTCAATGGCGCATTTGCAAAAACAGCTTTAAAGCGATGCAGATGATCATGTCCCGCGGCGGCGCCCGCGGTACTCGCTATACCTGCGTATAGGTGAATTGAATATTTCCGACTAGTCGAATACCCGGCGAGACGATTTTCCGGACGACGCCGCAGCGGCACAGTACAAGCACGTGTTGCACGATGTCCGACCGACGCTCATCCGCGTACGGGACACATGCAACGCGCTGCATTGCGCGAGCGGGCAATTCGGTGAAGTGACGAAGACGCTTCCGCAAGCGGAACTCGACGACACTCGCGGGCACACGGTCCCGCACTGGAGCCAGAACGATGCGTGCCACGATGCACGAGCTTCGACGTTCGCCGTCAAGCGCGAACGCCTGCACGACGACGCGCCGCGCGTTACTCGGCCGCGTCGCCGACGTAGTCGCGCATCGCCGCGATCATTGGCGCGATCCGCTCGCGCAGATGCGCATGGAGATATCGGACGGCGGGCGAAAACTGACGACGATGCGGGCACACGAGGCTAAGCGGAGCTGCCTCGCCGCGCTGTTCTGGCAGCAGCACGACGAGCCGGCCGGCCAGCACATCGTCGTGGACATCGAGCCACGACTTGTACGCGATCCCTCGACCCTCGACGGCCCAGCGTCTTGCAATCTCGGCATCGTCGCAAAGCAGTACGCCCTTCACCGTAACTTGACGCCGCACGCCGCTGGCGGGGAACACCCAGCGATCGTATACACGTCCACCCAGCACGAACGGCAGGCATTCGTGCAACACCAGCTCGTCGAGCGATGCAGGCGCGCCGTGCCGCTTCACGTAGCCGGGCGACGCGACGAGCACGCGTCGATTGCTTTCCGCGAGCGGCAGCGCAACGTAACTCGCGGCTTCAGGTGCGCCGTAACGAATCGCCACATCGACGGGGTCGCGAAACACGTCGGTTACGTAGTCCGACAACGACAGCCGAAGCACGAGCTTCGGATGCGCGTCGCGGAACACGCCGAGCCACGACAGCAAAGCGTTGCGTCCGATGTCCGACGGCGCCGCGATGCGCAACGTGCCTTGCAACGCCTGCTTGTCTCCATGCAGGCGTTCGCGCCCCTCGTGGATCGTCGACAGCACCTCCTCCGCATAGGGGAGGTATTGCTCGCCTTCCGCAGTGAGCTTGAGGCTGCGCGTCGAACGCGCAAAAAGACGCGTATCGAGCTCGCGTTCCAGCCGCTGGATGGCGGCGCTCACCTGTCCGGGTAGTAGATCGGCCTCCCTCGCCGCGCTCGAGAAGCTGCCGAGCGCCGCGGTTCTGACGAACAGTTGAAGGTCTTCCAGACGCACCATTTTCATTCCCGGAGTGAAAGTCCTCCCTAATGTAACGCGTTTTTTCGATAGATGAGGACGCGCAGTATTTCATCCACATGCAGCGACCTGCATGCCACTGCGGGTCGGTCGCCAGTCAAACACGATTCGGAGTTCATTGATGAAAGCAGTTGTCTACGCACGGCACGGCTTGCCCGCCGACCATCCGGAATCCCTGTTCGATGCCGACGTACCGAAACCGGAAGCCGGGCCGCGCGATCTGCTGGTGAAGGTCGATGCGATCGCCGTCAACCCGGTCGACACCAAGGTGCGCATGGGTTCGCCCACCGAGCAGCCACGGATCCTCGGATGGGACGCCGCAGGCACCGTCGAAGCGGTCGGCGCCGACGTGTCCATGTTCGCGCCCGGCGACAAGGTCTTTTTCGCAGGCTCGATCGCACGGGCCGGCGCCTATGCGCAATACGTTGCCGTCGACGAGCGAATCGCGGGCCGCAAGCCCGCGACGCTGTCGGACTCGCAAGCCGCGGCATTGCCGCTGACGTCGCTGACTGCGTGGGAATTGCTGTTCGATCGACTCGGCATCGAAGAGGGCGGCGGCGGCAGCGACGCATTGCTCATCGTCGGCGCGGCGGGCGGCGTCGGGTCCATGCTCACGCAACTGGCGCGTCGGTTGACCGCCCTTCGCGTGATCGGCACCGCGTCGCGCCCGGAGACGCGCGCATGGGTGCAAGCGCTCGGCGCACACGACGTCATCGACCATAGTGAACCGTTGCTCGAAGGGCTGCGCCGTATCGGTGCGCCGCAGGTGCGCTACGTCGCGAGTCTCACGCAAACAGACGTCCACTACGCGCAGCTCGTCGAGGCGCTGGCGCCGCAGGGCCGGCTCGCCGTCATCGACGATCCGGACGCGCTCGACGCAATGCCGCTGAAGCGGAAGTCGATTTCACTCCATTGGGAGCTGATGTTCACACGCTCCCTGTTCGAAACCGCCGACATGGTCAGGCAGCACGAAATCCTCGACCGGGTGTCCGCCCTGATCGACGACGGCGTGTTGCGCACAACCATGGCCGATCACTTCGGCACCATCAACGCCGCCAATCTGCGTCGCGCGCATGCGCTCATCGAGAGCGGCCGCTCGCGCGGCAAGATCGTCCTCGAAGGCTTCTGACGCGAGCAGCCCCGCCCGCATCGCAATTCCAAACACACTGAATCAGACCGGAGAACCCCCATGCGCTTCCCGCATCGACACATCGCTAGATTCCCCGTCATCCGCCGCCACGCCAGCGCGCTCGCCGCCGGGCTGGCGTTCGGCGTGCTGATCACGCCGGCTATCGCGCAGACGCCGGCTCACGACACGCCGGCTGTCGGACAGGCGACCGAGCGCACCCTCGGCGTCATCGAGACCGTCGCGACGTTTCCGGGGGCAATGCCCACTGGCGTGACGGTAACCGAACGCGGCAGGATCTTCGTGAACTTCCCGCGTTGGGGCGACGCCGTGCCGTTCACGGTCGGCGAAGTGCGTGACGGCCGCGTCGTCGCTTATCCGAACGCGGAGATCAACCGTGCCGATGCGTCGCGCCCGGCCACGCACTTCCTGAGCGTGCAAAGCGTCGTTGCGGACGGACGCGGCCGGCTGTGGGTACTCGACACCGCAGCGCCCAATTTTTCGGAGCCGGTCGCCGGCGGCGCGAAGCTCGTTGCCATCGATCTCGACACGAATCGCGTCGTCAAGACCATCGTGTTTCCGGCCAACGTGATGCGCACACAGACCTACGTGAACGACGTTCGCTTCGACTTCCGCGTCGGCAAGGCCGGCGTCGCGTACGTGACGGACTCGTCGTTATCGGGCGTCGGCGGGTTGATCGTCATGGACCTCGACAGCGGCAAGGCGATACGCCGCCTCACCGGCGACGTGTCGACGTCCGCCGATCCGGCGTTCGTGCCGGTCGTCGAAGGGCAGACTCTGAAACTCCGCGACGCGAACGGCACGAGCAAGCCGTTCTCCGTGGCGTCCGACGGCATCGCGCTGTCGGCCGACGGCAAGACGCTGTACTACTGCCCGCTGTCGAGCCGACATCTGTACTCGATTCCAACCGCGATGCTGCGCGATCCGTCTATCAGCGACGCACAACTCGCAGCCGCCGTCACGGATCTCGGCGAGAAGGGCGCGTCAGACGGCCTTGCGAGCGACGCGAACGGGAACATCTATGCGGGCGACTACGAACACGACTCGATTCGCCGGCTCCAGCCGGGCGGCGAATGGCGGACCATCGTGCACGACCCGCGTGTGCTGTGGCCGGACACGCTGTCGGTGGGCGCCGACGGCTACCTGTACTTCACGGCGAATCAGCTCCATCGTCAGCCGGTCTTCCACGGCGGCAAGGACGAGCGTGAGAAGCCGTATGCGCTGTTCCGCGTGCGCATCGATGCCGGTCCCGCGCCGACCTATTGACCGCACCGCTACCCATTAACGACAACCGGAGTTTTTCGCAATGAACCTCGCCGACGCCGTCCATGCACGCCATACCGTGAAGGCCTTCGACAGCGGCAAATCGCTGCCGCAAACGGAGGTCGACACCCTGCTCGCGCTGCTCCACCAGTCGCCGTCCTCGGTGAATTCCCAGCCGTGGCATTTCGTCGTCGCGGCGACGCCCGAAGGCCGTGCGCGAATTGCCGCCGCCACGACCGGCACCTATGCGTACAACGCGCCGAAGGTCGTCAATGCATCGCACGTGATCGCGATGTGCATGCGCATCGACATGGACGACACACACCTGCAGACGATCCTGGAGCGTGAGTCCGCCGACGGCCGCTTCAAGACCGCCGAGATGCGCGCCGCCCAGGACAAGAGCCGGCGCTCGTACGTAGACATGCACAAGTACGAGCTGCGCGATACGGCGCAGTGGATGGAAAAGCAGGTGTACCTCGCGCTGGGCGGCCTGTTGCTAGGCGCGGCCGTGCTGGGCGTCGACGCCACACCGATGGAGGGCTTCGACAGCCGCGCGCTCGATGTGACCCTCGGCCTGCGCGAACGCGGTTTGACGAGCGTCGTACTGGTATCGCTCGGATTCCGCAGCGACGAGGACTTCAACGCCGAGCTGCCCAAGTCGCGGCTGCCGCGCGAGCGGATATTCACCTTCATCTGATCGTTCGACTTCGACGCGCGTTCGCCGCCGCCATGCGGCGTCGGCTCGCATCACCCCGAGGAGCGTCATCATGTCCGAGCTGGTTCGCGTGGAGCCGCAGAGCCGCACCGCGGCGGCGCCGCAGTCCAAATACGGCGGTGCGACGATATTGGGCGCCGCCATCCTGTTGTGGGGCGCCAACTGGCCCGCGATGAAGTTGGGCCTCGCGCACATCACGCCGCTGTGGCTGTCGGCGATGCGTTTCGCATCCGGCGCGCTCTGCCTGTTCGCGGTGCAGGCCGTGACCGGTACGCTCAGGATCCCGAAGCGCGGCGATCTGCCGTTTCTGGCCAGCGTCGGCGCCCTTCAGATGCTCGCCTTCACCGCGTTGAGCGCCATTGCGCTGCATCGCGTGGGCGCCGGCCGCTCGGCGGTGCTCGCGTATACGACGCCGATCTGGGTCACGCCCGTGTCGGTCCTCGTTTTTCGCGAGCGGCTTTCCCGGCGCACGGCGCTCGGCACGACGCTCGGCATCGCGGGCGTGCTGTTGCTGTTCAACCCGCTCGACGTCGACTGGCACGATCATCGGGCCGTGCTGGCGAACGTCATGTTGCTTGCAGCTTCGTTGTGTTGGGCGGTCTGCATCCTGCATCTGCGGCATTTCCGCAGCGAATCGAGCGCGTATGTGCTCGCCCCGTGGCAGATGCTCGTAGCGGCAGTACCGCTGGTCGTACTCGCGGTAATCGTCGAAGGGCGGTACACCGGCGATGGCAGCATCGCATTGACATCGGCGCTGCTCTACATCGGCCCCATCGCGACGGCATTCTGCTTTTGCGCGGTGAATGCCGCGAACACGCGCATGTCGAGCACGAGCATGGCGACGGCGATGCTCGGCGTTCCCGTCTTCGGCCTTTTCACGGCAGTGCTCTTTCTTCACGAGCCGCTCACCCCGGCGCTGGCGACGAGCGACGTTCTCATTGTCGCCGGCATCGCGCTTTCCATTACCCGTCGCTGATCTCGATCGTCTACCCAGGAGAATCTCATGGCCGGTCACGTCCCGCCGCAATCCGCGCTCAAGCTGGTTACCATCGATCTGTCGTTTCATCGTGCGGCGTCCGCCGTCGTGCGGCGAATATTGAATGCGCATGGCGTTACGGTCCAGGAAGTTTTCGCGCCGCACGAACAAGCATTCCGGCTGCTGCGCGAAGGAAAGGCCGACATGCTGAGCAGCGCGTGGCTGCCGAGCAGCCACAGCATTTATCTCGCACCGTTTGAGCATGACGTCGAGAAAATCACGGTTCTTTATCGGCCATACGCGTTGTGGGGCGTGCCGGATTACGTTCCGGCCAGCGCAGTGCGCGCGATTCCCGATCTGAAACGGCCCGATGTCGCCGCCCGGATGGTCAAGCGGATTCAGGGCATCAATCCTGGCGCGGGCATCAGCCGCTTTTCGCGCGAAATCGTTACGCAGTATGGTCTGGACGACGCGGGCTATCACTTCGAGAACGGCACGCTCGACGACTGCGTTGGCGCCTTCGAACAGGCGGTCGCCGAGCGTCGCTGGGTCGTCGTTCCGCTGTGGACGCCGCAGTATCTGCATGAGCAATACACGATCCGCGAACTCGACGATCCAAAGGGCCTACTGGGCGGCACGGACGACGCCACGCTGATTGTGAGGAAGGCATCGCTTCACGCGATCGCGCCCGCCGCGCTGGCCGAACTGCGCGCGCTGAACCTCGGCAATCGCGAGACGAGCCGGCTCGACTACGTGCTGTCACGCACCGGTGCGAAGCGGCCGAGCTGACGCTCGACGATCGGCGCCGCCAGATGCCGGCTCGCCGATCCGGTATTCATGCTGGATGAATTGAGTTTATGGGTGGGACTCGTTGATCGACCCGTCATGCGGCCAATACACTGCATCGCACTACGCCGACACGACCGAGGAAGCGCATGCAACACGGAGCCACCGGCATCATGCAAGCGGCTCATGCACTTCCCTGACCTGTGTCGATCACTTCGTCACCCTCACCGGAGCAACAGCATGACGCAAGCACATCAAGGCACCGCACTCATCACCGGCGCATCGTCGGGCATCGGCGCAATCTACGCACAACGACTCGCACGCCGCGGCTTCGATCTCGTCCTCGTCGCCCGCAACCGGGACCGGCTCAACGACTTCGCGAAGCGCATCACCAACGACACGCAGCGCAATGTAGAAGTGATCGCCGCCGACCTGGGCGATCCGCATGCGCTCGCCGAGATCGAAGCAAAGCTGCGCACGGACGCGAGCATCACGCTGCTCGTGAACAACGCCGGCGTCGGCACGCACAAGCCGCTGCTCGAAAGCGACGTCGACGCCATGACGCGCATGATCGACCTCAACGTGACAGCGCTGACGCGCTTGACCTATGCGGCCGTACCGGGCTTCGTCGCGCGCGGCCGCGGCGCGGTGATCAACATCTCGTCGATCGTCGCAATCGGCCCCGAGCTGCTGAACGGCGTGTACGGCGGCAGCAAGGCGTTCACGCTCGCCTTCACGCAGTCGCTTCATCACGAGCTGGCGGACAAGGGCGTGCAGGTGCAGGCCGTTCTGCCGGGCGCGACGGCGACGGAGTTCTGGGACATCGGCGGGCTCCCGCTCGACAATCTGCCGAAGGAGATCGTGATGTCGGCGTCCGACCTGGTCGATGCGGCACTCAGCGGTTTCGACCGTCGGGAAGTCGTCACGATTCCGTCGCTTCACGCAGCGGAAGAATGGGACGCCTACGATGCCGCGCGTCGCGTCATGCTTCCTCATCTGTCCAACAGCGTCGTCGCTGCCCGTTACGCGGTCACGCATTGACCGTTGCCATCCATTTTCGTAGCTGCTTCCGTCACACATTCAAAGGAACGTCGATCATGAAACTCACCGGAAACACCATCTTCATCACCGGCGGCACGTCGGGCATCGGCCGCGCGCTCGCGGAAAACCTGCATCGTCGCGGCAACAAGGTCATCGTCGCCGGGCGCCGCAAAGCGCTGCTCGACGAGATCGCACGAGCGAATCCGGGCATCGACACCGTGGAGCTGGACGTCGGCGACGCGCAGCAAATCGAGCGCGTCGCACGCCAGCTGATCGCCGACTATCCGACGCTGAACGTCGTCGTCAATAATGCGGGCATCATGCCGTTCGACGATGCCGGTGGCGCGCTCGACGACGCCCAGGCCGTGCGCCTCGTGACCACCAACCTGCTCGGGCCGGTTCGCGTCAGCGCGGCGCTCGTCGAGCATCTGAAAGCGCAACCCGAGTCGTACATCATCAACAACAGCTCGGTTCTCGCATTCGTGCCGCTCGCGGCCACCGCGCTCTATTCGGCGACGAAGGCCGCCATTCACTCGTACACGCTGTCGCAGCGCTTTGCGTTGCGAAACACAAGCGTGCATGTTCTCGAGATCGCGCCGCCGTGGGTCGATACGGACCTGATCCACAAGAGCGGCGATCCACGCGCAATGCCGCTCGACGCATTCATCGCGGAGACGCTCGAGCGTCTCGAAACCGCGACGACGGAAGTCGTGGTCGAGATGGCCCAGCCGCTGCGCAGCAACGTCGGCCCGAACGAGCATGCGTTCGTCGAGCAGTTCAATCAGGCGCTCGTCGACAACCCGATTCCGGTTGCATGAGTCGTTGCGGATCGACGTATGGACAACTTGAGGAGTCGCGTTATGGAAAGCCCCAGACATTACGAATACCTGTTCCTTGGCGGCGGCAAGGGTGGCAAGTCGCTGGCGATGGATCTCGCGCGTAGCGGCAAACGCGTGGCTGTCATCGAGCGCGGGATGATCGGTGGTTCGTGTATCAACGTCGCGTGCATTCCGAGCAAAACGTTGATTCAGAACGCACGCAACATGCACGCGTGGCGCACCGCTGCCGCGCCGGCGCGCCCCGTTGCCGACATGGCGCGCGTTCATGCGAACGTGCGCGGCGTCGTCGACGGGATGGTGGATATCAACCGCCGCGCGTTCGAGCAGTCCGGCCTCGAGCTGGTCATCGGCTCCGGCCGCTTCGTCGCGCCGCGGCGGATTGCCGTGCGCGCTGCCGACGGCAGCGAGCAGGTGTTCGAAGGCGAGAACGTCTACATCAACACCGGCACCGTCGCGACGATTCCCGACGTACCGGGGCTACGCGATGCCGGCCCGCTGACCCACGTCGAGGCGCTCGGCCTCGACGCGCTGCCTGAAAAGCTGATCGTCATCGGCGGCGGCTACATCGGCCTCGAGATGGCGCAGGCCTTCCGGCGACTCGGCAGCGAGGTCGTCGTCGTTCATGACGCGCCGCGCGTCGCCGCCCGCGAGGACGAGGACGTCAGCATCGCGATCCAGCAGGCGTTCGAAAGCGACGGGATCACGCTGAAACTGTCCGCCCGCTTGGCACGCGTGGACGGCCGGTCCGGCGCCGGCGTCACGGTCGCGCTCGGCGACGGCACCACGGTCGAAGGCAGTCATCTGCTCGTGGCGACCGGCCGGCGGCCGGTCACGGACGACATCGGCCTCGATCTGGCCGGGGTCGAGCGCGACGAGCGCGGCTTCATCAAGGTCGACGACACGCTCGCGACCACCGCGGAACGGACCTGGGCCATCGGCGAAGTAGCCGGCACGCCGATGTTCACGCACGCGTCATTCGACGACTATCGCGTGCTGAAGGCCGGCATCGAAGGCCGTGGCGGCAGCACGGCGTCGCGCGTGATTCCGTACGCGTTGTTCACCGACCCGGAGCTGGCGCGCATCGGCCTGAACGAAACGGACGCCAAAGCGCGGAACACGCCGGTCATCGTCGCGAAACTGCCGATGGCGGCCGTACCCAGAGCGCGCACCAACGGCACCACCACCGGCTTCATGAAAGCGCTCGTCGCGCCGGACACCGGCCAGATTCTCGGCTTCACGATGGTCGGCGCGGGCGCGGGCGAAGTGATGTCGGCCGTCCAGATCGCGATGATCGGCAAGTTGCGCTACACGGCGGTGCGCGACGCGATTCTTGCCCACCCGCTTCTCGCCGAAGGCCTCAACCTGCTTTTCGCAACGATCAAGTAAGCCGCCGCTCGCCCAGATTGCCGGGTTTTCCCGGCAGGGCGCGCGGGCCCGGCCGGCTGCTTGCGCCGTCGCGACGCCTGATGCGTCGCGACGGCGTCGGCACGTCCGCACGCGTGTCGCAGCCGACATAAAAATGACTGCACTTTGCGTACTCGCGTCGCCGCTATCCGGTAAAATCCGCGGGCGAGTTCGAATGGCGCGTCGCCTCGGTCAACAGGCACACGGACGGCGCGGCAGTCGCGAGCTTCGAGAAAAACATGCGTTCGTCGATACCGACGCCCCGCCGCGGGCGCGTGGGCATCGACCGTGGGTAAAGTCGCCGTTCTTCCACTTGCATCCAGCAACCCGCTGCACTTCGTTACCGAGCGAACGACGTGCACGCGCAGGTATGCGTCGCGGCGTGGAAACATGAATTGCTGTTGGCATTCGATATCGACGATCACAGGCGTTGCCATGGACGAATCCGCGCGGCCTGGCTCGCCATGCAACGAGGGAACCTCTTGGATCTGAACGCGACGCGCTCATCCGGTCATCCGGCCGGCAGCGACGACCCGAACGACGAAGCGCGCGAAAATCGGATCGCGCGGCATCTCGCGCTACGCATCCTGCCGATCTTCATGTTCGCGTACGTTGCCGCATACGTCGACCGCATCAACGTCAGCTTCGCGAAACTGCAGATGGGCGTCGACCTCGGTTTCACCGATGCGGTGTTCGGGTTCGGAGCCGGCACGTTCGCGCTGGGCTACGTGGTGTTCGAGGTCCCGAGCAACATGATCCTGCAGCGGGTCGGAGCGAAGCGCTGGCTCACGCGCATTATCCTGTCATGGGCGATCGTGTCGGCGCTGACCACGTTCATCGCGACACCGAAGCAGTTCTATGTGATGCGCTATCTGCTGGGCGTCGCGGAAGCCGGGCTCGTACCGGGCATCGTCTATTACATCTCGCAGTCGTTCCCGCGATACCATCGCGCGCGGGTGCTGTCCACGTTCTACGCGGCGCTTCCGCTGTCCGGGCTGATCGGCTCGCCGCTGAGCGGCTTCATCATGGAATACTTCGACGGCATCGGCGGCCTCGTCGGCTGGAAGTGGATGCTGGTCGTCGAGGCGTTGCCGGCCTTCGTCGCCGCGCTGCTTTGCTGGAGATATCTCGAGGACGACGTCACCCAGAGCCGCCACGAAAGCGACGCCGATCGCGCGTATCTGAGCCGGACGCTCGCCGTAGACCGCGCGCTCGCCGCCTCTGCGAACAACAACCAGATGTTCGGCAGCTGGATCTTCTGGACGTTTGGGGTGATCTACTTCCTCGACGTGTTCGGAATATACGGCTACACGCTGTGGGCGCCCACGATGATCAAATCGCTGGGCGTCGGAAGGGATCTCTTCATCGGGTTGATTGCAGCGCTGCCGAATGCGGTCGCAATGATCGTGATGATCACGGTCGGACAAAGCGCGGATCGTCATCGCGAGCGCCGCCTGCATACGGCCGCCCTGTTCCTGCTGGCAGCGGCCGGGCTGACGCTCGCGCTCGTCTGGCACGGCAACCTGTGGCTGACCGTGATCGCGCTGTGCATCGCCAATGCCGGGTTGCTGTCCGTGCCACCCGTGTTCTGGGGTATGCCGACGGCATTGCTCGGCCCGAGCAACGCGGCGAGCGGCATCGCCTGGATCAGCGCGATCGGCAACATCGGCGGCTTTTTCGGCCCCTATGTCGTCGGCGTGCTGAAACAGTCGTCGGGCAGCTTCGTGCTTCCCGTGTCGTGCATGATCGTGTGTCTGCTGGCAGGCCTGTGTCTCACACTGACGCTGCCGACGCACATCGTGAACCGATAGGCTGCCGGCAGCGCACGCGCCGCCGCAGCGCATCGCGCCGGGGGTGCGGCGCCAACACCGTCATTCCGATGCGGGATCCAGCCCCAATGCTTGCGCGCCAAGCACGAATTCGGGCAGCGTTCGCGCGCCCATCTTGCGCATCGCATGGCCTCGATGGATCTTCACGGTGATTTCACTGAGCCCCATCTCCGCGGCAATCTGCTTGTTCAGCAGGCCGCTCACCACGTACTTCATCACTTCGCGCTCGCGCGGCGTCAATGTGCCGTAACGGCGGCGAATGTCGGCGAGACGACCGTCCGACTTGCGGCGCTTCTCGTCCTTCAGCAATGCATTCTGGACGACGTCCAGCATGTCCTGATCGCGGAACGGCTTGGACATGAAGTCCAATGCGCCGTTCTTCATCGCCTTCACCGACATGGCGACGTCGCCGTGCGCCGTGATGAAGATGATCGGCAACTGGAGATCGCCGGCAACGATCTGTTCCTGCAAGGCAAGGCCGCTTTGGCCTTTGAGCCGGACGTCGAGAATCAGGCAGCTCGGCACATCGCGCTTGTCGAAATCGAGAAACTCCTGAGCCGAACCGAAGAGTTCCACGCCAAGACCGACAGAGCGAAACAGCCGGCCGAGCGCATTGCGCATCGAGTCGTCGTCGTCGACGACATATACGACAGAGTTCGTTGCGATGAGATCGGGACCGTTGCTCATGGCTGCGTGCTTCCTTCGACTGGTAGAACGAACTGCATCGATGTCCCCTCGTTTTCTTGTGATTCGGCCCAGATGCGGCCACCATGCCCTTCGACGATCGAACGGCAGATCGACAGGCCCATTCCCATGCCCTCCTTCTTGGTCGTGAAGAACGGCGTAAACAGCGAATCGGCGTCTTGCCTTCTGATGCCGTGACCGGCGTCATCCACCCTCACCTGCACAGACGTGCCGTCAACGAGCCGCGTCGACACGGCCAGCGTGCGCCTGCGGTCCGCGACGCCGCTCATCGCCTGCACCGCGTTCATCAGAAGATTGATGATCACCTGCTGCAACTGCACACGATCGCCGCGCACCCACAGCGACGGCTGGCAGTTCTGCGCGACTTCGACGTCGTGGCTCTGCAGCTCGCGGCGCATCAGATCGATCGATTGCTCGACGATCGACGTCACGTCGACGCGCGCGTCGTCCCGGTCGTTGCGCTTCGCCATCGCACGAATCTGCCGAATGATGTCCGTCGCGCGCCGCGCGTCGTCGGTCATCTGTTCGATCGAATCCCGCACCTCGTCGAGGTCCGGCACGTCGTGGTTGAGCCAACGGAGCCCGGCCTCGCCCGATGTGACGATCGCAGCCAATGGCTGCGTGACTTCGTGAGCGATCGAAGCCGCCAGTTCGCCGAGCATCGTGACCCGCGTGACGTGGGCCAGTTCCGCGCGCGAGCGCTCGAGCGCCTGCTCGGCCTGCCGGCGCGCCTCGATGTCCGTATTGACGCCGTACCAGCGGCGAATCCGGCCGTCGCCGTCGCGCAACGGTGCGGCGCCGATGATCATGCAGCGATACTCGCCGCTGCCGAGCTGGACCCGCGCCGTCACCTCGAACGGGCTGCCCGACGTAATCGCGTCGTGCCACGCCGCCTCGAGCGTTGCGATGTCGTCGGGATGCACGATGTCGCGCCATACGTTCGTGCCGTCGCGCGTTCTCACGTCGTAATCGGTCCAGCGCCGATTGAGGTACAGCAGCCGGCCGTCTTCGGCGGTGCTCCATACCATCGCGGGGATCGCGTCGATCGTTGCCACCAGTTCTTCCTTCTGGCGGCGCAACTCGGCCTCCAGCGACTTCGCCTGCGTGATGTCGCTGTCGGTGGACAGAATCGCTATCGGCTGGCCCGACTTGTCGCGCGACACAATCCAGCGGCTCGAAACCAGCACCGTCTCGCCGTTCTTGCGCGTGCGCGTAAGTTCCCCTTGCCAGCTGCCGTCCCGGATCGTCGTGTCGATCAGCTCGGCGATCGGCGATGCGGCTCCGGTGCGCGTCAGCTCGTGAAACGCCTCGCCGAACGCTTCGTGCGCGCGCCATCCGTACAGGCGCTCCGCGCCCTTGCTCCAGAAACGGACTCGCCCGTCAAGCCCGTACACCACGATTGCATCGTGCGTGAGGTTCAGCAAATCGACCTGGTTTTGCAGCATCGCGCGGCTGCTCTGATTGCGCAGCGCCAATGCCGACACAGTCACGATCGCAATGACACTAACGATACAACGCGCGAGCGAACTCACCGCGATCTGGTCGCTTTGAGCGAGCAGAAAACCGAGGAGAGTCAGCGACACGCAGGCCCATGCCACGCCGACGGTGACCGTCGGGGACGCAACCGACGCGACCAGCAGCACCACGACGACATACAGCACGGCGACCGCGACGTCGACCGGCGCAAACGCATCGATGAGGAACACCGTTAAGCCCAGTGCAATCGCTACCGCATACACGACGTAGGGGCTCGTGCGCAATTGAGCGTCGACATTCGGGCCCAGCGCCGACGCGTGCACCGCCGCGAGCTCGGGCGGCGCAATGATGTGGTCCACACGTACGCCGCGACCCTCGCTCATCTGGCGATTGCTATCCATATCGTGACTTGATAAAAACGGATGTCCGGATTACTGGGGGCCGCTGTTTGCGGCGACGTCCTCGAGGCGCTCCTGGATTCGCGCCGGATCCACCGGTTTGCTGAACACGCAGATCGCGCCAAGCTTCATCGCTCGCTCGCGCGTTGCTTCGGACGGAAAAGCCGTGATGAAGATCACAGGAGGAGCCGGCCCGCGCTCCAGCAGGGTTTCATACATCTCCAACCCCGTGATGCCCTTCATATGCACGTCCGAGATGATACACGCGACATCCAGTATCAGATCGGCGTCGAGGAACGCCTCCCCGGACTCGTAGACGCGCACGTCCCAGCCCAGCGAGCGCACGAGACTGCGCGTTGCCCGACGGATGGACCGATCATCATCGACGATGGAAACAATACCTCGGTTCGACATACCAGCGGGTCCTTGCCCTTCAATTCAAAAAAATGGCGAGATCGCGCATTCGAGGTCCGCGGGCTCGACCGCATCCTATGCCGCCGGCATCGGCACGCAAACTATACTTCGGTATAACGCCGCGCCCGATATGCGTGCAGCCACCTGGTCTGTGCATCTCACGCCGTGGCCGACAGCTGCTGGAAGCCCGCTGTAATGAACGGCCGCTCGCTGTTCGGCGTCCAGTACGGTGCCGCGTCGCGCCTGCCGTTCGGCGCCGACGTATGGTCGAAGCTGGCGATTTCCAGATCGCGAAGCTGGGTCTGCATCCAGTCGATGAACGCGCGTATCGACATCGGCACCTGACGTCGATCCGGATACAGCACCGAAATCGGCAGCGGCGGCGGGCCGTACTCGCCGAGAATGCTGACGAGCGCGCCCGTCGCCAACTCTTCCGCGACCATCCGTTCGCTCACCTGCGCGATGCCGACGCCTTCGACCGCATATCGAACGGCCGAACGCACATCGTTGACGGAAATCCGCTCGGCCAGCTTGAGCCGCGTCTCGGCGCCGTCCACGGTGTAACGGAACTCGCGGACCGGACCGAAGCGCCGCGGCGTGTAATGAATAACGTCGTGGCAATGGAGGCCGTCGGGATCGACCGGCGTGCCGCGCGCTTTCAGATAGTCGGGGCTCGCCACCGTCACCGCATGGAACTGCCCGACGCGACGGCTGCGCAGCGACGAGTCCGCCAACTGGCCGACCACGACCGCGCAGTCCACGCCGTTCGCAATCAGGCCGTCCGCGTCGCCGCCGACGTCGACGCGCAAGCCCACTTCCGGATGGTTCGCACGGAACACCGGCAGGAACGGCAACACCGAATGCGCGACTTCCTGATCGAGATCCACCGCCAACCGGCCGCGCGCGACCTTCCCCGCGCCGCTCAGTTGCTGCTGCATCAGTTCGATCTCGCCGAGAATGCGCTGGCAGTGCTCCTGATACTGCTCGCCCTCCGCAGTGAGCCTGACACAGCGGGTCGATCGCTGAAGCAACGTGACGCCGAGATATTCTTCCAGTCTGCGAACCAGCGTGCTGGCCGACGCTGCACTGATACCGAGCATATCAGCCGCTGCGGTGAAACTGCCGAGGCGGGCGACGTGACTAAACACTGACATCGCGTGCAGGGTACGGTCCATGCTGTTCTCCGGAAATTGTTGCGGTGGAAGGATTAACCGGAAGTCTAGAGAACCGTCGGCCTCCGCAATATCACCTCGTGGGAGTTTGGACCTTATACGATAGTGTTAGCCGCCACACCATCGACCCGGCGAAATCGCACGGCGGTACGTGGAATTGAACGGGTGATCGCTGCTGGTCACACGCAATCCGGCGCAGGGTCGCCTGGCCGGCTACTGACGGCCCGTGGATTTCCGATTCGTCACGTCGCCCAAATCCATTGGCCCGCAACGTAACTTTTGGCCGTTCTGACGAGTTCGCTTCCGAGCGGGATGCTCGCCCCGATTCCATTCAACACTGATGTCAGGGTAAACCGGTTATTCCTTCAAGGAACGCTTATGCCGGGCGTGCGCCACAAGCGACGGCCCGGCTGTTCGAAAGAGCGCGGTTTGCGCCCCTCTCTCTTGCGACAGTTCAACGCTCCCATGTTGGTGCAGCTGGTGCATCTCCTCTGACGTAGCGCTCGAGCACCGCATTGAGCACGCTGCGCTCGATCGAACCCTCGTCCGCGAGCGATGCTCCGGACCCAGCCGATGAGCACGATCATGCGTTGCCGCCATCCAGCGATTTCGGCGTCACGCACTGTCTGTCGACAGTGCCTGCTGCTTTTGGGCCTCAAGACCGGCGAGGCGTTCGCTGAGGGCTTTATGGATCATGTTGTGTGCATCGGTGCCGAGCACGATCCGTCTTGGCGCTGGGGTTTCGTGCGCGCTGGCGATAATCACGCGCACCATCTTCTCAAGATCGCCATTCGGCGCGAAAGCAGGATCGGCCAGCCGCGCACGCAGTGCGCCGATCGGCGAGTCCTTGTAGGCCGGCAGGTCTGCACCCATCCGGGCGCCGGCGGTGCATCGGAATGCCGTCCGCACACTGCCCGGCTCGACGATCGTCACGCCGATATCGAAAAACGCCACCTCAGCGGCGAGCGATTCAAAAAAACCCTCTAGCCCCCACTTGCTCGCATGGTAAAGCGACGCGCCAGGATGCGCGGCCTGGCCACCGTACGTAGACATCGCGACGATGCGCCCGCCACCCTGCGCACGCAGGTGAGGAAGTGCCGCACGTGTCACATGTATCGGACCGACCAAGTTGGTATCAATCTGGTCCCGGATTTGCTCGCTGGTCAGCCCTTCGGCCGGCCCGAACAGCCCATAGCCTGCATTATTCATCACGACATCGATCCTGCCGTATTCGGCAAACGCTTGCCGCACCACATTGGGGATGGCTGCGATGTCGGTAACATCCAATGGGAGTCGCCGAAACGATTCCGGGTAACGCGCGCGCAGGTCGTCGACGGATTGCAGTTCACGTACCGTACCGACGACACGGTGACCACGCGCGAGCAGTTGTTCGCTCATCTCGCGGCCGAAGCCGCTGTTCACAGCCGTAATGAACCACGTATGGGTCATGACACGCTCCTTCAGTCGAATGGGAATCGGGTCATCACTGTATCCGCCGCTAAAGCAGGCGATAAGTGGTCTAATGCGGCATGTCTTGATGGCAAAAAACCATGAATAGCCGCCCCACTCTAAATGAACTGAGAGCGCTCGGCGCGGTTGTCAGTCACCGCAGTTTTCGAAAAGCCGCCGAAGAACTCGAGCTGGCTTCCTCCACACTTAGCCACATGATGCGCGATCTAGAAGAGCGACTCCGCGTGCGGCTGCTTAACCGAACGACGCGCAGCGTTTCCCCCACTGCGGCCGGGGAACGCCTCGTCACGAAGCTTCATCCGATTTTGCAGGATCTCGACAGCGTGCTCGCCGAGATGGATGCGAATCGCGATCACCCTACTGGCACATTGCGTCTCACTGCGTCCGAGACGGTATCGATGCTGCTTGTTCAGAAAATCATCCCCGAATTCCTGCACCGGTACCCGGAAATCCGCGTCGACCTCGTCGCCGAACCGGCCTTCGTGGATATCGTTGCCGAAGGCTTCGATGCAGGCTTTAGGCTGGGGAGGCAGTGCCTCAGGATATGGTCGCGGTTCATTTCGGCGGCCCGTCTCGAATGATTCCCGTCGCATCCAAAACATATCTCGCTGCCCGCAAACCGCCGCGCACGCCAGTTGATCTCACTGAACACCAATGCATTTGTTCCCGTACGCCGAACGGGCGGCCGTACAAGTGGGAGTTCAAGCGCCGTGGTCATGCAGTTTCGATTGATGTTCCGGGCCCACTGGTCTTGAACCGGACCGAATTGATGCTTGAGGCCGCACTACAAGGGCTCGGGGTGGCTTTCGTTCCCGAGCAGATGGCCAGGCCGTACCTCGATAATGGTTCGCTGAGCGCGTTGCTGAGCGAATGGTGCCCGACCTACCCCGGCTTGTATTTGTACTACCCCGGACACCGACAAGTTCCCGTTGGTTTGCGCGCTTTTGTTGGCGTTCTTAAGGAGCTCGACGCTACGCGGTCGCATCGCGATGGTCCACGGGTGTAGGGCGTTCACAATAAGCGCTAGCAATGTTCATAGGCGCGCCAATATGTTCGGCAACCCTGCCGGCACCGGGTTCCGGGCCGCGAAAATTGTG
Source organism: Burkholderia sp. AU19243 (assembly GCF_018148075.1). Lineage (NCBI taxonomy): Bacteria > Pseudomonadati > Pseudomonadota > Betaproteobacteria > Burkholderiales > Burkholderiaceae > Burkholderia > Burkholderia sp. AU19243. Next base: position 36,660 of record NZ_JAGSTV010000024.1, read on the forward strand.
GAGTTCGATAGCGCGATATCGCTCGCAGACCGGCATCGAGAGCCGCGTCCTTTCGGAAATCGCGCGCCTGGATACAGTTAATGAACAATCATGGAGTGTCTGAGCAGCCCGCTACGACGGCTTTCGCGGACACGCGCCGTCCCATGCAGCCTGAGCACCGCTAGCGCCAATCCTGAACACCAACCGTTGTCGTGGAGCATCCGAAAACAGGCGATGGCCGGATTCGCGCATGTCGTGCGCCCAGTCGGCCCGGCGCGCGGCAAGCCTCGCCGGCGTGACCGTGAGTGCGTCGTAGATCCGCGCCGGTGCGTCCGCCGACGGGGACGGTGCGCGCCCCGTGCGCGTTTCAGCGCCTCGCCGGCGTTAGGTTGCGGCGTGCGCAGCGCGATCAGGCCTTACGCGCGACGACACCCACCGGCGAAGCGGGCGCGCGTTTCGGTGCGGTCTTGTAGTGCGTGCTGTACAGCGCCGCGCCGACGAACACCAGCCCGCCGACCAGGTTGCCGAGTACCGTCGGGATCTCGTTCCACAGTAGATAGTCGACGATCGTGAAGTGGGCGCCGAGCATCAGGCCGGACGGGAACAGGAACATGTTCACGATCGAGTGCTCGAAGCCCATGTAGAAGAACACGAGGATCGGCATCCACATCGCGATCACTTTGCCGGGTACGGACGTCGACATCATCGCGGCGACCACGCCGGTCGACACCATCCAGTTGCACATCACACCGCGCACGAACAGCGTGAGCATGCCGGCTGCGCCGTGGGCCGCATAACCGAGCGTGCGTGCTTCGCCGATGCCGCCGATCTTCTGTCCGATTGCGTTCGGTGCTTCCGAAAAGCCGAATGTGAAGATGATCGCCATGAACAGCGCGACCGTCAGCGCGCCGGCGAAATTGCCGAAGAACACCAGCGTCCAGTTGCGGAACACGCCGCCCCAGGTCGCGCCGGGTCGGCGATCGATCACCGCGAGCGGCGCGAGCGTGAATACGCCGGTGAGCAGGTCGAAGCCGAGCAGGTAGAGCATGCAGAAGCCGACCGGAAACAGCAGCGAACCGGCCAGCGCGTTGCCTGTGTTGATCGTGATGCTGACCGCGAAGGCGGCTGCGAGCGCGAGTATCGCGCCCGCCATGTACGCGCGAATCAGCGTATCGCGGGTCGACATCGACAGCTTCGATTCACCGGCGTCGACCATCCTGGTGACGAATTCGTTGGGCGTGAGATAGGCCATGGTGTGCGCTCATAGAGTTGGACGGGCAAAAAAAAACGCGCGAGGCACTCGCTGGACATGCGAGTGCCTCGCGCGGACGCTGTTATCCACGTGATCGGCCGCCACGGTTGGACATGGCGGGATCGTCAGGCCGCCATTAGCCCGACGAACGAGATGTTTGCAATTTTCATACCGGTGACAACGATATCGCGATGCAGGCCGGCAGGACGCGAAATGCCGGGGAAAATGCCGCGGACGATCGCAGCAAGCCGCACTCGCGCGGTGCAAACTGCACTTCGTGCATGCGCGTCGCGCGCCGCCGCGGTGCGTGAAGCGCGGTGCCGTTCCTGTCAGGTCGTGCCGTCGTCGTGCGGTGTCTCCGGCGTGCTTCGCTGCGTACGGCGTCGCGCGGAAGGTTGCGCGTGCTCGTCGACGAATCGCTCGGGCGACGTCAGCGCGTCTTCCGCGATATCGGCAAGTGGCCGATTGCCATCCATCGACGCTTTTTGCAGCATCCGATACGCTTCGTCCTCGCGCATCCTGAAGCGCGTCATCAGCGTATTTTTCGCGCGCTGCACCAGCTTTCGTTCGTAGAGCGCGCGACGTGCCGCATCGAGCTCGACCTCCGCACCCGCCAGTCGCGCCGATTGCGATTCCAGCAGCGATTTCAGGCTGGCGAGCGTCAACGGATCGGAGCCGGAGAGGCGTCCCGGCAGCTCGTGAACCGCCGCGCGAGCCGACAACGGATCGCCGGCGAAGAACTGCGCGAGCGCCTGGATATGCGGGGGCGGATTGTTCCGCAACTGAGCCATCAGGCGCTCGGAGTCGCGAAGCGTTCGGTGCGCGTCGTCGATTCGCGCGTCGCACGTTTCCTGCACCTGCAGCGTCAGCGCAATTTGAAGGTACCAGAGATCGTCGATGCGGGCGCTCGCGGCGTCGAACCATGCTTTGCTCAGGCCGGCGTCGAGCGCATCGCCCGCGCGCGCCGTGCATAGTACGCGGCGCAGCTTCTCGAGCGCTGCCATGTGCGGCTCCGTCATGCGGATTTCCCACCATGCGTTTTGCGCCGTGCTTGCGAAGCTCGCGAAGACTTCGAGACTGCGCTCCTGCGCGGCGATCAGATACAGCAGGCGCTGCTGTTGGTCCGCCGAAAACGTGCCCGCCGCGAACATGTGCGCGCCGACGGCGCGTTCCTGTCCGGCTTGCTCCTTGCCCTCGACGACATGGACGAGGGCAATCAGCATGCGCGACACCGACGGATCTGCCGCGCTGTCGGCAAACTGAAAAATCAGTTCCACCAGGCCGCCGATCACTGTGCTGAACGCCTGGACGGAATCGTGCGCCGACAGCCCAAGATGGTCGATCCGTTCGCGCAGCACATCCAGCGATTCCAGGTCGAGCAGCACCCACGCGATCAGCGACAGCAGACGCGACGTCGAGCCGCGCGCGGGCGTCAGCTCCAGATCCAGCCGCGCGCGCAATTGCGCGACGAGCGGCGCCGATTCACCGCGCGAAGCCGCGCGCTCCGCGACAAAGCGCTTGCCGCTCGACGCCAAATAGATGCTGGTGGTGCCGCGCTCGCGCTGTAGCGCGTGGATTAGGCGGCCGAGCAAGTCGACCAATTCGATCTGCTCGGCCAGGCGGCGCAGGGACGCGATTTCCTGATGCTTGGCGAGCAGCGCAAATTGCAGGGCGGTGGCGGGCATGGTGGAGACTGACCGTCGACAGTGACTTGGTGCAGTGTAGTGCGGACAATAATCGTCGTTTTTTGACGCCTCGCCTACCAAGACTCGTGACGAAGGCGCAGTCAGCAACGAGGCCACCTATTTGGCGCCGCTCAAGCGTGAGCTTTAGTCGCTCCGCGATGCAGGCCAGCCGTGATACGCAGGCTTTTGAGCGGGCGCTCGCAGCATAGTGCACGGTGATAAGGTGCCCTATCGTGCTGGCACATTAGCCCCGGCATCAGCGTTGGCCGCGACCGCGCGCGGTTCCGGGGCGACGCGAACGACTCTGCACGACCTGTTGCCGACGCTCGAGCCAATGACAGTGTAACGGCAGGTATGACACACAAACGGTCCCCTGTCGCTCTTGGCATTCGGGATGCCATAGGCGCAGCCTGTCGTCGCCTTTGCCTGGCATGGCTCTGGCAACGACGTTTACCGAGCAGACTTTGAAGCCCTCAATAACGGCCGCCAGCATCGGCCATTAAGCGTCAAGACTGGATCTGCCACGCCAGAACCACCCGCAGCAACTGTCTCGCGAGCGGTCAGGTACGCCAGGATTTACCGGAGGAGCGGTTGAGTCCGATGGGCGTGACAGAAGTGAAGAGGCGTCAGTTGCATCGAGCACGGGACGCCTTTACCTCGCGCGGCGAAGGCAGACCGAACTTGTTAAAGAGCCTTGCCAGATAAGAAGGCGATTCGATCCCTACGCTCAGCGCTGCCGACAGCACGGTTGTGCCGGGAACACTCAAGAGCGAACGCGCGCGCATGACACGTTGCCGGAGTTGGTAATCGGTGACACTTTCACCGGTCTCCTCGCGGAAAATCCGGGTGAGATGACGTCGCGATATGGCGAATTCCGAAGCGATTGTCTCGATATCGATCCGCTCCGCCAGCATGACGTCAAGATACGCCTTGATTTCACTGACCAGCTGCTCGCGCGAAGCCTTCCGATTGGCACCGCTCGGTGCGGCACTTAGCACAGCCGCCACGCACGCTGACGCAATCAGCCGATCGACCAGATCGCTTTGATACCGCAACATGTCATGTGCTTCCTCCGTTTCGTTGTCCGCGTCGAGCCGTGTCTGCAAACGCAGTGCCCCGAGCAGAGCAGGCGGCGGCACGCAGTATCGCGGTGCATCGCCCACGGCGATCCGGACATTGGATTTGCGCGCACAAAACGAAACGAAGTCGCGCTCCGCATAGACCGCCGTATGACAATGCTCGCCGGGATTGCTCGCCGTGTCGTGAAAAACCCCCGCCGGAACCATCGCAAGCACGCCGGCGCCGATGCGTTGCGAATGCTTTGAACACTCCGAAGTCAGCGTCAGCGAGCCTTGATTCGGCAGCAGGAACATGAATTCTTCGTGCTCGTGCCACGACGTCACGTAATCGGCCATCGTGATGCGACGGGTCGCAGCCACGCGATCGGCGGGAATGTGCGATTTAGACGTCTGATAAAACATGGCGAATACCTGCGACTTGGGACTTGATAGGGGTGGGCAGCTCGGATGCCAACCGCCATGGCCCGATAGTTCGCATTATCCGGCCCAAATGGAAGCGAATAAAAAACGCAGGCCGTGCATGCTGCGAGAGACGACGGACTGGCCTTTGCGCCAGCTTCACACAAGGCGGCATACCGAGCGGCGGAGCTAATAAGGGAGCAAGCGCATGAGCATCGTACAACGTGTGCGGCTCGTACGGGTATTTTCGACCGGCGACGAGGGCGGCAATCCGGCTCCGGTTGTGCTCGATGCGAACGGCTGGTCCGACGCGCAGATGAAAGAGGTGGCCCGCAGGTATGGTCTGGAAAGCGGGTTCGTGATGCGCGCCGTCGATCCGCGCCATGATTTCCGCTTCCGCTTTTTTGTGCCCAACCACGAGATGGAGATGTGCGGACACGCGGCGCTGGGCGCATTGTGGCTGCTGCGTCAGACAGGCGCATGGCGCACGAACACAGCGCTGATTGAAACGCTGAGCGGCAGCGTCGAAGCACGTTACGACGCGTCCGACGCGCGGATCGAAGTCAGCCAGCCTGCGGGGCGCACCGAGCCGGTTGTTGACGTGGCGCTCATCGCCAGAACACTCGATGTATTGAACCTGGTTGCGGGCGATCTGCTGCCTGTCGGCATCGTCAACGCAACGACGAGCCGCACCAAAACGCTGGTGCCGGTCCGCTCGACTTCACGGCTGAATGCGATCACGCCGAAACTCGACCAAGTCGAAGGCTTGTGCGACGCGCTGTCGTCCACCGGTCTGTATCCGTTTTCGCCGGTTGTCAGCGCCCCGCACGTGTTCGAGGCACGGCAATTCCCGCGCGCGTCCGGCTATCCGGAAGACGCGGCGACCGGCATCGCAGCGGCAGCGCTCCTGTACGGTGCGCATCGCTATGGGCTCGTCGCCGCGGGGGGACGCGGCATCGTCGTGCGTCAGGGCGTGGCGATGGGGCGTCCGTCGGCGATCACGGTGAACTTTCGCGATCCGGCCGATAAAGGCAGCGGGTGTTGGCTCAGTGGCCCGGTTTGTCTGATCGACGAGGTCTGAGCGATGTTGCTAGGCACACTCGAAGTCGATTTGTCGACGCGCTCGCTGCGACGTGACGGGAAAGCTGTCCATGTCGGTTCGCGTGCGTTTGACGTGCTCGCGGTACTGTTGTCGGCGGCGGGACGTCTCGTAACGAAAGACGAGTTGATGGGCGCGGTCTGGCCCGGGACCGTCGTTGAAGAAAACACTCTGCACGTGCACGTCGCCGCGTTGCGAAAATTGCTCGGACCGCAGCGCGATCTGATCGTGACCGTACCCGGCCGCGGTTACCGACTTACTCGCAGACAAGCCCCGAGCGCGAATTTGGCGATGACTGGCGATATCCCGCAACGGCAAAGGGCACTCACAGGACGCGATGGCCTGGTGTCCGATATCTCGGCAATACTCGACACGACGCATGTATTGACACTGGTGGGCGCAGGTGGAGTTGGGAAAACAAGCGCGGCGATTGAAGCTGCTCATGCGGCACTATGCGACCGTTTTGATATCACGCGTTTCGTCAACCTTGCCGATGCCGCCACTGCCGGCCTGGTTTTGCAAAAAGTAGCTACGGCATTCGGCTTATCGATATCGGAAGACAGGTGGGGGATGGAGGAGCTTGCCGCAGCTCTACCACAAGATCGCACGCTGCTAGTGCTCGACAACGCTGAGCACGTCATCGATGCAGTCGCTCGACTTGTCGATTCGGTTTGCGTCCGGCATGACAACTTGCGGATGCTCGTAACGAGCCGCGAGCCGCTGAGAGTACCAGGTGAAGCCGTGTTGCGCGTGCGCCCACTCCAGGTGCCGCTCCCCGGCTCGTCCACCACGGAGATCCTGGATTGTGCGGCAGTGCAGTTGTTTATGCAGCGCGCGGAACAGTCAGGTTGCGACCTTGATAGTTTGAGAAAAAGCGCCCATCTCGTTGGGAACATCTGTCGCCGGCTCGACGGTAATCCACTGGCGATCGAAATGGCAGTGGCACGTGTCGGTACATTCGGCCTTAGCGGTGTTCACGGATTTCTCGACGACCGCTTCAAGTTGCTGACGCGTGGATACAGGACGGCTCTTTCGCACCACCAGACGTTGCTGGCTAGCTTCGATTGGAGCTTTGCGTCGCTGAGCCCGTCGAGTCAGAAGTTATTTGGGCAGATTGCGGAATTCCAGAGTGCTTTTACGTTCGAGGCATTGCGCGCGCTAGTATGTGACAGGAGCTATACAGTGTCCGACGTAGCCAGCGACATTGCCGAATTGACCGACAAGTCTCTGGTGAGTGTCGAGCCGGATCGAGACGGACACAGATTTTTTCTTTCCGAATCCGCTCGAGCATACGCATTGCAAAAGCGTCGCCTCGGAACGGGCGACATTCAAATGCTCGCGCAGTATGCCGGTTACAACTTCGCTGCTCGTGACGCGGCTCCGACCATCGGAACGGATTCGTTCAACGCGAAAGCGGAAGAGCGGGCGCTCGCCTACGACATCTGAGCATGCAAGGAAGTGGCACGCGTGGCCCCGCTAACGCCACCGAGCGAATAGCATCGACCAGGTGAATGTGCTCTACGGGTGGCGAACGTGCCGCCGCGATGTATAGCCTGATCGGCACCGCACGCCTGAACGGCCTCGATCGCGACGCGTATCTCGCCTACGTCCTCGAGCACATTGCTGACCAGCCGATCAATCGCATCGACGAACTGCAGCCGTCGAACGTGGCGCCGTCGCTGCCGTCCACTGCCCACATCCAACCCCTCCGCGAGCGTCGCGATTCTTCGTCGTCGACAACCTGCACAGATGAAAAAAACCGGCGCCGAGCCGGGTTTACCGAGTGAGGCGAGAAGGATCAAGGGCGAGCCGGGTGACGCCCGCACTTCGATTCGACTCCGCTCGCGACCAGCGCCCGCATCTGCTGCCAAAGATTCTGCTCGCGCCCGCCGAGCTCGTCGCGCATGCGGAACAGCTCCGTCCCACGAGCAATCTCTCGTTGCGCTACTGCCGGGCATTCGCCGCTTCCAGATTGAAACGTTCTCCGGTTCGCGTTTCATGCTTTTATTGCGCGTGAGTGAGGCTTCCGGGTCGGCGTACATCATTAATATCGGTACTACACCTTCTGTTAACCGGAGAAACCCCCATGACGGGCAGCAACAGCTTTCCTCGCGTTACGTACGGCAACAACGCTTACACGACTGATTTTCATGAACCGTATCCAGCGCCCGGCTCGGGGGCAGGGTCGCATACTTCGCCGGCCTCTAACACGCAGCCTCCTGTCCATGGGATGCCTCCGGCATTCCACGGGCGTCCATCTTCCGCGCCAACGACGACTGATCCCGCGTTTGCTGCCACCTACAGCAGCGTAAGGCGGTACGGTATCCTTCCTCAAAACCGGATGCGTGAGCAGAACATTTCGTTTAATGAATCACACGACGGTCGAGTGGATCGGAACGATATCGATGTTACCCGGATAAAGGGTAGCTCGGATCCCGAACAGAGGGCGCGCGCCGCCCGGATGGCGCTGGAAAACCCTGCGCATGGGGCGCTGTCCGTCGCGCTTGAGCGCCATGGATACGGCCCGCTGCATACTGAAACACGCGCGCCATCCATGGAAGAGCTGATTGGGTCGTTGAGTCCCAAACAACTTGAAGAGTTTAACGCAGCGGTCGAGTACGGTATGAAGCCCGAGGACCTTCTCGCGATGATGGCGACGGATCAACAAACAACAAGTCTGTCACCGGAAGGGCAGTCTCAGGCCTACCATCGGATGCAGAATACTTTTATGGTGACAGCGCACGCAAGTGCCCCCGCGGAATATGCAACCCCGTACGAATACACTCGTCCCGGTATGCCGCCGTCAGAGTTTCGCGGTGTTTACGTCCCGCAAGCGCATGCGCACACCGCCCGGCAAGTTGATCGGGAATTGGCCGCGCGTCAGCCAGTATATCCGCCGGCCGTAGTCGTGCCAGACGGGCACGGAATGAGGCCGTATTATCAGGCGTCAAATGGTAACCAGCAGCAGATCCACGGCGTTCAAGCTCCTGACTATTACAATGCCCTAAGAGCCCAGCTCCGTTCCAACGACGACTATGACGCACACATCGTAAAGACCGGCATTCAACGCGGATGGTAAGAACCGTCCACGCACGCGCCATACGTCGGTCACCCTGGCTTGCAGACTTATCCGTTCATCGATGCGCATCGGACGCTCGCTGTGACTCGCGACCGCAGTCGAACAACGCTTCTTCCGGTCCGACTTGATCGGCAAGCGAGAGTCCGGATTCGCCACGCCATTCGACGCACATAACGAAAACACTGGAAATTGCGGCACGAACCGGCGCGCGGTTAAATCTCGGCGGCTCATCGGCTCGAGAGCGCTTGCGAGCCAGGGTGTCGACTGATTCCCCCGTACGGCCACGTAACACCATATATAACGATTCATTTAACTTTCCGTGAGGACTTCGACACCGGCCGCTGACTACTCTGTGCGCATGTTTTCAGGACCTGCTTCCAGGAGCCGATCATGCCCACCCGCAGACACCTGCTGTTCGCCGGCGCCACCGGCCTCGCCGCGCTCGCGACGCTGTCGTCCACCGGCCGCCGCGCGCTCGTCGGTCGCGTGTTCGCCGCGCCGCCCGCCGCTCCGGGGCACACCCCCGCTCCGACGGCCGCCCCGTTCGCAATCACGCGCAGCGACGCCGAATGGCGCCGCCGCCTCACGCGTGCGCAATACAACGTGCTGCGCGATGCCGGCACCGAGCCGCCGTACAGCAGCCCGCTGAACGACGAGCATCGCCGCGGCACCTTTGCGTGCGCCGGCTGTGACCTCGCGCTGTTCTCGTCGTCCGCCAAGTTCGACAGCCACACCGGTTGGCCGAGCTTCTGGAAGCCGCTCGACCATGCGGTGGCGACCGAGGCCGATGCGTCGTACGGGATGGCGCGCACCGAAGTGCACTGCCGCCGCTGCGGCGGCCATCTCGGCCACGTGTTCGACGACGGCCCCCCACCCACCGGCCTGCGCTACTGCATGAACGGGCTCGCGCTCGCCTTCCACCCGGCCACTGCCTGACGCGTCGCCGATTCCCGACCGACCGGAGACTGCCCCATGCTGCTCATCGTCCTCGCCTACCTCGGCGGCGTACTCACGATCCTGAGCCCGTGCATCCTGCCCGTGCTGCCGTTCGTGTTCGCGCGCGCCGACCAGCCATTCATCCGTACCGGCCTGCCGCTGTTGATCGGCATGGCGCTCACGTTCGCGGTCGTCGCGACGCTCGCCGCCGTCGGCGGCGGATGGGTCGCGCAGGCCAACCAGGCCGGCCGCTGGCTCGCCATCGTGCTGCTCGCGGTGTTCGGCCTGACGCTGCTGCTGCCGCGCTTCGCCGAACACCTGACGCGCCCGCTCGTCGCGGCCGGCAACCGGCTCACCGGCTTCGCGCAGCGCGACGGCCGCGCTGCCGGCCCCGCGTCGTCGCTGCTGCTCGGCGTCGCGACCGGCCTGCTGTGGGCGCCGTGCGCGGGCCCGATCCTCGGGCTCGTGCTGACCGGTGCCGCGTTGCACGGCGCGAACGTCGGCACGACGCTGCTGCTCGTCGCGTATGCGGCCGGCGCGGCGACGTCGCTCGGCATCGCACTGGCGATCGGCGGGAAGGTGTTCGCCGCGATGAAACGTTCGCTCGGCGCCGGCGAATGGATCCGGCGCGCGATCGGCGCGGCGCTGCTCGCCGGCGTCGGCGCGATCGCGCTCGGCCTCGATACGGGTGCGCTCGCCCAACTGTCGACCGTCACGACGGGCGGCCTCGAGACGAAGCTCGTCGACCGGCTCGGCGGACGCTCGCATGGCGCGCCGGCGGCGATGGCCGCGACAAGTGACACGAGCTCCGGCAACGGCGGCGCGGCAGCCGGCGCGATGATGGCCGCCACATCCGATGGCGCCCCGGCCCCCGGCGGCGCAATGATGCGCGCCGCCGACACGTCGCCCGCGATGCGCACGACTGCCGCGCTGCCCGTCGAAGGCACGCTGCCATCGCTCGACGGCGCGGTGCAGTGGCTGAACTCGCCGCCGCTGACGGCTGCCGGCCTGCGCGGCAAAGTCGTGCTCGTCGATTTCTGGACGTATTCGTGCATCAACTGCCTGCGCACGCTGCCGTACACCACCGCGTGGGCGCGCAAGTACGCGCCGTACGGGCTCGTCGTGATCGGCGTGCACGCGCCCGAGTTCGCGTTCGAGCGCGACATCGGCAACGTGAAGAAAGCCGTGCACGATCTCGGCATCGACTATCCGGTTGCGATCGACAACGGTTATGCGATCTGGCGCGCGTTCGGCAACGAATACTGGCCCGCACACTACTTCGTCGACGCGCAAGGACGTATCCGCCATCACCACTTCGGCGAAGGCGAATACGCGCAGTCGGAGCGCGCGATCCAGTCGCTGCTTGCGGAAGCCGGTCACCCCGAGGCGCTGAACGTGCCGCTCGGCCTCACGGGCGCCCCCGCGAAGGGTGCGCTCGCGGCGGCAGACAGCGCGGACGTCCGCTCACCCGAAACGTATGTCGGCTATGCGCGCGCGGAAGACTTCACGTCTGCCGGCGGCGTGGTGCGCGACATGGCGCACCGGTACGACGCACCCGCACATCCGGACCTCAACGACTGGGGTCTCGCAGGCACGTGGCAGGTCGGCGCCGAACGCGCGACGCTCGCCGCGCCGGGCGGCAGCATCGTGTATCGCTTCCATGCGCGCGATCTGCACCTCGTGCTCGGCCCGGGCGCGAACGGCAAGCCGGTGCGCTTTCGCGTGACGCTCGACGGCGCCGCACCCGGCGCAGCACACGGTGCCGACGTCGATGCGCAAGGCTACGGCACCGTCACCGGCCAACGCCTGTACCAGCTGGTGCGGCAACCAGGCGCGATCGCGGACCGCACGTTCTCGATCGAGTTTCTCGACCCGGGCGTCGATGCGTACGCATTCACGTTCGGTTGAACGCACCCCGGCGCCATGTCCCGTATTCCGTCCCGCATTTCGAAGGAGCAATTGATGATCCCGACCTCCACTTCCGATTCCGGCCCGCGGCGACGGTCCGCGATGCTGCGCCGCATCGGCGCAATCGCCGTCGCGGCCGCTGCCGTGTTCGGCTACCAACGCATCGTCAATTCCGCGGAGCCGATGCGCACCGTGCCCGCGCCGGCGCTCGACGAAACGCCGGGTGCGTCCCACGACGAAACCGCCGTGTTCGCCGGCGGCTGCTTCTGGGGCGTGCAAGGCGTGTTCGAGCACGTGAAGGGCGTGAAGCAGGTCACGGCCGGCTACGCAGGCGGCGCGTCCGAAACCGCGCACTATGCGCTCGTCGGTACGGGGCTGACCGGTCACGCCGAATCGGTGCGCATCGTCTACGATCCGACGCAGATCACGTATGGCCGGCTGCTGCAGGTGTTCTTCTCCGTGGCGCACGACCCGACCGAACTGAATCGCCAGGGCCCCGACGAAGGGTCGCAATACCGATCCGCGATCTTCCCGACCACCGCGCAGCAGCGGGCCGTCGCGACCGCGTACATCGCGCAGCTCGGCGCCGCGCACACGTTCCCTGCACCGGTCGTCACACGCGTCGAGCCGTACAAGGGCTTCTATGCGGCCGAGGCGTATCACCAGAACTACCTCGAGCTGCATCCGGACGCGCCGTACATTGCATACAACGACCTGCCGAAAGTCGCCGGGCTGAAGCAGCGCTTCCCCGCGCTGTACCGTGCCGACGCGGTGCTGTGGCGCGACGCGCGACTTTGACCGAACGCGCGGCGACGTGGGACGGCCGACGCGCGGCATCAGCACAGCGCGCCGCCGCCCGCGTTTGCGCCGCATCAATGAAACGCACGCCGCCCCGACCGGGCAAACCCGCATCGGATCAGCTTCGCGGGCCAACTTCGCGTAGACTTCTCCAGATCAGTCCCCGCCGCGCGTCGCGCGGCGCCTGGAACTCTTCAGCCAGCAGGAGGCGTCACGCATGCGCGCAGTGCCTTTGTCTGACAGCAGCACCCTGGACCAACCCTCCACCGGCGCGGTCGTGCGCGACCTGCGCCGCGTGCCGATCCATCCCGATCACTGGTATCCGCTCGCGTGGTCGCGCGAGCTCAAGCGCGGCAAGACGCTCGGCGTGCGCTTCGCCGGCGATCCGATCGTGCTCGTGCGTACCGAATCGGGCGCCGTGTACGCGCTCGAAGATCGTTGCGCGCACCGCCAGGTCCCGCTGCATGCGGGCGTCGTGAGCGGCGAAACGCTGCGCTGCTGCTACCACGGCTGGACCTACGCGTGCGACAGCGGCCGCTGCGTCGACGTGCCGTACCTCGGCCGCGAGCGTCTGCCCAACGGCGTACGCGCCTATCCGTGCCGCGAGTCGCACGGGCTGATCTTCGTGTTCCCCGGCGACGCGGCACTCGCGAACGAACGCCCGTTCCCCGCGCTCGCGTCAGCCGACGACCCGGCATTCAAGACGCGCCGCTTCGGCCGCGAGGTCAAATGCCACTACTCGTTCATGCACGAAAACCTGATGGACATGAACCATCAGTTCCTGCACCGCAAGCAGATGGGGCAGATGCGGGCGCGCTCGATCGGCCGCCGGCGCGGCGACGACTGGGTCGAGGTCGATTACACGTTCGCGCGGATGGAAGGCAAGCAGCCGGTAGGCGAGGCCCTCGTATTCGGTTCGAGCAAGAAGCCCGGCGACCAGGCCAACAAGAGCGTGATGACGGTCCGCACCGAGTATCCGTACCAGACGCTCCAGATCCGCTCGAGCGAGGGCACGCTGGTGATGGACCTGTGGATCGTCTACGTGCCGCTCGACGCCGAGCAGCGCACCAATCGCACGTTCGGACTGCTGTCGATCCACAAGCCCGGCATCCCGTTCGCACTCGATCTCGCGTGGCCGCTGCTCGTATGGTTCACCGAGCGGATTTTCCGCGAGGATCGCTGGATCGTCGAACGCGAACAGGAAGCGCACGACCGGCAGGGCGCCGACTGGAACCACGAGGTGTTCCCGGTCATCAACGAGCTGCGCGACCTGCTGCGCCAGTGCGGCGCGCGCACGGTGATCCCGATCCGCGAGGCGCACGCAAACGACGCGCGCTGAACACCGCCGCGAGCGCGCCGCAGCGCGCCCGCGGGGCCGATGCGTTCAGCCGCTGCGCTCGACCGGATGCGGCTCGCGCAGCCGGTTGGCGATACGCGCGGCCTCGTAGTACCCGGCTGCGGGCGGCCGCTTCAGGTACCGGCCCGCGCCACGCACTGCCCGCAGTTCGCCATCGGTCCATGCAAGCGCGCCGCGGGCGAGCGTATGCGTCGCGACGCCCTGCACCGTCATCCCTTCGAACACGTTGAAGTCGACCTGCTGGTGATGAGTCTTCACCGAGATCGTCTTGGTCGCGGCCGGGTCCCACACGACCAGATCGGCGTCGGCGCCAACCTGCACCGCGCCCTTGCGCGGATACAGGTTGAAGATCTGCGCGGCGTTCGTCGACGTGATCCGCACGAACTCGTTCGGCGTAATGCGGCCGTGATTGACGCCGTGATGCCACAGCACCGACATGCGGTCTTCCACGCCGCCGCAGCCGTTCGGGATCTTCGTGAAGTCCTCGCGGCCCATCGCCTTCTGCGATGCACAGAACACGCAGTGATCGGTCGCCGTCGTATGCAGCTGTCCGGCCTGCAGCCCGCGCCACAGCGCCTCGCGATGCTCGGCCGAGCGAAACGGCGGGCTCATCACGTGCGCGGCCGCGCGCGTCCAGTCCGGGTCGCGATACACCGCTTCGTCGATCACCAGATGGCCGGGCAGCACCTCGCCGAACACGCGCAGCCCTTCGCTGCGCGCGCGCGTAATCGCATCGACGGCATCCTTCGCCGACACGTGCACGATATACACGGGCACGCCGAGCACCTGCGCGATCCGGATCGCGCGGTTCGCAGCCTCACCCTCGACCTCCGGCGGACGCGACAGCGGATGCGCCTCCGGCCCCGTCATCCCCCGCGCGAGCAGCGCTTTCTGCAGCTGGAACACGAGTTCGCCATTCTCCGCGTGCACGGTCGGCAGCGCACCGAGTTCGAGCGAGCGCGAGAAGCTGTTCACGAGCACTTCGTCGTCGGCCATGATCGCGTTCTTGTACGCCATGAAGTGCTTGAAGCTCGACACGCCGTGCTCGCGCACCAGCGTGCCCATGTCGCGATGCACGGATTCGGCCCACCACGTGACGGCCACGTGAAAGCCATAGTCGGCCGCAGCCTTCTCCGCCCAGCCGCGCCATTGATGGAACGCGTCCATCAGCGGCTGCTTCGGGCTCGGGATCACGAAGTCGATGATGCTCGTCGTGCCGCCCGACAGCCCGGCAGCCGTGCCCGAATAGAAGTCGTCGCTCGCCGTCGTACCCATGAACGGCAGCTCCATGTGCGTATGCGGATCGATGCCGCCCGGCATCACGTACTGGTCGTGTGCGTCGACCACCGTCACGCCGGCCGCCGCGTCGATCGTCTCCGCGATCTGCAGGATCGTGCCGCCGTCCTGCGGGTCCGCACACAGCACGTCCGCACGATAGGTGCGGTCGGCATCGACCACGGTGCCGCCGCGAATCAGGATTGCCATTTGGTTGCCTCCTCGTTGACTGTCGTGTGCCGCATCGCTCGCATCCCTTGCACCGGCTGCCTCACGCACTCGCGATCTGCGGGCGCTGCGCGGCGCGCCACTTCATCCAGGTTCCGTATACGCAAGACGCAAGCACGAGACCGACGAACCACGCGTACGTATAAAGCATGTTGAAGAACGCCGGCACATTCGGAAACGATGCCGGGAATGCGGTGTGCAGAAAGCCGGGCAGGTTCGGCAGCACGCCGATCGCGAGCGCGGCCAGCGCGGCGGGGTTCCAGCCGTGCGCATAGCTGAAGCCGCCGCGCTCGTCGAACAGCGCGCGCGTATCGAGCCGCGTGCCGCGAATCAGAAAGTAGTCGACCATGAGTATGCCCGCGACCGGCCCGAGCAGCGCCGAGTAGCCGACGAGCCACGTGAAGATGTAGCCGTCCGTCGTCGCGAGGATCTTCCACGGCATCATCACGATCGCGATCGTCGCGGTGATCATGCCGCCTGCGCGGTACGAGATCGCCTTCGGCCACAGGCTCGAGAAATCGTACGCGGGGCCGACGAGATTCGCCGCGAGGTTGCAGCACATCGTGTCGAGCGTGAGGATCACGAGCGCGATGCCGACACCGATCCCGGTCATCCGGCTCGTGAGGTCGATCGGATCCCAGATTGCGTTGCCGTAAATCACCACCGTTGCCGACGTCACGACCACCGAGACCACCGACAACAGTGCCATCGGTATCGGCAGCCCGATCGACTGCCCAATCATCTGGTCGCGCTGCGAATGCGCGAAGCGCGTGAAGTCGGGGATGTTCAGCGCGAGCGTCGCCCAGAACCCGACCATCGCGGTCAGGCCCGGCCAGAACGTCGCCCAGAAAAGCCCGGCCTTCTTGCCGCCCGCGACGAATTGCGACGGCGCCGACAGCATCGAGCCGACGCCGCCTGCCTGCGACGTCGCCCACCATACGAGTGCAATGCACATCACGACCTTGATCGGCGCGGACCAGCTTTCGAGCCAGCGGATCGAATCGGTGCCGTGCAGAATGAAGTACAGCTGCAGCGCCCAGAACACGAGGAAGCACGCGAGTTGCCCGAGCGAAATGCCGACGACGGGCAGTGCCGGGCCGTGCAGCGCGTTGCCCGTCAGGATGTTCAGCAGCGTGTAGATCGCGCTGCCGCCGAGCCAGGTCTGGATGCCGTACCAGCCGCATGCGACGATCGCGCGCAACAGCGCGGGCAGCTTCGCGCCCTGCGTGCCGAACGACGCGCGCACCAGCACCGCATACGGAATCCCGTGCTTCGCGCCCGCATGGCCGATCAGCAGCATCGGCACGAGCACGATCAGATTGCCGAGCAGCACGGTCAGCACCGCCTGCCACGGCGACATGCCTTCCTGGATCAACCCGGCCGCGAGCATGTACGACGCGATGTTCATCACCATGCCGACCCACAGCGCGGCGAAGTGATACCAGCGCCAGGTGCGCTGCGCGGCTGTCGTCGGCGCGAGGTCTGCGTTGTACAGGCTGCCGGCGGGCACCGCGGCGGCGTCGGGATCGGCGGAAATCGCTGCTGGTTTCATCGAACGCTGCTCCTTGTAAACGTCGGCGCCGGCATCGCGCGATGCCGGCAGAACAGGACACGAGCAGCGGCGCGGGCGATACCGCGCCGCCGGCCGCCGATCAGGCCGCCTTCGCGTGCTTCGCGGGTTCCGCGGCGCCGGCGCCTGCATCGGCACGCGCCGGGTTGTTCGGATGCGTGGTCCAGTTCGCGTAGTCGCCCGCATCGACCCGCTCCATCGTGATGCATTGCTCGACCGGACACACATGCATGCAAAGATTGCACCCGACGCATTCCGAATCGATCACTTCGAAATGGCGCGCGCCGTCCTTCATCGCGGTGATCGCCTGATGCGACGTGTCCTCGCACGCGATATGGCACAGCCCGCACTGGATGCAGCGGTCCTGGTCGATGCGCGCCTTGATGTCGTACTTGAGGTTCAGGTATTTCCAGTCGGTGACGTTCGGTACCGCCCGGCCGCGGATGTCGTCGAGCGTCGCGTAGCCCTTGTCGTCCATCCAGTTCGACAGCCCGTCGGCGAGATCCGACACGATCCGGAAGCCGTAATGCATCGCGGCGGTGCACACCTGCACGCTGCCGGCGCCGAGCACCATGAATTCGGCCGCGTCGCGCCACGATGAAATCCCGCCGATTCCCGAAATCGGCAGGTTCGGCGTTTCCGGATCGCGCGCGATCTCCGCGACCATGTTCAGCGCGATCGGCTTCACCGCGGGGCCGCAATAGCCGCCATGCGTCCCCTTGCCGTCGACGGTCGGCATCGGCGCCATCTGGTCGAGGTCCACCGCGACAATCGAGTTGATCGTGTTGATCAACGACACGCCGTCCGCGCCGCCGTTGTATGCAGCCCGCGATCCCATCCGGATGTCGCTGATGTTCGGCGTAAGTTTCACGAGGCACGGCAGCTTCGTGCCCTCCTTGACCCAGCGCGTGACCATCTCCACGTATTCCGGCACCTGCCCGACCGCCGCACCCATCCCGCGCTCGCTCATTCCATGAGGACAGCCGAAGTTCAGCTCGACCGCATCGGCGCCCGTATCCCCGACGAGCGGCAGGATCCATTTCCAGTCGCGCTCGTTACACGGCACCATCAGCGATACGATCAGCGCGCGGTCCGGCCAGTCGCGCTTCACCTGCGCGATCTCCTTCAGGTTCACGTCGAGCGGACGATCGGTGATCAGCTCGATGTTGTTCAACCCGGCGATCCGCTGGCCATTCCACTGCACCGCGCCGTAGCGCGAACTGACGTTGACGACGTGCGGATCGAGCCCGAGCGTCTTCCACACGACGCCGCCCCAGCCGGCCTCGAATGCACGATTGACGTTGTACGCCTTGTCGGTCGGCGGCGCGGAGGCCAGCCAGAAAGGATTCGGCGAGGTAATGCCTGCGATGGTGCAGCGAAGGTCGGCCATGTTCGGCTCCGTGAGAATGGGGGCGTTTATCTTGACCCTTGCGAGTCGCGGCATACGCGTGGCGCGCACGACGTGTGCGACGCGCGCGGCGCCGTCGCGGATCTCGCATTCATGCAGCCTTGGCGTCGCGCTGCGCAAGCGCCGCGTCGATCGCGGCCGCCGCGCGCTTGCCGTCCTGCACGGCCTGTACCGTCAGGTCCATGCCGTCCGTCGCCGCGCAATCGCCGCCGGCCCATACATCCGGCAACGCAGTGCGACCGTGCGCATCGACCGCGATGCGCGATCCGTCGTCGGTCAGCAGCGCGCCGTCGACACCATCCGGCGCCAGCGTCTGGCCGATCGCCTTCAGCACCATGTCCGCGTCGAGCGTAAACCGTTCGCCCGTCGCGGCCTCGAATTCGACGCCGGTCACGTGCCCGTCCGCGCCCGCGATGCGCACCGGCTTCGCGTGCGTCACGAGCGTGACACCGCTGGTTTGCGCAAACTCACGTTCGGCCCAGGTCGCGCTCATCGCGTCGACGCCGCGCCGATACACCATCGTCACGCGCTCCGCACCGAGCTTGCGGCTCTGCACGGACGCGTCGATCGCCGTATTGCCGCCGCCAATCACGACCACGCGCCGCCCGACCGGCACGTTCTCGAGCGCATCCGCCTGACGCACCTGCTCGATGAAGTCGACCGCGTTCATCACGCCGGCCAGCTGTTCGCCGTCGATCGCGAGGGAGCGCACGCCCGTCAGACCGATCGCGAGAAACACCGCGTCGTGCCGCTCCCGCAACGCGTCGAGCGTGACGTCGCGCCCGAGCGCGACGCCCGTTTCCACCGCGATGCCGCCGACCGACAGCAGCCATTCGACTTCGCGCTGCGCGAAATCGTCGACCGTCTTGTATGCGGCGATTCCGTATTCGTTGAGGCCGCCCGCCTTCGCGCGCGCATCGAACAGCGTGACGCGATGTCCGGCCAGCGCGAGCCGGTGCGCGCATGCGAGGCCGGCCGGCCCGGCGCCCACCACGGCGACATGCCGCCCTGTGTCGGGCGCACGCAGGAAGCGAACCGCGCCGCTCGCCATCGCCCAGTCGGTCGCGTGCCGCTGCAGCGCACCGATCGCGACCGGCTCCGCGTCCTGATGATTGCGCACGCATGCGCCTTCGCACAGGATTTCGGTCGGACACACGCGTGCGCACATCCCGCCGAGCGGATTCGCAGACAGGATGTCGGTCGCCGCCCCTTTCAGGTTGCCGTTGCCGATCTTGCGGATGAAGCTCGGGATGTCGATGCGAGTCGGGCAGGCTTGCACGCACGGCGCGTCATAGCAGTAGTGACAACGGCTCGCCGCAGCCGCGGCGGCAGTCGGATCGAGCAGCGGCGCGATATCGGAAAATTCGCACGACAGTTGCGTGGACGACAGGCGATGCGCGGCGATATCGCCGGGTGACGACTGGGTAGTCATACGCGTTCCTTCGACTGGTGGAGACAAAGCCGTCCCCGCCGGCTGACGATGCACAGTCGGGGCGGTCCTGCTTCGGAGTACTGGGGTCAAGCGGTGCGCAGCCTGCCTGCCGCGCTATGTCCGATCCGTCATGAGGCGGGTTCGCATGCGCGCGACAGCATCGCGTGCAGCAGCACGTTCGCGCCGGCCTCGATCCACGCAGGCGTTGCGTCCTCGATCTCGTTGTGGCTGATGCCGTCGACGCACGGCACGAATACCATCGACGTTGGCGCGACCTGCGCCAGATAGCATGCGTCGTGTCCCGCACCCGACACGATGTCGCGATGCGAGTACCCGAAGCGATCGGCCGCATCGCGCACGGCCGCGACGCAGGCGGGATCGAACGCAACGGGCTTGTAATAGAAAATCTGCTCGAGCGCGGTTTCGAGCCCGATCTCGCCTGCGATGCGCGCGACGCCGTCGCGCAGCGCCGCGTCCATCTCCGCGAGCACGGCGTCGTCCGGATGACGAAAATCGACGGTAAAGAACACGCGGCCCGGAATCACGTTGCGCGAATTAGGATGAACCTGCATCATCCCGACCGTCGCGCAGCCGAACGGCGCATGATCGAGGCCGATCCGGTTCACGAGATCGACGACGCGCGCCGCGCCGAGCAGCGCGTCGCGACGACGCGGCATCGGCGTCGGTCCCGCGTGCGCTTCCTGGCCCGTGAACGTGATCTCGTACCAGCGCTGTCCCTGCGCATCGGTCACGACACCGATCGTCCTGCACTCCGCCTCGAGTATCGGCCCTTGCTCGATATGCAGCTCGAACGCCGCATGCAGCTTGCGGCCACCGCAGGGCGCGTCGCCCGCATAACCGATCCGCGCGAGCTCCTCACCGATCGTCTTGCCGTCGACATCCTTGCGCGACAGTCCGTACTCGAGCGAAAACACGCCCGCGAACACACCCGAAGCCACCATTGCCGGCGCGAAGCGCGAGCCTTCCTCGTTCGTCCAGATCACGACCTCGACCGGGTGCTCGGTCTCGATGCCGTGATCGTTCAGAGTCCGAATCACTTCGAGGCCGCCGAGCACGCCATAGATGCCGTCGAAGCGGCCGCCGGTCGGCTGCGAATCGGCGTGCGAGCCGGTAACGACCGGCGCAGCGTCGGCCACGCGCCCAGCGCGGCGCATGAACACGTTACCCATCGTATCGACGGTCACCGTGCAGCCCGCGGCCTTCGCCCAACTGACGATCAGATCGCGGCCGGCCTTGTCGAGATCGGTCAGCGCAAGACGGCACACGCCGCCTTTCGGTGTCGCACCGATCTTCGCCATCTCCATCAGGCTGTCCCACAACCGCCGGCCGTTGACCTTGATCGACGTGTCGAATGCTGCCCGCTTTGATGTTTCCGATACCGCGTCCATTCGTATCGCTCCTGTGGGGTCCGTCATGTCGTCATCCCGGTCGATGCCGGTGCGCGCGTTGCCGCCGTCGGGCAAATCCGCACCTGCGAGGTGCAGCGAAGCATCGTTAGCGTGATTCGTCCGATCGATCGGCGGAGTCGCCGGCGCCGCGTTCCTCCGCACGTCGAATCCTGTCCGATTGGACAGGTTTTAGACGATCAAAATGCGTAGCGCAATGTCTTTCTTGCGCGCGCTGATGGAGCGAGAAGCGTGCCACCGCATTGCAGCATCGCGCAGGCGCCGACGCAGGAGCGCACGTGCGCTTGCTGCGAACCAGCGGCTAGAATGAAGCGCAACGCGGCATGCACGCCGCGCGAGGATAACGATGAGACATGACGAAGCAGCCGCCGAAGCAGCCGGCCACGACGAAACCGGCGCGCCTTTGCGGCGACGCAAGGCGCACATCCGCGCGTCAAACGAAGCGCATCTGCTCGCATGCGCGGAAGCGGTGTTCGCGGAACGCGGGCTCGACGGTGCGAGCACGGCAATGATCGCCGAACGTGCGGGTGTGCCAAAGGCGAACGTGCATTACTACTTCCCGACGAAGCTTGCGCTGTACCGTCGCGTGCTCGAGGACCTGTTCGAAGACTGGCACCGCGCGGCCGGCTCGTTCGAAGCCGGCGACGATCCGGTCGATGCGATCGGCAGCTACGTGCGGGCGAAGATGGATCTGTCGCGCCGGCGCCCGCTCGGCTCGAAGGTATGGGCCAACGAGATCATCCACGGTGCCGCGCACATGCACGACATCCTGTCCGAACGCGTGAAGCCGTGGTTCGATACGCGCGTGAAGGTGATCGAAGGCTGGATCGCACGCGGGTTGCTCGCACCGATCGACGCGCACGCGTTGATGTACCTGATCTGGGCGACCACGCAGCACTATGCGGATTTCGACGCGCAGATCCGCGCGCTGAGCGGCAAGCGTGCGTTCACGCAGAAGGCGTTCGCCGAGAAGACCGAGCAGGTCGTGCAGCTCGTGATCCGCGCGTGCGGTGCGGTATCGCCCGGCGCGCGCGCGTAGGATTGGTCGCAAATGCAAAGCGGGCGGCGGGCACGATGCAGGAATGTCCTGCACGATGCTCGCCGCCCGCGGCGGTGGACCGCCAGCGTGCCGTCCCGCACGTGACACGTCGGCTGCCCCCGCGCGGCCGCGCGACGCCGCCGGTGGGCGCGCGTTACGCGACGCGCTCGATCGCGATTGCCGTCGCCTCGCCGCCGCCGATACACAGCGACGCGACGCCGCGTGTCATCCCGTACGCTTCGAGTGCTGCGAGCAGCGTCACCATCACACGCGCACCCGACGCACCGATCGGATGGCCGAGCGCACATGCGCCGCCGTGCACGTTCACCTTGTCGTGCGGCAGGTCGAGATCGCGCATCGCGGCCATCGCAACCACCGCGAACGCTTCGTTGATCTCGAACAAATCGACGTCGCGCAGGTTCCAGCCGGTTTTCTCCGACAGCCGGCGGATCGCACCGATCGGCGCCGTGGCGAACAGGCCCGGTTTGTTCGCGTACGTCGAATGCGCGACGATCACGGCCTTCGGCGCAAGGCCCAATCGCTCCGCTTCAGAGCGGCGCATCATCACGAGCGCGGCCGCACCGTCTGAAATCGACGACGCGTTCGCGGCCGTCACCGTGCCGCCCTCGCGGAACGCCGGCTTGAGCGTCGGGATTTTGTCGAGCTTTGCCTTACCGGGCTGCTCGTCGATCGACACGATGCTTTCCGTCTTGCCGGCCTTCACGGTTACCGGCGCGATTTCCGCGACGAAGCGCCCTTCCGCGATCGCACGTTGCGCGCGCGTGAGCGACGTAATCGCAAACGCATCCTGCTCGTCGCGCGTGAACTGATAGGACTGCGCGCAGTCCTCGGCGAACGTCCCCATTAGCCGGCCCTTGTCGTATGCATCCTCGAGCCCGTCGAGGAACATGTGATCGAGCACCTGGCCGTGACCCATCCGCATCCCCGCACGCGCCTTCGGCAACAGGTACGGTGCGTTCGTCATGCTTTCCATCCCGCCCGCCACTGCTACGCTGGCCGACCCGGCCAGCAACAGGTCGTGCGCGAACATCGCGGCCTTCATCCCGGAGCCGCACATCTTGTTGACCGTGGTCGCGCCCGCGCCGAGCGGCAACCCGGCCTTCAATGCCGCCTGCCGCGCCGGTGCCTGGCCCTGGCCGGCCGGCAGCACGCAGCCGAACAAGATTTCATCGATGCGCTCGGCCGGCACGCGGGCACGTTCGAGCGCCGCGCGAATCGCCACCGCGCCCAGCTCGCTGGCGCTGGCCGCCGCCAGATCGCCCTGAAAGCCGCCCATCGGCGTGCGCGCCGCGCCGACGATTACGATCGGATCCTGTGTCGTCATGATTCATTTCCTCCAGTGTCAGCGCGGTGCCATGCGCAGCGCGCCATCGAGACGGATGACCTCGCCGTTCAGCATCGTATTCTCGGCGATGTGGCGCACCAGCGCCGCGAATTCGTCCGGGCGGCCGAGCCGCGGCGGAAACGGCACGCTCTTGCCGAGCGCATCCTGCACGTCTTGCGGCATGCCTGCCATCATCGGCGTCGCGAAGATGCCCGGCGCGATCGTCACCACGCGAATGCCGAAGCGTGCGAGTTCGCGTGCGATCGGCAGCGTCATCCCGACCACGCCGCTCTTCGATGCCGCATACGCCGCTTGCCCGATCTGCCCGTCGAACGCCGCGACCGATGCCGTGTTCACGATCACGCCGCGCTCGCCGTCCGCATTGGGGTCCTGCTTCGACATTGCGTCGGCGGCGAGCCGGATCATGTTGAACGTACCGATCAGGTTGATCGACACCGCGCGCGCGAAGCGCTCGATCGAATGCGGTCCTTCACGGCCGACGACCTTCTCGCCCGGAGCGACGCCCGCACAGTTCACCAGCGCGTCGATGCGGCCGAACGCGTCGCGTGCGGCGGCGACCGCAGCCTGTCCGTCCGCTTCACTCGTCACGTCGGTCTTCACGAATCGCGCGGCCGCGCCGAGTTCGTTCGCGAGACCCGCACCGGCGTCTTCGTTGACGTCCACCAGCACCGCGTTGCCGCCTTCGGCGACCACCATGCGCGCCACTGCGGCGCCAAGGCCCGAACCGGCGCCCGTAATCAGAAAAACTCGATCCTTGATATTCATTCGCAGTCCGTATTCAGTGTCCTGGAGTCAGAATTGAGCGGCCTTTTCGGCTTCCATCTTGCGCAACACGAAGCGCTGTATCTTGCCGCTCGGGGTTTTGGGCAGTGCGTCGACGAACTCGATCGCACGCGGATATGCATGGGCCGACAGCCGTCGCTTCACGTGCTGACTGAGTTCATCGGCAAGCGCCGGCGTGGCGTCGAAGCCTTTCGACAGCACGACGAACGCCTTCACGATCTCCGTGCGCTCCGCGTCGGGTACGCCGATCACGGCAGCCTCGCTGACGGCCGGGTGCTCGATCAGCGCACTTTCCACGTCGAACGGGCCGATCCGGTAACCGGATGACGTAATCACGTCGTCCGCGCGACCGATGAAGCTCACCGTGCCGTCCGGTTCCAGTTCGACGTTGTCACCGGTCCGGTAATAGCCGCCTGCGATCGCGGGCGTGTCCTGCTGCCAGTAGCCGTCGAACCACAGCAGCGGCGAGTGTGCGATGTCGATCGCCAACGTGCCCGGCTGGCCGGGGCCAAGTTCGCGGCCAGCTTCGTCGAGCACAGCGACACGATAGCCGGGCATGGCCAAACCCGCCGAGCCGGGATGGACCACGTGCGTGAGCCCGTGATGATTGTTCACCACCATCCCCAGTTCGGTCTGGCCGTAGTGGTCGTAGATCGGCGCGCCGAGCGCTGCGTGGAACCAGCGCACGACTTCGGGGTTCAGCGGCTCGCCCGCGCTGCTGACGACGCGCAGCTGTCCCTTCAGCCGCGCGGCCGGTTCCGTGCCGGCCGCCATCAGCATCCGGTACGCAGTGGGCGAACCCGCGAGGCTCGTAATGCCAAGCCGCTCGATCACGTCGTAGGTGCTGTCGACCGTGAAGCCGCCCTCGTACAGCGTCGTTGCATGGCCGAGCAGCAGCGGGCCAGTGATTGCGTAATAGAGACCATACGCCCAGCCGGGATCCGCGATGTTCCAGAAGCGGTCGCTGTCGCGCAGGTCTACGGCGTCGCGCATGTACGCGCCGAACGCGACCAGCGCACGCAGGGGCACCGGCACGCCCTTCGGCAAGCCCGTCGTGCCCGACGTCGACATCATCATGAACAGATCGGTGCCCTTGCGCGACACCGGTTCGAACACGTCGGGCTGCGTATCGAGCGTTGCGCGGAAGTCGATGTCGCCGGCCGGCAGCACGTCGCCGGATTCGCGCACCGTCGCGATCCGCGGGCAATCCGCGATCTCGTCGAGTTTCGCGCGATTCGCGATGTTGGTGACGACCAGGCGCGCATCGCTCATGCGCAGCCGATGCTCGATGGCCTTCGGCCCAAATGCGGTGAAAAGCGGCTGGTAGACGGCGCCCGCGCGCCACGTGCCGAGGATCGTCGCGACCAGCTCCGGCGTACGCGGCAACAAGCCGGCGACCACGTCGCCCGGCTTCACGCCCTGCTCGACCAGCAGGTGCGCGACACGCGCCGACAGCGCGCGCATCTGCGCGAACGTGAAGCTGCGGTGCTGGCCGCCCGCGTCGATCCAGTCGAGCGCGACAGCATTGATGTTCGCTGCCGCATGCCGGTCACAGCACTCGACGCAGGCGTTCAGGCCCTGCTCCAGATCGCCGAGCAGACAGGCCGCGGCCTTCTCGATACGGAAACCGGCCACGGCGTCGGCGTAGGCCGGCGCCACCCGGGCGGTTGCTCCATCACGCATGCATGTCTCCTGTTCGTTATGACCGCCGGCGGGCCGGGGTATATCGATGATGGTAGACAGCCGTCACATTGCAATCAATGACAAACAGAATCTAGAATCGTGATCGCTTTTGCCATGTCTGGAGGCATGAATAAATGGGGCCACAGATGATCTCGCCGGGCTTTGTCGAGGATGCGCTCGAGAGCCTGCGCCGACAACGCATGCCGACGGCGCCGGTGCTGCGCGCGGCAGGCCTGCCGGCCACCGTGCGCGAGCCGGTCACGCCGCAACAGTACGGCCGGCTGTGGCTCGCGATCGCCGGCGCGATCGACGACGAATTCTTCGGGCTCGCCGCCCGGCCGATGCGGCGCGGCAGCTTCACGCTGCTGTGCCATGCGGTGCTGCACGCGGGTACGCTGGAAAAGGCGCTGCGCCGTGCACTGCAGTTCCTTCGAGTGGTGCTGGACGAGCCGCACGGGGAGCTCGTGGTTGCCGACGGCCAGGCGCAGATCATTCTGACGCAGGCCGGCGCGCCATATTCGGCCTTTGCCTACCGAACGTTCTGGCTGATGCTGCTCGGCGTCGCGTGCTGGTTGATCGGCCGGCGCATTCCGCTGCAGCGCATCGATTTCGCGTGCCCGAGCCCGGACCAGCGCGGCGACTACCACCAGTTCTTCGGTGTGCCGGTCCATTTCGACCGGCCCGACAGCCGGCTCGCGTTCAACGCCGCGTACCTCGCGCTGCCGACGATCCGTTCGCCGCAAGGGCTGAAGACCTTCCTGCGCGGCGCGCCCGGCAATCTGCTGGTGCGCTACCGGCACGACACGGGCTGGGTGGCGAAAGCACGCGCGCACCTGAAGGCATCGCCGGCCGCCGAATGGCCGGACTTCGACACGCTCGCCACGCGTCTCGGTACGACGCCCGCGACGCTGCGGCGACGCCTGCGCGCCGAGGGACAGAGCTTCGCGTCGATCAAGGATGAACTGCGCGGCGCGCTCGCTCAGTCGCTGCTACGCGAGCAAACTCTCAGCGTCGCGGAAATCGCGGCCGAACTTGGATTTACCGAGCCGAGCGCGTTTCATCGCGCATTCCGGAAATGGACGGGCACGAGCCCGGGCGCGTTTCGGCGCGACGTCAACGCGGCGTGATCTGAGCGGGGAACGGCCGTTTGCCGGGAGTCGGCGGCCGCCGACGCTTGCGCGTGCGATCGATCGTGAATGCACCGCAGGTGCGGTTCAGTTCCGAGGAGAGCGTGACGGGTGCCCCGGCAAGCGCGATCGATAAAAGACGGATTGGAACCGCGTCGATCGCCCAGGGGAAAGCCGGGCAACCTGCGTGGAGGGAGGATTTAACTGAGCGTGCTATCGGAACCGGTAACACGGAACGTCCGGGTCTGTGCTCCATGGCGGGCTTCGCCGCGCGGCATGCCTTTCCGCCGCCGCAAATGCAAAAACCCCCGCCTGTTTGGGCGGGGGTTTCTGGCTTGAGGGAGCCTGACGATTACCTACTTTCACACGGGAATCCGCACTATCATCGGCGTAGAGTCGTTTCACGGTCCTGTTCGGGATGGGAAGGGGTGGGACCGACTCGC
>NZ_JAGSTV010000025.1:0-39380 GCF_018148075.1 Burkholderia sp. AU19243
GGGCGTTGTCCCGGGCGCGGCGCCGGCCGCCGCGGCAGCTGCCGGCAAGCCGGCGAACGCTGCGCCGCGCGATCCGCCGATCGCGCGCGTGCGGCCGTGCGTGCAGGACGCCGCGTGCGAACATGCGCTGTTCGACCTGAACCGCTATTACCAGAAGCTGCGCCGGAAAATGCCCGCGCATTCGGCTGCGACGCTCGTGCGCGCGCAGCGCGCGTGGGTCGCGTTCCGCGATGCGACGGCGCCGCTCGTCGGCGAGGACGGGCGCGTCGACCTGATCGGCGCCCGCATCGCGACGATGAAGCGGCTGTCGGAGACCGCGGGCAACCAGTAGGAATCGCCGCGGCCGCGATGCCGGCGATCCGGCGCGGTAATGCAGAACGGGCACCCGAGGGTGCCCGTTGCCGTTTCGGCGCCTGCTACGTGCGCGCTTACGCGGGTTGCTGCGTATCCAGGCGGCCGAACCACGACGGCACGAGCTCGACCGCATCGTCGAGCGACGCGAGCACGTGCAGGCTCAGCGCGACGATCTCGGGCGTCGGCGCCTTCAGGTCGGGCACGGTGATCACCGACGCGCCGGCGCCGGCGGCCGACAGCGCACCGAAGTCGCTGTCCTCGAACGCGACGCACGCGTGCGCCGGCACGCCGAGGCGTTCGGCCGCGAGCCGGTACACGGCCGGATCGGGCTTGCCGCGCGCGACTTCGTCGCCACCCGCGATCGCGTGGAAGAACGGCAGCACGCCGACCGCATCGAGCCGCGCCCGGATCACGTCGCGCGCGGACGACGACGCGACCGCGCACGGAATGCCCGCTTGCGCGAGCGTTTCGAGCAGCGCCAGCGCGCCCCGCTTCAGCGGAAACTTCGGGTTGGGCTCGGGTGCGGCCAACTGTTCGCGCACGCGAATGCGCACCGCGTCGAACGTGTCGGGGTTGCCGATCAGGCGCGCGAGGATCACCTGGCCCTCGGCGAACGAGCGGCCGACGATCTGCAGATAATCGATCTCGGTCAGCACGACGCCGTGCGCGTGCGACACGTCGATCCACGTGTTCATGATGGTCCGCTCGGAATCGACGAGCAGGCCGTCCATGTCGAAGAGCGCGGCGGAGAAGGTCATCGGCGGGTCCGAAAAGCGGTGAAGCCGGGAAGCGGGACAGGCGGCGCGCCGGCCGCCCGAATGGAACACGGACGCCGGGCGGCGTCCGCTCGTGACAGCGTGCTTACTTGCCGAGCGCGGCGCGCGCGGCCTTGACTGCCGCACGCACCTGGTCGGGCGCGGTGCCGCCCGGGTGATTGCGGCTCGCGACCGAGCCTTCGAGCGTCAGGTAGTCGAACACGTCGTCGCCGATCAGGTGCGCGACGTTCGGCAGTTCCTGCTTCATTTCGTCGAGCGTCAGGTCGGCGAGATCGATCCCGCGGTCGTCGCAGATCTTCACTGCGTGCGCGACCGCTTCGTGCGCGTCGCGGAACGGCAACCCGCGCTTCACAAGGTAGTCGGCGAGGTCGGTGGCGGTCGAGAAGCCCTGCAGCGCGGCCGCGCGCATCGCGTCCGGCTTCACGGTGATGCCCGCGACCATCTCCGCGAAGATCCGCAGCGTGTCGGCGACGGTGTCGACCGTGTCGAACAGCGGTTCCTTGTCTTCCTGGTTGTCCTTGTTGTACGCGAGCGGCTGGCCCTTCATCAGCGTGAGCAGCGCCATCAGATGGCCGTTCACGCGGCCCGTCTTGCCGCGCGCGAGTTCCGGCACGTCAGGGTTTTTCTTCTGCGGCATGATCGAACTGCCCGTGCAGAAGCGGTCGGCGATGTCGATGAAGCCGACGCGCGGGCTCATCCACAGCACGAGTTCTTCCGAGAAACGCGACACGTGCGTCATCACCAGCGCGGACGCCGCCGTGAATTCGATCGCGAAGTCGCGATCCGACACGGCGTCGAGCGAGTTCGCGCAGATGCCGTCGAAGCCGAGCGTTTTCGCGACCGCATGACGGTCGATCGGATAGCTGGTGCCGGCGAGCGCGGCCGCGCCGAGCGGCAGGCGGTTCACGCGGGTGCGGCAGTCGCGCATGCGTTCCGCGTCGCGCGTAAACATCTCGACGTACGCGAGCAGGTGATGGCCGAACGTGACCGGCTGCGCGACCTGCAGGTGCGTGAAGCCCGGCATGATCGTGTCCGCGTGCTTTTCCGCGAGGTCGACCAGCGCGCCGCGCAGGTCGTTCAGCAGCCCGCCGATGCGGTCGATCTCGCCGCGCAGCCACAGGCGGATGTCGGTCGCGACCTGGTCGTTGCGCGAGCGGCCGGTGTGCAGCCGCTTGCCGGCATCGCCGATCAGCGCGGTCAGGCGCGCTTCGATGTTCAGGTGGACGTCCTCGAGATCCAGCTGCCATTCGAATTCGCCGCGCTCGATCTCGCCCTTGATCTGCGTCATCCCACGCTCGATCGCGGCGAGGTCGTCGGCGCTGATGATCTTCTGCGCCGCGAGCATGCTGGCATGCGCGAGCGAGCCGGCGATGTCGACGAGCGCGAGGCGCTTGTCGAAAAACACCGACGACGTGTAGCGCTTGACCAGCTCCGACATCGGTTCCGAGAAGCGGGCCGACCAGGCCTCGCCCTTTTTGTGCAGTTGGGACGTCATGGCGATTCTTCGAACGGGAGTTGGGCGGCCGTGCGCCGCCGGAGGAATCCCGCGATTCTAACATTCGCGGGGCGCGCGGCCGGCGCTCGGACGGCCGGGAGCCGCCACGCCTATCGCAGGCCGCAGGTGAGGGGCCCGATCGTCGGCAGCGTGCCGTTGTCCGGGCGCCGGTATGCGAACGCGACCGAGCACGCGCCGGCGCTGCCGGAGATTTCGAGGTGATTGTCGGCGACGAGGCCGTCGACGAAGGTCAGGCCGTCGTAGCCGACGATCGTGCGGTGGCCGCTTTCGACGTGGCGTACTTCGAGCCCGGCCGGCAGCGGCGCGCCGTCGGGCGCGCGCAGCACGATCGATGCGGCGCTGTAGCGCGTGACGGCGAAGCGGGCGAGCACGCCGGAGCGCGCCTGCGGCACGACGTCGAGCGTCGTGTCGGTGAGCCGCGCATCGGCGGGCAGCCCGGTGCTGTCGATCGCGACGCGATTGCGCTGGTACGCATTCAGGTCGGGCACGAGCAAATAGCCCGCGCGGTCGGTCTCGCCGATCAGGCGATTCTGGTGCAGCACGGGCACGCGGCCCGTGTCGGTCGATACCAGGGCAAAACCGTCGTCGATACGGCGCGCGGTCATCAACCTGCCGTCCATCAGTACGAACGCGCCCGTGACGTCGACCGACGCGTTGCCGCGCCCGTCGAACGACTGCGCGAGCACCGTCACCTGGCCGGCGCGGCCGAGATACTGCACCTGGCCCTGCCCGTAGCGCATGCCCGCACTTGTCCCGGCCTGCACGTTCCAGCCGAAGCCGCCGCCGTAGTCGGGCGGGCGCGACGCGTTGAGGGTGTAGGTCGATTCGCCGTTCTGCCGGCCGGCGTTCGCCGACACGGACGCGTTGCCGCCCAGCCCGACGCTCATGCTGACGAAGAAGCCGCGCGCGTCGTGTTGGCTGAAGTCCTGGAAGCCGCTGAACGTGATCGATGTCAGGCCGCCGAGATTGACGAGATACGCGATCGAGCCAATCCGCGACGCGGCAACGCCCGGATATTTGAGTGCGAGATAACTGAACGACAGCGTCTGCGCGCGCAGGAACGGAAACGATACGGTGACGCGATCGGTCGCGCGCGATACGGGCGCGCCTTCGCGGCTGCCGAGGTCGCCGTAGTCGCCGAACGCGCGCAGCGTCTGCGCGTCGATCGAGAAGCGCGGCGTCACGTACTGGTAGCCGGCGCCGGCCTGCACGCCGGTGCGGCCCGGCGCACTGAGCGCCAGCGACGCGTTCGCCACGCCGCGCTCGCCGAGCCGCGCGAGCGCGCCGGCGCCGACGTTGTACACGCCGGCCGTCGCTTCCGCGTGCGCCTCGGCGGTCAGGCGCTCGCTGATCCCGTAGCGCAGCGAGCCGCTCGCTGCCGGCGTGCGCGCGTAGTCGAACGAATTGCTGCCGTACGCGCGCCGCAGGAAGCCGGCTTCGGCCGAATAGCTCGCGAGCCCCGGCGCGAGCAGGCGCGTGTCGACGTACAGCGGAATCGACGTTGCGATCGAACGGCCGAGCGCATCGCGCGTCACGACCGTCGCGCTGCCGGCGCCGGTGATGCCGGGCACGCTGTTGATCACGAACGGTCCGCTCGGCACGTCGCCGGTGAACTGGCGCACGTTGTTCACGTACAGGTCGACCGAGGTCGGCACAACCGCGTTGCCGGACAGTGCGGGCACCGGAAACGTGACGAGGTCCGGGCGCAGGCCGAAGTTGCTGCGCCACTGAACGCCGCCGAGACGCAGCGAACGGGTCCACGACAGCGACGACGAAATCGTGTCGCCGACCTGCGTCGTCGTGAGCGTGCCGGGGTTCGAGCGGGTCCACGACGTGTCATAGCGCACGTAGCGCCTGCGGTCGTCGTACAGGTATGCGATGCCGGTGCTGCTGAATACACCGGCCGGATCGAAGTAGCGCGCCTCGCTCCAGACGGCGAGCGGCGCATGCGCGAAGGTCTGCGCATACGCGTCGTAGTTCAGCACGAAACCGCGGCCGGATGTCGCCGGCGGCGCGGCGGCGAGCGCGCGTGTATCGAACGTGTGCGGAATGCGCAGCGAATCGGGCACGCGCAGGTCGAGCGTCTGCCGGCCTGCGTCGTAGTCGTAGCGCAGCCCCGCAAGCGTATCGAGCGCGACGAGGGCGTTCGACGGGACGTTCGACGGCATGCGTCCCGGCGCCTCTGTCGCGATGCCCAGGTCGGCCAGATCGGCGGACGCCGCGTACAGCCGTCCGTCGATTTGCCGGAAGCGGGCGATCCGGTGCGTCGGTTCGCCATTGAGCGACACGTCGAGATACAGGCCGTCGCCCTCCGGCGAGGGCGCGGCCACGGCGGCGGGCGGGATCGGCGCCGGTTGCGCGCAGCCTGTGACCGCACGCAGTGCGAGCGCGTGCGCGAGCAGCGCGGTGGCGCCGGCGCGGCGGATCGTGCTCGGCGTCGTCACGGGCACCGTCGCGGCATCCTGCCCGGATCGATCAGGGCGTCGTCAGCCGGGCTTCGACCGGCTGCGCGTTGACGACCGCCTGGATCTTGACGAACGCGGCCGCGCCCGGATCGAGCTTGAGCGGCCAGCGCCGTGTACTGCCCGCGAGCGCATAGCCGAACAGGCCGCGCGTGAGTTCATGGACGCCGCCTCGCGTATCCACGAGCCGCACGGCCGAAATCTGCGCGCGCCGGCCGCCATGGTTGTCGACCGCGAGCCGCATGCCGGCCGCGTCGCGCTCGATGCGCCAGTCGAGCCGGGGCGGTGCCGTCGCCGCATCGGGTTCGACGAACACGGGCACGGAATAGCGCAGCCGGATCGTGATGCCGTTCTCGACCGGGGTGCCGGGCGCAGGCAACTCGTCGATCAGCACGCGAAAGCTCTCCTCGGCGGCCGGCGCGCCGCGACCCGTGCGCACGAGCCGGATCAACTGATCCGCGTTCGCGCCGATCTGCAGCAGCGGCGGCGACGCGGCGAGCGCGTCGGTCGGCGTCAAGACGTCGTCGCCGTTTTCCTGCGTCCATCGATAGGTGCGGACCTGGCCGTAGATCGGCCGCCCGCCCGGATTGGCGAGCGTGATGCCGGCCGCGGCGGCCGACGGCGGCAGCTCGAGCGTCACGGGCGTGATCTGCAGCGCGGCCGCGGACGCGACGGCTGCCGACGCCGCCCACAGAGCGCCGAAAGCGCGCAGGAGAACCGTCACGGCGCGTCAGAAGTAGACGGTCGCGGTGACGGTAGCCTGGTACGTGTCGGGTTTCGGCGTCGCTTGCGCCGGGACGTGACCGTAGACGTTCAGCGCCTGGGCGGAACCGGTGCCCGTGCCGCCGACCGTGTCGGTGCCTTGCGTGTTGCCCCAGATGGTGGCGTGGCCCGAGTCCTGGTAGATCTGGTAGCCGACCGTCGTGCCGGTGTTGCCGGTCGTGGTGCCGGCCATCAGCCGGCTGGCGACCGTGGAGCCGGTGACGGCGCCGGCGTCGAGGCCGACGTTGTACGGCGTCGTGTTCGTGCAGGTGACGGACAGGGTGGTCTGCTGGTTGAGCCCCGACGCCAGCACGCCGGTCGTGCCGAATGCGAGCGGGTTCGCGGCGATCGTGCAATTCGCCTGGATCGTCAGCGTGACGTTGAACTGGGCTGTGGCGGTGCCGTTCAGATAGGTCGCGGCGACCGTGACGGGTTGCAGTGCCGGTGCGAATGCGAGAGCGGTTGCCAGTGCGGCTGAAAGGACACGACGTCGGGTAGCGTTCATTGTGATTTTCTCCTGCCGTTCAACGGGTGTCGCCCGGCTCGCGTGTGGCCCTCCGCGATGTGCCTGCCGTGCGACGGAACAGCGCTGTCGTTCGTGAAAGCCTACTCCACGCCGTTGCGCGCCCGCAAGGGTGAAAACGCCGAAACGGCGGATAACGTCAGGGATTCCTGACGGATCACCGTCGGCACGTTTGATCTGGATCAAAAATCCGGGTGAAACTCCGGGGCGCATCCGGATACCATCGGAAAAACGCGGTGGCGCACGGCAGTCGTCGCGCGGTGACGGGCTTTCGGGGAGGACCATGGCGGACGAGCGGTTCAACGCGGCGCGGGGCTGGCTGCACATGCTGTCGTGCCTGTTGCTGGCCGCGGTGCTTGGCGCGGGCTGGACGCCGGCGCGCGCGGATTCGTGCACGGTGACGCCGCCCGCCCCGAACTTCGGCTCGGTCAGCCCGATCCGGCTGGCGGCCGTCACGACGACCAGCACGATGATCGTCAACTGCACGTGGGACGCGCTAAGTCTGAATACGGGCGTGCTCGTCTGCGTGAATCTCGGCGGCACGAGCCCGCGCTACCTGAGCAACGGTGCGAACCAGATGCAGTACGACCTGTATCAGGATGCCGGGTACTCGCAGCCATGGGGAGCGGTCAGCGCCGGAACGACACCGATTTCGGTCACGTTGACGAAGCCGCTGCTCGGCACGAGCGCGAGCGCGAACGTCACCGTCTACGGCCGCGTCGCGGCGAACCAGCCTGCGGTGCCGACCGCGAACAACAGCAGTACCGTCTATACGCAAAGTTTCAGCGGCACCCAGGCAACGTACAGCCAGAGTTTTTCGCTGCTGAGCATCCTGCCGACGCTGTCGTGCGCGTCGCAGCCGACGGCCGGCACGATGAGTTTTTCCGCGACGGCGACCGTCATCGCCGATTGCATCATCACCGCGACCGGCGTGGCGTTTCCGGCCACCGGCGTACTGACGTCGGCACTGTCGGCAGCCGGATCGATCAGCGCGCGATGCACGAACGGCGACGCGTTTCAGATCGCGCTGAACGGCGGCGGCAGCGGCAACGTCGCCGCGCGCGCAATGCCGCGGGCGGGCGGCGGCGGTTCGGTCCGCTATCAGCTGTATCAGGATAGCGGTCATGCGAACCCGTGGGGCGACGGCACTGCCGGTACGTCGATGGCGACGGGGGCGGGCACCGGCTTCAACCAGACGATTCCCGTGTACGGGCTCGTACCCGCGCAGGCGACGCCGGCGCCGGGCAACTACAGCGACACCATTACCGCGACGATCAGTTTCTGAGCCGCGTCAGTCACGCACCAGCACGACGAGCTTCAGGTCCTCGCGATGCGCGGGCTTCAGCGTGATCTGCTGATACACGACGCGGCCTTCGGCCGGATGGTCGAACTCGCGCAGGCCGCCTTCGCGCTCGAACACGTCCTGCGATGCCCAGTACTGCGCGAACGCATCGCTGCCGGCCGTCAGCGCGTCGATGAGCGCGCGCGTCGGCGCATCGGCGAGATGCCGGATCGAGTCTGCGCGGAACTCGGCCGCGAGCCGCCGCGCGCGGCTTTCCCAATCGACGATCAGCGTGCGCGCGGCCGGCGCCATGAACGTGAAGCGCAGCAGGTTGCGGTCGTGGTCGCCGTCGAGCCAGCCGGTGAACAATGCGGCGGCCGGCGCGTTCCATGCGAGCGCGTTCCATTGCCGGTCGAGCACATACGCGGGCGTCGCGATCGCGGCGACGGTCGCCGCGAGCGTCGGCGGCAGGCCGCCGGCCGCGACGTCGGGCTCGGCCGGATCGCGCTGCGCGGCCAGTTCGAACAGGTACGCGCGTTCGGCTTTCGACAATTGCAATGCGACGGCGATCCGCGCGAGCGCATCGGCCGACGCCGACACCGGGCGGCCCTGCTCGATCCACGTGTACCAGGTCGGACTGACGCCGCACAGCTGCGCGACTTCCTCGCGCCGCAGCCCCGGCGTGCGCCGGCGCGGCCCGGGCGGCAGGCCGACGGCCTGCGGCGACAGCCGTTCGCGGTGCGCGCGGATGAATTCGCCAAGCGCGCGGGCAGGCGTGGCGTCGAGCGGCGGGGGCGGGGCGGAGGACGGCTGATTCATGCGGAAACGGCTGAAACGACTGAATGGACGAAAAAAGCGCGCTCGGCGGCGCGGCAACGATCAGGCAGGTGTAACGAATACCAGAATAACTGCTTAACTTGTACTGGTACAAGCGCGGCCCTATTGTAGCGATTCGCGCGCTGGCAGGCAGCAGGCGCCCCATTCAGAAGAAGGAGCGAACGATGAAACACCACGATCAGGTCGCCGACGCATTCGGCACGACGGCCGCCGCATACCTGACGAGCGCGGTCCATGCGACGGGCGCCGACCTGGCGGCGCTGGCCGATGCGGTGCGTACGACGCCCGCAGCCGCCGTGCTCGATCTCGGCTGCGGAGCGGGCCACGCGAGTTTCGCGGTCGCGCCGCACGTACGCGACGTGGTGGCGTACGATCTCGCCGCGCCGATGCTCGCGACCGTCAACGCCGCTGCGCGCGAGCGGGGGTTCGCGAACATCCGCACGCAGCAGGGGCCGGCCGAGCGGCTGCCGTTCAGCGCGGGCACGTTCGACTGGGTGATCAGCCGGATGAGCGCCCATCACTGGCACGATGTGCGCGCGGCGCTCGGCGAAGTCCGCCGCGTGCTGAAGCCGGGCGGCCGCGTGCTGATGATCGACATCGCCGGCAACGACCATCCGCTGCTCGACACGTATCTGCAGGCCGCGGAAGTGCTGCGCGATGCGTCGCACGTGCGCGACTACCGTGCCGACGAATGGCTCGCGATGTTCCGCGACGCCGGGTTCGATGCGCACGTGCAGCGCCGGTGGCGCCTGCCGATCGACTTCGACACGTGGGTCGAGCGAATCCGCACGCCGGCCGACAGCGTCGCGGGCATCCGCGCATTGTGGGAGCATGCGCCCGACGAGGTGCGCGGCTACTACGCGGTGCAGCCGGACGGTTCGTTCGAGCACGATGCGTTGCTGATCGCCGCGCAATGAGCGCACGGGACGGCGGCCGACGCGGTCGTGCCGTCCGACGAAAAAAAGCCGCGACACGCGTGAGCGCGTATCGCGGCTTTCGTTTTGCGATGCCGGCGTGGCGTGACCCACGCCCGCGCCCCCGCCGCGCGCGGTTCAGCCGGTATTGCGCAGGCCGGCCGCGATCCCGTTGATGGTCAGGTGAATCCCGCGACGCAGCCGCGCGTTCGTGTCGCCCGCGCGGTGACGCTTGATCAGCTCGACCTGCAGGTGGTTTAGCGGATCGAGGTACGGGAAGCGGTTCTTGATCGAGCGCGCGAGCAGCGGGTTGGTCGCGAGACGCCCTTCATGCCCGGTGATTTCGGCGAGCGCGTGCGACGTGCGCTCCCATTCGGCGACGATCCGCTCGAACACGTGCTTGCGCAGCTTGCGGTCGGCGACCAGTTGCGCGTAGCGCGACGCAACGGCGAGATCGGTCTTTGCGAGCACCATGTCCATGTTCGACAGCAGGTTCGCGAAGAACGGCCACGTCTTGTTCATCTTCTTGAGCAGCGCCAACCGCTTCGTGCGCTCGGCCGCGTCGGGCGCGCCGTCGAGATACGCGCTCACCGCGCTGCCGAAGCCGTACCAGCCGGTCAGCAGCAGCCGGCACTGCCCCCACGAGAAGCCCCACGGAATCGCGCGCAGGTCTTCGATCTTGCGGTTCTTCGGATCCTGCAGCTTGCGCGACGCCGGACGGCTGCCGATGTTCAGCTCCGCGATTTCGGTGATCGGCGTCGACGAGAAGAAGTAGTCGGTGAAGCCCGGGGTTTCATAAACGAGCGCGCGATACGACGCCATCGCGGTATCGGACAGCGTCTGCATCGCGGCCTCGAACGCGGGCAGCTGCGCGGGCGCGTTCGACTGCGGCAGCAGCGACGCCTCGAGCGTCGCGGCGACGACCGTCTCGAGGTTGCGCCGGCCGATCTCCGGGTTCGCGAACTTGCTCGCGATTACTTCGCCCTGTTCGGTCAGGCGGATCTGGCCATTCACGGTGCCCGGCGGCTGCGACAGGATTGCCTGGTAGGTCGGGCCGCCTCCGCGGCCGACCGTGCCGCCGCGACCATGGAACAGGCGCAGCGTGATCTTGCGTTCGCGGAACAGGTCGACGAGCGCGAGTTCGGCGCGATACAGTTCCCAGTTCGACGTCAGGAAGCCGCCGTCCTTGTTGCTGTCGGAGTAGCCGAGCATCACTTCCTGCTCGGCGCCCTGGTGCGCGATGAGCGCATCGATGCCCGGCAGTGCGAAGTAATCGCGCATGATGCGCGCGGCGTCGCGCAGGTCGGGGATCGTCTCGAACAGCGGGATCACCATCAGCCCGTTCTTCGCATGACTGCCGAGCGTGCCTTCGAGCAGGCCGGTTTCCTTCTGCAGCAGCAGGACCTCGACGAGGTCGCTGACGCTTTCCGTATGCGAAATGATGTAGTTGCGCACCGCGCGCGCGCCGAACTGCGCGCGCACCTCGCGCGCCTTCTCGAACACGCCGAGTTCGCTCTGCGCGAGCGCCGAATACTCGAGGTATGGCGAGCGCAGCGGGCGCGGATCGGCGAGTGCGGCGAGCAGTACGCGAAGCTTGTCTTCCTCGGCGAGCGCCGCGTAGTCGGCTTCGACGCCTGCACGCGCGAACAGCTCGGCGACCACGGCTTCGTGAATGTCGGAGCTCTGGCGCAGGTCGATGCTCGCGAGATGGAAGCCGAACACTTCTGCCGCGCGCACGAGCGGCGCGAGCCGCGGCGCGGCCAGCGACGCGCCGTGATGTTCGTCGAGCGACGCCGTCAGCACCTTCAGGTCGGCGACGAATGCGTCGGAGTCCGCATACGGAACCGCGCGAACCGGCGGCGCGCCGCGGCCGGCGCTGCGCACCGGGACCGTGCCCTCGCCGACGCGCACGCGCGCGCTGGCCGCGAGCCGCGTGTAGATGCCGATCAGCGCACGGCGGTACGGTTCGTCGACGCGATGGGGCGACTGGTCGGGCGACGCCGCCGCAAGTGCCTTCACTGCGTCGCTCGCGCCGACCAGCAGGTTCGACACCGACAACTCGGCGCCGAGCTTGTGCACCTGTTCCAGATAGTGTTCGAGGATCACCGCGGCCTGGCGGTTGATCGCTTCGTCGAGCGTTGCGGCCGTCACGTTCGGATTGCCGTCGCGATCGCCGCCGATCCAGCTGCCCATCTGGAAGAATGCGGGCACGCGCGCCTGCAGGCCGTGCTCGGCGAGCGCGGCCTCGATGTCGCCGTACAGCGCGGGCAGTTCGTCGAGGAACGTCGCGCGGTAGTACGACAGCGCGTTCTCGATCTCGTCGCCGACCGTCAGGCGGGCGTCGCGCAGCATGCGGGTCTGCCACAGCGCGGTCACGCGCGCGCGCAGCATCGACTCGTTGTACGCGCGTTCGCGCGCGGTCAGCGGCTGGTCGCGTTCGGCGAGCAGGCGCGCGATGTCGTGCTGCGCGTCGAGAATGCTCTTGCGCTGCACTTCGGTCGGGTGCGCGGTCAGCACCGGCACGATCAGCGCATCGTCGAAGAAGCGCTGCAGCAGCCGCTTCGATGCGTTGCCGGTCGTTTTCAGCTGTTCGAGCGCGTACGCGACGGTGCCCGGCTGCGGCGCGGAGCCTGCCAGCGCGTGGATGCGGCGGCGCCGGTTGTGGTGGCGGTCTTCCGCGATGTTCGCGAGATGCGAGAAATAGCTGAACGCGCGCACGACGCTCACCGTTTGCTCCGGCGTCAGCTTGCGCAGCTTTTTCTCCAGCGTTTGCGCGGCTTCGCTGTCGTCCTCGCGGCGAAACTTCACCGCCGTCTGGCGAATCGTCTCGACGACGTCGAACACCGTATCGCCTTCCTGTTCGCGCACGACGTCGCCGAGCAGGCGGCCGAGGAAGCGGATGTCCTCGAACAGCGGGCGGTCCTTGTCGTCGCGCGTGCGCGTGCCGCGCTTCGCCGTGCCGGCAGCGGTGTCGGCTGCGTCGATCGCGCGTTTTGTCTGACGTATCGGGTCTTTCGGTTTCGTTGCCGGTTTCGCACGGCCGTTCGCGGCGGTGGCGAGGGTGCCCGTCTGGGCGTCGGAGGAGGGCAGGGCAGCATTGCGGCGCACCGTACGCGCCGATCCGGAAGACTTCACGATGGGTTTCCTTGGGAAAGCTCGAGTCAAAAGGGACTGCGGGAACTGCGGAAACTACGGGAACTGCATTCAAGCAACCAGTTACGTGCGGCACATCCGCGCATCGGTATCACGGCGCGCGCAAAGGCGCGGCGCACGCAGCCTCCGGGCCCGGGCGGCCCAAGACGTGCGTGCTACCATTGTTCGGTCTTCAATCCCGTCCTTCGATGTTCCAGCAATGAATTCCGAGACCCTTTCGGTGCCCGCTCCGGCGACGCTGACGATCGCCTCGCGCGAGAGCCGCCTCGCGATGTGGCAAGCCGAACATGTGCGTGATGCGCTGCGCAAATTATATCCAGCTTGTGACGTGAAAATCCTCGGGATGACGACCCGCGGCGATCAGATTCTCGATCGCACGCTGTCGAAGGTCGGTGGCAAGGGCCTGTTCGTGAAAGAGCTGGAGAATGCGCTGGCCGACGGCCGCGCCGACCTGGCCGTGCATTCGCTGAAGGACGTGCCGATGGCGCTGCCCGACGGCTTCGCGCTGACCGCCATCATGGAGCGCGAGGATCCGCGCGACGCATTCGTGTCGAACGACTACGCGTCGCTCGACGCGCTGCCGGCCGGTGCCGTCGTCGGCACGTCGAGCCTGCGCCGCGAGGCGATGCTGCGCGCGCGCTATCCGCACCTGAACGTGCTGCCTCTGCGCGGCAACCTCGACACGCGGCTGGCCAAGCTCGATCGCGGAGACTATGCGGCGATCATCCTTGCGGCCGCGGGCCTGAAACGCTTGGGCCTCGACGCGCGAATCCGTGCACTGATCGACGTCGAGGCCAGCCCGCCGGCCGCCGGCCAGGGCGCGCTCGGGATCGAGATCGCCGCGCACCGTACCGACGTCGCCGCATGGCTCGCGCCGCTGCACGACTCGCGGACTGCGCTCGCGGTCGAGGCCGAGCGGATGGTGTCGCGCGCGCTCGGCGGCAGCTGCGAGGTGCCGCTCGCGGCGCATGCGGTGTGGCGGGCAGGCGAGCTTTACCTGACGGGCCGCGTGTCGACGACCGACGGCCGCCGCGTGCTGACCGCCGACGAGTGCGGCGCCGTGATGAACGTCGCCGATGCGCTTGCGCTCGGCCGCGCGGTATCCGACGAACTCGAGGCGCAAGGCGCGCGCGACATCGTCAACGCGTTGCTCGCCGGCTCGCAGGCCGG
Organism: Burkholderia sp. AU19243; assembly: GCF_018148075.1. NCBI lineage: Bacteria > Pseudomonadati > Pseudomonadota > Betaproteobacteria > Burkholderiales > Burkholderiaceae > Burkholderia > Burkholderia sp. AU19243. Next base: position 13,750 of record NZ_JAGSTV010000025.1, read on the forward strand.
CAAGGGCGACGCCTGATGGCGGGCGGCGCGCGCGCGTTCACAGCCGTCCTGACGCGCCCGGACGGCCAGTCCGCCGCACTCGCGGCCGAACTGGCTGCCGCCGGCTGCGACGTGCTCGAATTTCCGCTGATCGATATCGCACCGGTCGACGATCCGGCGCCCCTCGATGCTGCGTTCGCGGCGCTTGCCGACTACGCATTGGTGATCTTCGTGTCGCCTAACGCGATCGAGCGCGCGCTTGGACAGTACGGCGCGATCTGGCCGAATGCGCTGCCGGTCGGCGTCGTCGGCCCCGGCAGCGTCGCGGCGCTCGAGCGCCACGGGATCGCGGCGCCCGCGCATCGCGTGATCGCACCGCACGCGCCAGCGGACGGCGGCGTGCCGCACTACGACTCCGAAAGCCTGTTCGCGCGCATCGAGGCCGAGTTCGGCGGCGCGCAGGCGCTTGCAGGCAAGCGCGTGCTGATCGTGCGCGGCGACGGCGGCCGCGAATGGCTCGCCGAGCGGCTGCGCGAAGCGGGCGCCGACGTCACGCTCGTCGCCGCATACCGGCGCGTCGTGCCCGAGCCGCGCATTGGCGCATGGGAGCGCGTGCACGCGCTGCTCGCCGGCGCGCCGCACGCATGGCTCGTCACGAGCTCGGAAGGCGTACGCAACCTGCACGAACTCGCGCGTACGCATCTGAACGACGCGGAGATCGACGCACTGAAGCATGCGCGGCTCGTGACGCCGCACCCGCGCATCGAGCAGACCGCGCGCGCACTCGGTTTTGATAGGATTACGCTGACCGGCGCGGGCGATGAGCGCATCGTCCGCGCGTTTCGAACGATGGCCGACGAGGCCGTCCAACCGGCGACAGCCGCACCGGTGACTAAACGCATGACAGATACCAACGATTCCAAAAGCGTCGCTTCCCAGCCGGCCGCTGCATCCGCACCGCCGTCCAGCCCCCGTTATCTCGCGTCCGAACCGCCCGCACGCCGCGGCGGCAGCGCGGCGCTGTGGTTCGTCGTCGTCGTGCTTGGCTGCGCGGCAGGCGTCGGCGGCTATGCGCTGAGCCGCAAGGTCGACCGGCTCGACGATTCGTTCGTCGCCCGTCAGAAGGCGCTCGATGCGCAGACGGCCGAGATCCGCATGAAGACCGAGCAGGCGCTCGCGAGCACGCATCAGGTCGACACGCAGCTCGCGCAGCTCGACGGCAAGCTCGCCGACGCGCAGAGCGCACAGCAGGCGCTGCAGCAGCAGTATCAGGATCTGTCGCGCAACCGCGACGCGTGGATGCTCGAGGAAGTCGACCAGATGCTGTCGAGCGCGAGCCAGCAGCTGCAGCTGACCGGCAACACGCAACTCGCGCTGATCGCGCTGCAGAATGCCGACGCACGCCTCGCGACGTCGCAAAGCGCGCAGGCCGTCACGGTGCGCAAGGCGCTCGCGCAGGACATCGAAAAGCTGAAGGCCGCGCCGTCGGCCGACCTCACGGGTCTCGCGATCAAGCTCGACGATGCGATCGCGAAGATCGACGCACTGCCGCTGTCGGGCGAGGCGATCGTCCCGCACACGGCGCCGAAGGCCGAGCCGGCCGTCGCCGCGTCGTCGGCCGCGGCCACGCCCGACGAGCCGCGCTGGAAGGTGTGGTGGCATGACTTCTCGGCCGGCCTCGGCCAGCAGCTGAAGGGGCTCGTGCAGGTGCGCCGGATCGACAACGCGGACGCGATGCTCGCGTCGCCCGATCAGGGCTACTTCGTGCGCGAGAACGTGAAACTTCGCCTGCTCACCGCGCGGCTGTCGCTGCTTGCGCGCAACGACACCGCGATGAAGGCCGATCTGCACGCCGCGCAGGCGTCTCTCGGCAAGTATTTCGACCAGGCATCGAAGGACACGCAGTCCGTCGAGGATCTGCTCAGGCAGGTGGACGGCGCATCGCTGACGGTCGCGGTGCCGAATCTGAACACGAGCCTGAACGCCGTTCAGCAGTTCAAGAGCCGGGGGTAACGATGACGCTTCGAGGAATCGTCTGGCTCGCGATCCTGTTCGCGATCGCCGCGGCACTCGCCACCGTCGGCCGTTTCGATGCGGGGCAGGTGCTGCTCGTCTATCCGCCGTACCGGGTCGACGTGTCGCTGAACCTGTTCGTGATCGCCATCGTGGTGCTGTTCATCGTCCTGTATGCGCTGTTGCGCATCGTGCGCAACATTTGGCGCATGCCGCAGCGGGTCGCCGCATATCGTGCGCGTTCGCGTAACGAAAAGGCGTCGGCGTCGCTGCGCGATGCGATCGCGAACCTGTACGCGGGCCGCTTCTCGCGCGCCGAGAAGGCGGCGCGCGACGCGCTTGCGGTCGACGCGAACCAGGGCGCCGCGAGTCTCGTCGCGGCGACCGCCGCGCACCGGATGCACGAATACGCGCGCCGCGACGACTGGTTGTCGAAGGTCGACGCGCCCGAGTGGCAGGACGCGCGGCTGCTCGCCGCGGCCGACATGCGCGCCGATGCGCGCGATGCCGACGGCGCGCTCGCCGCGCTGGCCGACATGCAGGCGGGCGGCAAGCGCATCCATGCACAACAGGTCGCGCTGCGCGCGCAGCAGCAGTTGAAGAACTGGGCCGAGGTGCTGAAGCTCGCGAAGGCGCTCGAAAAGCGCGAGGCGCTGCACCCGGCTGCTGCCGTGCGGCTGCGCCAGCAGGCGGCAGAGAATCTGCTGCGCGAGCGTCGGCATGATCCGGACGCGCTGCTCGAGGTGTGGCAATCGCTGTCGCCGCTCGAGCGCCAGTCGCCGCGTCTCGCCGATCTGGCGGCCGAGTTGCTGGTTGCGCTCGAGCGTCGCCCGGAAGCGCGCCGCATCGTCGAGGAGGCGCTTGCGCACAACTGGGATGCGCGGTTGCTGCGCCGCTATCCGGACACGGCCGGCGGCGATGCGCTGCCGCTGATCCAGAAGGCCGAAGGCTGGAAGAAGGATCATCCGGAAGATGCCGACCTGCTGTTCGCGCTTGGTCGTCTGTGCCAGCAGCAGCAACTGTGGGGCAAGGCGCAATCGTTCCTCGAGGCGGCGCTGAAGCTGGCCGACAACGAGGCGCTGAAGGTGCGCGCGCACCGCGCGCTCGCGCGCCTGTTCGAGCATCTTGGCGAATCCGACAAGGCGGCGAAGCACTACCGCGAAAGCGCGCTCGCGATCACCGTGGTCTGACGCGGCGGCGGTGCGCCGCCGCACGTAACAATGCCCCGAACGCCGTCAGGCCTTCGGGGCATTTTTTGTTCATCGACGATCGGCGCGGCCGCCGCACCGTCGCGCTGCACGCGCCGTTTGCCGGATTACTTGTCGACGAGCCGCTTCGGCACCGACAGCGCGAGCAGGCCGCCGAGCACAAGGAAGCCGGCGAGCATGTACATGCCCGCGTCGTTGGTGCCCGTCGCCTGCTTGAGCCAGCCCATCAGGTACGGGCTCAGAAAACCCGCGAGGTTGCCGATCGAGTTGATCATCGCGATGCCGGCAGCGGCCGCGGCGCCGCCGAGGAACGCGGTCGGCAGGCTCCAGAACAGCGGCAGCGTCGTCAGGATGCCCATCGTCGCCAGCGTGAGGCCGAGCATCGCGAGCGACGTTTCGTGCGCCCAGATCACCGACAGCACGAGCCCCACCGCGCCGAACGCGGCCGGAATCGCCAGGTGCCAGCGCCGTTCGCGGCGCTTGTCCGCGCTGCGCGCGATCAGGATCATCGCGACCACCGCCGCCGCGTACGGCACCGCCGACAGCAGCCCGATCATGACCGTGTCGGTCACGCCGGTCGCCTTGATGATCGTCGGCAGCCAGAAGCCGACGCCGTACAACCCCATCACGAACGAGAAGTAGATCAGGGCCATCAGCCACACGCGCGGGCTCGACATCACCATGCCGAGCGGCAGGTCTTCCTTCGTCGCTTCCTCCGCGTCGACGTTGCGTGCGAGCATCGCCTTCTCGTCGTCGGTCAGCCATTTCGCCTTCGCGATCCGGTCGTCGAGCGCAAAGAACACCAGCACGCCGGCCAGCACCGACGGAATCCCTTCGAGCAGGAACAGCCACTGCCAGCCGTGCCAGCCGCTCACACCGTTGAACGCCTTCAGGATGAACCCGGAGATCGGGCCGCCGATCACGCCGGACAGCGCGACGGCCGTCATGAAGAACGTCGTCATCCGTCCGCGTCGATGGGCCGGATACCAGTAGGTGAGATACAGGATCACGCCGGGGAAGAAGCCGGCCTCGGCGACGCCGAGCAGAAAGCGCATGACGTAGAACATCGCGGGCGTCGTGACGAACATCGTCAGGATCGAGATCACGCCCCACGTCGCCATGATCCGCGCGATCCATACGCGCGCGCCGACCTTGTGCAGGATGATGTTGCTCGGCACTTCGAACAGAAAGTAGCCGAAGAAGAAAATCCCGGCACCGAGCCCGTAGACGGTATCGCTCAGATTCAGGTCGCTCGCCATCTGCAGCTTCGCGAAACCGACGTTGACGCGGTCGAGATATGCGACCACGTAGCACAGCAGCAGTAGCGGAGTGAGCCGCCACGACACCTTGCGGTAGGTTGCTTCCTCGAATGCGCCGGACGAGCCCGGCAGCGAATGCGTCGATGTTGCCATGTTGTCTCCTGTCCTTTCTTGTGGTGGCCGGAGCGGGCGCGGTGCGCCCGATCCGGTGTCGCGCAAAGCACCGACTCCGCGCGAATACGGTGCCGCCCGGCGCAGCCGGCGCGGCGCGAACACGGTCGTGCGGCTAGATGCAGCGGCCGCCGTCGACTTCGAGACAGACGCCGGTGATGAACTCGGCTTCGTCCGATGCGAGGTAAAGCGCCGCGTTCGCGATGTCCTGCGGGGTCGAGAAGCGGCCGAGCGGAATCGTCGCGAGGAACCGGCGGCGATTCTCGGGCGTATCCTCGCAGCCCATGAACTCGGTCATCAGGCCCGTCTCGCCGAGCACCGGGTTGATGCAGTTCACGCGGATCCGGTCGGCGCCGAGTTCTGCCGCGAGCGACTTGCTCGCGGTAATCATCGCGCCCTTCGTGCTGTTGTACCAGACGAGGCCCGGGCGAGGCCGCACGCCGGCCGTGGACGCGACGTTCACGAACACGCCGCCGCCTTGCGCGCGGAAGTAGGGGACGAAGGTCTGCACGCTCCAGAACAGGCTCTTCATGTTGACCGCGTACACGCGGTCGAACTCGGCTTCCGTTACGTCGAGCACCGGCTTGTTGCGGTGGGTGGTGCCGGCGTTGTTCACGACGACCTGCACCGAATGGAAGTCGTCGAGCGCGGCTTCGAGCAGCGCGCGCCAGTCGGCGTCCTTCGACACGTCGCCCGCGACCGCGATCGCCTTGCCGCCAGCCAGCGCGATCTCGCTCGCGACGCGCTCGGCCGCCGCGCCGTTCAGGTCGTTGACGACCACGTTCGCGCCTTCGCGCGCGTACGTCTTTGCGATACCTTCGCCGAAACCCGAGCCGCCGCCGGTGACGATGGCCGTCTTGCCGCTCAACCGCATGGTGTGTCTCCTGTTTTGGACGAGTGCATGGTGTGGCGGTGGCGTGGCCGTCGGTCCCGGCCCGGGCGCCCGATCAGCCGTGCCGGATCGCGATCGTCTTCAGCGCGGTGAATCCGTAAAGTGCCTCGAAGCCTTTTTCGCGGCCGTGGCCCGAGTGGCCGACGCCGCCGAACGGCAATTCGACGCCGCCGCCCGCGCCGTAGTTGTTGATGAACACCTGGCCCGCACGCAGGCGTCGCGCGAGACGCAACTGCCGCGCGCCGTCGCGCGTCCAGATGCCGGCGACGAGGCCGTACGGCGTGCCGTTCGCGAGCGCGACCGCTTCGTCCTCGTCGACGAACCGCATCGCGGCGAGCACGGGGCCGAACACTTCTTCCTGCGCGAGCCGGTGCGACGCCGGCACGTCGCGCAGCAGCGCGGGCGCCTGGTAAAAGCCGCTTTCAGGAGCATCGGCGACGACCTGGCCGTGCGCGGCCATTGGAATGCCGTCGTGCTGCGCGTCGGACAGGAAATCCCACACGCGCTGCTGCTGCTTGGCGTTGATCAGCGGGCCGCAGTCGAGATCCGCGCGGCTCGGGCCGACGCGCAATCCGTTGAACGCGGTCGCGAGCCGTTCGACGAGCGGCTCGTACACCGCGCGCTCGATCAGCACGCGGCTGCCGGCCGAGCAGGTCTGCCCGCCGTTTTGCACGATCGCCGACACGAGCACGGGCAGCGCCGCTTCGAGATCGGCGTCGGCGAACACGATCTGCGGCGACTTGCCGCCGAGTTCGAGCGTGACCGGCACGTGGTTCTCGGCCGCCATCTGCGTGACCAGCTTGCCGGTTGCCGGCGAGCCGGTAAACGAGATGTGGTCGATGCCGGGATGGCGTGCGAGCGCGGCGCCTGCTTCATGACCGTAGCCGGTGACGACGTTGAGCGCACCGGCCCGCAAGCCGGCTTCGGCGGCGAGTTCCGCCACGCGCAGCACCGACAGGCATGCATCTTCGGCCGGCTTCACGACGCACGCGTTGCCGGCCGCAAGCGCGGCGCCGACGCTGCGGCCGAACATCTGCATCGGATAGTTCCACGGCACGATGTGGGCGGTGACGCCATGCGGTTCGCGCACTGTCAGCACCGTGTAGCCGGCGTGATAGGGGAGCGTTTCGCCGTGCAGCTTGTCGGCGGCCCCTGCGTAGAATTCGAAGTAGCGCGCGAGTGCGGCCGCGTCGGCGCGTGCCTGCTTCAGCGGCTTGCCGGTATCGCGGGCTTCGATTGCGGCAAGCTCCTCTAGGTGATCGGCGACGCGCGCTGACAGGCGCATCAGCACGCGGCCGCGCTCGGCGGCGCTCGCGGCGCCCCACGGGCCGGCGAATGCATCGCGGGCGGCGGCGACGGCGCGCTCGATATCGGGTGCGGTGCCGCGCGCGATCGTCGCGAACGGTTGGCCGTCGGACGGGTCGACGACCGGGATTGTCTCCAGTTGCGCGGGCAGTGTCCATTCGCCCGCAATGAAGTGCTTCGCTTCTTCCATGCCTGCTCCTGTCGACCCGAGTTAGCGCTTTAGCGCTTACTCGGGTCCCATGCTTCGCGGTCGACCCGAGTCAGCGCTTTAGCGGATACCCGGGTTCCATGCTCGACGCCGGATTCACGATGCCGCCCACGCGTCGTTGCCCGGACATCCGGAACGATTATCGCGCCGATCGTCATCCGGACGCCACCGGTCGATTGGCTATAATGGCGCATTCCCTGCGGGGACGCCCGCGGCGGTGCATCGGCCGCGGCGCCTCGTCCCGAATTCCCATCGACCAACAGAGAGCGCTATGAGCTTCAATCATGTTCCGGCCGGCAAGGACCTGCCGCACGATTTCAACGTGATCATCGAGATTCCCGCCCAAAGCGATCCGGTGAAGTACGAGGCGGACAAGGAGCTGGGTCTCCTCGTCGTCGACCGCTTCATCGGTACCGGCATGCGCTATCCGGTGAACTACGGCTACATCCCGCAGACGCTGTCGGGCGACGGCGATCCGGTCGACGTGCTGGTGATCACGCCGTTCCCGCTGCTGGCCGGCTCGATCGTGCGTTCGCGCGTGCTCGGGATGCTGCAAATGACGGACGAATCCGGCGTCGACGCGAAGCTCGTCGCCGTGCCGCACGACAAGGTCTGCCCGATGACGGCGAACCTGAAGTCGATCGACGACGTGCCCGAATACCTGAAGGATCAGATCAAGCACTTCTTCGAGCAATACAAGGCGCTCGAAAAGGGCAAGTGGGTGAAGGTCGAAGGCTGGGCCGGCATCGACGCCGCGCACAAGGAAATCGCCGACGGCGCTGCGAACTACAAGAAGTAAGCCGGCTGGCCGGCCTCGCGGCCGGTTCGTTGGCAACGCAAGACCGCGCGTGTCTCGTCAGGAGGCCGCGCGGTTTTGTTTTGTGCGTGCAGCCGCCCGTGCGGCGGCTTTCTTGCGAGCGCGGACGGGCGCACGCACGGCGGCGGCGTCCGGTGTGGAATCGGGTGCGGCTTTCGTGCGCGGCGCACGCGTTGCGCCGCGCGTGGCGGCGACAGGACCACCGGCTTCGACGGTTTCGGCACGAGTCGCTCGCGGCGACGTGCGGCGGCGCGCCGGCGCGGGCGTGGCGCCGGCATGTTCGTTGCCTGCCGGCTTGCCGCCGGTCGCCTGCATCGTTCGTTTCGACGCTGCGCGCGCGGCCGGCTTGTCTTGCTTCGCCGCGGTCCGGCGCGACGCGGTTTTCCTGGCTTCGGCGTCGTCGCCGGTGTTCGCTCGTGGCGCCGCTGTTGCGCCCTTGGCCTTTGCGGAAGCCGGTGGGGATTGCACGCGTTTGGCGGCCTTTGTCTTTGCGGACCCGGACGTTGTTCGCTCATCGCCCGTCTTTGCCGCCTTTGCCGTGTTCTTCGCCGTCCGTTTCGTTTCGGCCGCCTGGGCCGCGACGTCGCCGGCCTGCATTCGCTTCGCCTGCACTTTCCGCGCGCGCGGGCCGGCCGGCAAACCGCTCGCGTCGATGTGCGCGGCGATCGACATCCCGACCGGCAACACCGAATCGAGCGTGCGTATCCCGGCCGCCAGCTCGCGCTTCTGCGCGGCCGTGAGCCGCTTCACCCAGTACTCGGCGCGCGACGCGATCGAGCGGTCGGGCAGCGGAAACGACGCGAGCACCGCGCGCGGCTTGCGCGAGCGCGTGTAGCGCGCGCCCTTGCCGGACGCGTGCTCGTCGAAGCGCGCGGAGACGTCGGTCGTGATGCCCGTGTAGACGCTGTCGTCGGCGCACTCGATCAGATACAGGAACCAGGACATGGCGAGGTGGCGGGATGCGAAGCCGCCAGTGTCTCAGAATTCACGCCGCGCGCGATGCGATTGGCGACCGTCACCGGCCGCGCCGAAACGGATCGTGTTCGCGCAGTTCGTCGACGTACGCGTGGATATGCTCGGTCTCGCGCTCGAGAAAGCGCGCGACCGCATCGGAAAATGCCGGATGCGCAAGCCAGTGCGCGGAATGCGTGACGGTCGGCAGAAAGCCGCGCGCGAGCTTGTGCTCGCCCTGCGCGCCGCCTTCGAACGTGTCGATCCCGGCCTCGATGCAGAATTCGAGCAACTGGTAATACGCCGTTTCGAAATGCAGGCAGGGCACGTGCTCGAGCGCACCCCAGTAGCGGCCATACAGCGTGCCCCCGCGGCCGTTCGCGCCGCGGCGGTAGACGGCGAGCGAACTTGCGATCGGCTGGCCGTCGGCTTCGGCGATGACGAGCAGCAGGTTCTCGGGCATCGTTGCGCCGATCGCGCGGAAGAAGTCGAGATTCAGATACGGGCTGGAATAGTGTTCGCGGTACGTTTGCCGATAGCAGCGCGAGAAGAAGCGCCAGTCGGCATCGGTGATTCGATCGCCGGTGAGCTGCCGGAACGTGACGCCCGCGTCGCGCACCTTGCGCCGTTCTGCACGGATGTTCTTGCGCTTCTTCTGTTCGAGCGTGCCGAGGAAGTCGTCGAAGTCGCGATAGCCGTCGTTGAGCCAGTGGAACTGCACGCCTTCGCGCAGCATCATCCCCATCGATTCGAGCAGCCGCGCTTCGTCGCCGGTCGGGAACAGCACGTGCAGCGACGATACGTCGCTCTGCTCCGCGAACGCGAGCAGCGTGGCCGCGAGCCGGCGCCGCGCGTCGTCGTCGGCCGCGAGCAGGCGCGTGCCTTGCACGGGCGTAAACGGAACCGCGCACAGCAGTTTCGGGTAATAGGGCAAGTCGTTGCGCTGGTACGCATCGGCCCACGCCCAGTCGAACACGTATTCGCCGTACGAATGCTGCTTCGCGTAGACGGGCGCCGCAGCCGCGAGCCGGCCCGTGTGCGCGTCGGTGAGCGTGACGAAGTGCGCCGACCAGCCGGTGTCGTCGACCGCGCAGCGTGCGACGTGCAGCGCGTCGAGGAACTCGTGGCGCAGGAACGGCGTTGGCTGCGCGTCCTGCTCGAGCAGCGCGTTCCATTCGTCGGCCGGCACCTCGGCGGGGGACGACAGGATGCCCGTGCGATAATCGATGCGTTCGTGTTTCAAGCGTGAATCCGTACCGTTGGATGCCGCCGGATGCGTGCCGCCTTGGCTCGCATCCGGGACGATTTCGTCAGCCATTCGAGGCGCGCCGCGGGGCTGCGCCGATCCCGTCATGAAGACCCGACTCGCTCTCGCCCAGATCAACGTCACCGTCGGCGATTTCGCCGGCAACGTCGCGCGTATCGTCGCGGCCGCCCGCGCCGCGCACGACGATGGTGCGCAACTGATGGTCGCGCCCGAACTCGCGCTGTCCGGCTATCCGCCGGAAGACCTGCTGCTGCGCCCCGCGTTCTACACGGCCGCCGCCGCCGCGCTCGATGCGCTCGCCGACGCGCTGCGCGCGTTCGACGGGCTCGCGGTGCTGGTCGGCCATCCGTTGCGCGGTGCGGGCAGCGGTGCGCAGGCGCCCGCCGTCGATGGTAATGCAAACCGCCCGATCGAGCGCGGCGTGCCGCCGTCGGACACGTACAACGCGGTGTCGCTGATCGTCGGCGGCGAGATTGTCGGCACCTACCGCAAGCAGGATCTGCCGAACGCCGACGTGTTCGACGAGAAGCGTTACTTCGCGACCGACACGGAGCCGCTCGTGTTCGAGCTGAACGGCGTCAGATACGGCGTGATCATCTGCGAGGATGCCTGGCATGCGTCGGCCGCGCAGATCGCGAAGGCCGCCGGCGCGCAGGTGCTGTTGATCCCGAACGGTTCGCCGTACCACATGAACAAGGAAGCGCTGCGCGTCGACATCCTGCGCGCGCGAATCCGCGAAACCGGGCTGCCGATGGTGTACGTGAACCTCGTCGGCGGGCAGGACGAGCTCGTGTTCGACGGCGGTTCGTTCGTGCTCGACGGCGACGGCGCACTCGTCGCGAAAATGCCGCAGTTCGACGAAGGCCACGCGATCGTCGAATTCGACGGTGCGCGGCCGTTGCCGGGCAAGATCGCGCCCGAGCTGCCGCTCGACGCACAGGTCTATCGTGCGCTCGTGACCGGCGTGCGCGACTACATCGGCAAGAATGGCTTTCCCGGCGCGCTGATCGGGCTGTCGGGCGGCGTCGATTCGGCGCTGGTGCTCGCGGTCGCGTGCGACGCGCTCGGGCCCGACCGCGTACGCGCGGTGATGATGCCGTCGCGCTACACGGCCGACATCTCGACCACCGACGCGGCGGAGATGGCGCGGCGCGTCGGCGTGCGCTACGACGAGATCGCGATCGCGCCGATGTTCGACGCATTCCGGGCGGCGCTCGCGAGCGAATTCGCGGGCTGCGCGGAGGACGCGACGGAAGAGAACATCCAGGCGCGCATCCGCGGCACGCTGCTGATGGCGCTGTCGAACAAGTTCGGCTCGATCGTGCTGACCACCGGCAACAAGAGCGAGATGGCGGTCGGGTACTGCACGCTGTACGGCGACATGGCCGGCGGCTTCGCGGTGATCAAGGACATCGCGAAGACGCAGGTCTACCGGCTGTGCCGCTATCGCAATGCAACGGCCGACTACGGCTCGCGCGACGTGATCCCCGAGCGGATCCTTACCCGCGCGCCATCGGCGGAGCTGCGCGAGAACCAGACGGACCAGGACAGCCTGCCGCCGTACGACGTGCTCGACGCGATCATGCAGATGTATATGGAGGAGGACCGGCCGCTTGCCGAAATCGTCGCGGCCGGCTATGCGGAGGCCGACGTCGCGCGCGTGACGCGGCTCATCAAGGTCAACGAATACAAGCGCCGCCAGGCGCCGATCGGGATTCGCGTCACGCACCGCGCGTTCGGGCGCGACTGGCGCTATCCGATCACGTCACGCTTTACCGAGCGTCTCGGCTGAGTCGAGACGCGCCGTCCGCGGCCGGCGCGGGCTTACACTTACGGCTTACAATCGGGACCGCGATTTTCCATCCAAACGAGCATTGAGGGACAACCATCATGAAACGCATCACAGCCATCATCAAGCCGTTCAAGCTGGACGAAGTCCGCGAAGCGCTCGCCGAAGTGGGCCTGACGGGCCTGACCGTGACGGAAGTGAAGGGCTTCGGCCGCCAGAAGGGGCACACCGAGCTGTATCGCGGCGCCGAATACGTCGTCGATTTCCTGCCGAAGATGAAGATCGAGGTGGTCGTCGCGGAAGCGCAGGTCGATCAGGTGATCGACGCGGTGATCGGTGCGGCCCGCACCGGCAAGATCGGCGACGGCAAGATCTTCGTGTCGGACGTCGAGCGCGTGATCCGTATCCGCACCGGCGAAGAGAACGAAGCGGCGGTCTGAGGATCGCGCCCGTTCATTCGGTTGCGCGGCGCTCGCTTCCTGGCCGCTTTCCAGCCGCTTGAACCGCGCGGGCCGCGGGATGCGCGAGCATGGCCCGCCAATAAAAAAAGGTGCGATACCCGGGTGGGTACCGCACCGATACGCGCCTCTCGCAGCAGCGTGGAAAGTGTTGTCGATTCGTTCTCTGAACGGCGCCTGATCAGAACAGGTGCTGGATGCCGGCGTAGACGCCGGTCTGGCTGCCGCCCGGATGCGGGTTGCCGGTCGACACGGCGGTGCCTGCACCGTTCGCGTTCAGGCCGAAGTTGGCCGTCGAGCTGTTGCGCACCGTCGCGACCTGGACGTCGAACAGCGTGCGCTTCGAGATGTTGTACGAACCGCCGACCGTGTAGATGTTCGCGTTGCCGCCGCCGTGGTTCGCGTTCACGTGGTACACCGCCGCGATCAGCGCTGCGGCCGGCGTTGCCTGCCACGTCACGCCGCCCCAGACCTGTTGCGTGCCCGTCACGCCGGCGTTGACCGCCGGGCCGCCGCTGCCGTCGGCGTGCGATGCCTGGTAAGCCGCCTGAAGCTTGAACTGGCCGAGGAACACGTTCACGCCGGCGAAGTATTCGCGCGAGTAGTTGAACACGTCCGAGAAGCGGCCGTTGCTGTCGCGCGTTTCGTCGTAGATGCCGCGCAACTGGAACAGCGAATTCGTATAGGTGACCTGACCGCCCATGGCGCGGCCCGGTTGGCCGGCCGTCGTATTGCCGTTGAAGCTGGTCGAGTTCGAGAACGAGAACTGGCCGTAGAAGTCGAGGCCATACAGCGACGGCGACTGGTACGACACGTTGTTGCTGGTCTTGTTCCAGTTGCGGCCGCGCACGAGCGATGCCGTCGACCATGCCGACTGACCGAACGGATCGAAGTCCCACACGCCGTTCGCGATCGCGAGTTCGCGACCCAGCAGCAGCGTACCGTAGCGGTCGTTGGAGATGCCGACGGTCGCGAAACGATCCCAGATCGAGCCGCTGAAGCCGCCCGTCATCGTGTTGAACGCGCCTTCGAGGTGGAACAGGATCTTGTTGCCGCCACCGATGTCTTCGCTGCCCTTCAAGCCCCACAGGCTCGTGCCCCAGTCGCCGCTTTCCGCGCGCACTTGGTGGCCGTTCTGCAGGCCGTTCAGGTACTCAAGGCCGGCATCCAGGCGACCATACAGCGTCACGCTGCTCTGCGCGTGCGCCGTAACCACCCCAGCAGCCATCAGCGCGGCCGCGACCAAAGCTTTCTTCATCATCTCCTCCATACCCTGTCAAAAAGTCAACCCAGACTGCACGAGATGCCCGGCGCAGCGAACGTCGGGCAAAAGCGAAAAGCGGGATAACCAGGGAGACCTCGTGCAGGGCCGGTAAGCGCGGCACGCGGGCAAGCGGACGGAAAACCGTTGAGCGGTCCCGCGCGGCCGGGTCGGCTTGCGGGGTCTCCTTGTTGTGTCGTGAAGCTAAACTACATTTCACGACTTTCGTTTTGCTACTTTGGTTACTAATTTAGCAAAAATACAATTTTGTGGCGACGGAAATCGTTGTTTGACTAACACGTGTCGCCAATTTGCCATGCAACACGGTGCGCGGTGGGTGCCGGACGGGGCGTCGGGGGCAGGAAAACCCTTGTCCGACAAGGCAGACACGGTTTCGGCGAGCGTGGGTCAAGGATTGCCACTATTGACGACGTGGCGGCCGCGAGCGTAAGCGCGTCTCGGTGTGAATTGGTAAGTATTTCGTAATAAATTGACGACGCTTCGGAGGCGCCGTGCGGCGCGCTGAACGCGAGTGGCTCGGGGTGCCGCCGGCTGCTGCGCGAGCGTCCCGGCCTCAATCGAGCGCCGGCCGTGCAGCGAGCAACTGCGCGCGCAGCCAGCGGTGCGCGTCGGTGCGCGCATGCTTCGCGTGCGAGTACACCTTGATCGTGTAGCGCGGAATCTCGAACGGCGCCGGGAAAATGCGGATCGGCGCCGCACCGCGCAGCGTCTGTGCGGCGCGGTTCGGCACCGTCATCAGCAGCGCAGATTCCGCGATCACGAACGGGGCGGCGAGCACGGTCGGCAGTTGCACGGCGACCTGCCGCGCGAGACCGAGCCGGTCCAGCACGTAGTCGACTACGCCGCGCGGCTCGTTCCACGGCGTGACGACCGCGTGTCGCGCGGCCAGATACTGGTCGAGCGTCAGCCGCCGGCGGATGTCCGGGTGCGTGGCGCTCGCAATGACCACGTAGTCGTCAGAGAACCAGTCGAAATCCTCGATGCCAGGCGCGTCGGCGGCCGATTCCTCGTGGTATCCGAGCGCGAAATCGATCCGGCCGGCCGCGAGCTCGTCGATCGAGATCTTTCGGTCCGAATGAACGACGCGGATCTTCAGCCGCGGCGCGACCCGCTCGATGCGCGCGAGCAATGCGGGCAGCACGGCGAATGCCGTGTAGTCGGTCGCGGCGAACACGAACGTGCGGTCGCTTTGCGCCGCATCGAAGCGGCGTGCGCGGGAAAGCCCTTTCGACATCGTGTCGAGCGCGTCGCCGGCCCAGCTGGCAATGTCGTCGGCGCGCACGGTCGGCTGCATCTCGTTGCCGAGCCGCACGAACAGAGCGTCGCCGATCGCATCGCGCAGCCGCGCGAGCGCATGGCTCAGCGCGGACGGGCTCATCGCCAGCTCGTGGGCGGCCGCGGCGACCGACCGGTGGCGGTACAGCGCGTCGAACGCAAGCAGCAGGTTCAGGTCGAGCCGGCGCAGGTCGGGATGCATCATGTTCATGTCTCGATGAAGAAACTGCACTTCCTGCAGTTCAGGCGTGACCGTAGCATGTCGACTTGACCTGCGCCACCCGCGATCGCGGGCGCCGCATTCCGTATTCAGCCCGGGCCGGGGAGGGCCCCAATCGTGCAAATCGACATCCGTTCCGCTACCGTCGCCGACGTGCCGCAAATCCTGCGTTTCATCACCGAGCTGGCCATCTACGAGAAGGCCGAGCATGAAGTGATCGCAACGCACGCATCGCTCGAGCGCAGCCTGTTCGGCGAGGACACGCCGGCGCGCGCGCTGATTTGCGAGGTCGACGGCGAGCCGGCCGGCTTCGCCGTGTATTTCTTCTCTTATTCGACGTGGCTCGGCCGCCAGGGGCTGTATCTCGAGGATTTGTACGTATCGCCGCGCTTTCGCGGCGCGGGCGCCGGGCTGCGGCTGCTGAAGGCGCTCGCGCGCATCGCGGTGGACACCGGCTGCGGGCGCTTCGAATGGAGCGTGCTCGACTGGAACGAGCCCGCGATCCGCTTCTACGAAAGCGTCGGCGCGGCGCCGCAGAGCGAATGGGTACGCTACCGGCTCGCGGGCGACGCGCTGCGCGCGTTCGCCCACGCCGCGCCGGTCGACGCCGCGTAAACGCAAAGCGGGCGCCGGATGGCGCCCGCTCGTGCTGCGTAACGCGCGGCGCGTTACTTCAGGCTGCCCGACAGGAACGCGCGCAGGCGCTCGCTCTTCGGATTCGCGAACACCTCGGACGGTACGCCTTCTTCTTCCACGCGCCCCTGGTGCAGGAACATCACGTGGTTCGACACGTTGCGCGCGAAGCCCATCTCGTGCGTGACGACGATCATCGTGCGGCCTTCCTCAGCGAGCTTTTGCATCACCTTCAGCACTTCACCGACGAGTTCCGGATCGAGTGCGGAAGTCGGTTCGTCGAACAGCATCACGTCCGGATGCATTGCGAGCGCGCGCGCGATCGCGACGCGCTGCTGCTGGCCGCCCGACAGGTGCGACGGATACTGCTTTTCGACGCGCGGCGCGAGGCCGACTTTCTCGAGATACTCGCGCGCGCGATCCTCGGCTTCCTTCTTCGGGATTCCGAGCACGTTGACGGGCGCTTCCATCACGTTCTCGATCACGTTCATGTGCGACCACAGATTGAAGTGCTGGAACACCATCGACAGCTTCGTGCGCACGCGCTGCAGTTGCTTCGGATCGGCCGCGCGCAGCGCGCCCGTCTTGTCGAGCGCGGTCCGGACTTCCTCGCCGTCGACGAAGATGCGGCCCGCGTTCGGCTGCTCGAGGAAGTTGATGCAGCGGAGCATCGTGCTCTTGCCGGAACCGGACGAGCCGATCACGCTGATCACGTCGCCCGAGTTCGCCTTCAGCGACACGCCCTTGAGCACCTCGTTGTCGCCGTACCGCTTGTGGAGATCGTCGACGAAAAGCTTTTGAGTCTGGGAATTCATCAATATTCCTGCGGAAACTTACTTGCCTTGCGGGCGCAGATACGCGAGCCAGCGACGCTCGGCCTGGCGGAACAGCCACACGAGCGTGAACGAGATCACGAGATAGAGCAGGGCGGCGATGCCGAATGCGTGGAACGACATGTACGTCGCCGAGTTGACGTCGCGCGCGATCTTCAGGATGTCGGGCACGGTCGCGGTGAACGCGACGGTCGTCGCGTGCAGCATCAGGATCACTTCGTTGCTGTACAGCGGCAGCGAACGGCGCAACGCGGACGGCAGGATCACGCGGCGATACATCGTGAAGGTCGACATCCCGTACGCGCGGGCGGCCTCGATCTCGCCGTACGACGTCGCCTTGATCGCGCCCGCGAAGATCTCGGTGGTGTACGCGCAGGTGTTCAGCGTGAACGCGAGCAGCGTGCAGTGCATGCCGTCGCGGAAGAACGCATCGAGCAACGGCGTGCCGCGTACGATCTGCAGGCTGTAGAGGCCGGTGTAGCAGAGCAGCAACTGCACGTAGAGCGGCGTGCCGCGGAACACGTACGTGTACAGCCACACGGCGCCCGACAGCCACTTCTTCTTCGACACGCGGGCCACCGCGAGCGGCACCGACAGGCAGAAGCCGAGGCCGATCGACACGACGAGCAGCCACAGCGTGATCGCGACGCCGGTGATCCGGAAGCCGTCGGTGTAGAGGTAGTTGCGCCAGTATTCTTGAATGAGTTCGATCATAGGTCAGCCTTGCGGACACCGGTCGAGTAGCGCTTTTCGAGCCACATCAGCACGAAATTCGAGATCGTCGTGATCGCGAGGTAGACGGCGCCGGCGATCAGCGTGAAGAAGAAGAACCGCAGCGTGCCTTTGCCGGCGTCCTGCGACGCCTTCACGACGTCCGCGAGGCCGATGATCGACACGAGTGCGGTCGACTTCACGAGCACCTGCCAGTTGTTGCCGATGCCCGGCAGCGCGAAGCGCATCATCTGCGGGAACATGATGCGCGTGAACACCTGCCAGTTGGTCATCCCGTACGCGCTGCCGGCCTCGAGCTGGCCGCGCGGCACCGACAGGAACGCGCCGCGGAAAGTCTCGGTGAAATATGCGCCGTAGATGAACCCCAGCACGAGCACGCCCGCGAGGAACGGGTCGATGTCGATCTGGTCCCAGCCGAGCGCGTCGGTCGCGACGTTCAGCCAGATCTGCAGGCTGTAGAACAGCAGCAGCATCAGCACGAGATCGGGGACGCCGCGGATCAGCGTCGTGTAGACGGTGCCGACGCCGTTCGTGAAGCGGTTGCGCGACAGCTTCGCGCCCGCGCCGAGCAGGCCCAGCACGAACGACAGCGCGAGCGAAAGCACCGCCAGTTTGACGGTCTGCCAGGTGCCGGCGAGGATCAGCGGGCCGTAGCCTTGTAGAAACATATGTGGTCCCTGGTGTGGTCCCGGAGGGCGCACGCGGTGCGCCCGGAAAGACGCGCCCGCCATGCTGCGCGGAACGCCCCCGTGCGTATCATCGCCGTCCGCCCCCGGCATCGGTGCCGGTCAGGCCCGTCGCGCGAAGCGTCGGGCGATCGGGCGGGCGGCGCGCGGTTGACTGCCTGTGTTGCCCGGACGCGGGGCCGCCCCCGCATCCGCTCCCATCGTTGCAGCTCAGCGAGCCGAATAGACGCTGAACGCGAAATACTTGTGCGACAGCCGGTCGTACGTGCCGTCCTTGTGCATGTCGGCCAGCGCCTTGTTGATCTTGAGCTTCAGATCGGTGTCTTCCTTGCGCAGGCCGATCGCGGTGCCGTCGCCGATCGTTTTCGGATCCTTCACTTCCGGTCCGGCAAATGCGAAACCCTTGCCGCGCGGCGTGCGCAGAAAGCCGTAGTCGGCCTGGAGCTCGTCCTGCAGCGTCGCATCGAGGCGGCCCGAGCCGAGATCGGCATAGACCTGGTCCTGGTTCTGGTAGGGCACGATCGTCACGCCCTGCGGTTCCCAGTACGCCTTTGCGTACGATTCCTGCGTCGAACCCTGCTCGACGCCGACGCGCTTGCCCTTGAGCGACGCGACCGTCGGCAGCAGCGGCGAGCCCGCCTTCGCGATCATCCGCGCGGGGGCGTCGTACACCTTGTCGGAGAAGTCGATCTGTTCGCGGCGCTTGTCCGTGACGGTCAGCGACGACACGATGACGTCGTACTTCTTCGCCTTCAGCGCCGGGATGATTCCGTCGAGATCTTGCGCGACCCACACGCACTTCACGTTGATCCGCTTGCAGATTTCCTTGGTGAGATCCACGTCGAAACCGACGATCTCGCCGCTAGGCGCGGTCGACTCGAACGGCGGGTAGCTCGCATCGACGCCGATCCGCACGGTCTTCCACTCTTTCGCGAAGGCGCTGCCCGCCACGAGGGCGAGGGCGGCGCACAGGGCGGCCTTCTTCATTTCCATGCTGTTGTCGCTCACTTCCGGGGGGCGCTCGCGGCCGGTCGTGTCGGGCGCCGCGGCGTATTCTAGACGGCCAAAAATCGTGTTTCGGCGCGCTGGCAACGGCATCCGCCGGACGGGCGGACGCCAAAAGGGCGGTATTTTACCCGAACGCGATACCCGGAAAACGGCAATCCGGCACAACCGATCGATTCCTCGAACCGGCTGTTGCTGCGGTGGTGGTATTCACAACGAGTATTGCGCCGATTGGGCGCGTGAATGCAACGATGCGGTGCGCGGGCGGCGGATTGTGGCGCGCACGGCGCGCCCCTAGAGTGCAGGTAAACCCGAACCAAGAATACCCGCCTGCCGGAGTGCCGCCCCATGTTCCAGATCCGCCGCGCCGCCGACCGCTGCCATACGCGTCAGGGCTGGCTCGAATCGAGCCACAGCTTCCCGCTCGCCGGCCACGCGGCAACCCAGCATCCGCCGTTCCGCGCGCTGCGCGTGCTGTGCGAGGACCGGATCGCGCCGACCCGCGGCTTTGGCATGCAGCCGCGCCGGGATTTCGAAATCGTCACGTACGTGCTGGATGGCGCACTTGCGCATCGCGACAGCCTTGGCAATGGCGCGATCGTACGCGCCGGCGGCGTCCAGCGGGTGAGTGCGGGCACGGGCCTCGTGCACAGCGAGACCAATGCGTCGCGCGATCGCGCACTGCACCTGCTGCAGATCTGGCTGCAGCCGGCCGAACCCGGCGGGCGGCCGGGCTATGCGCAGCGGCATTTCGCCGACGCCGACAAGCGCGGCCGCTTGCGGCTCGTCGCATCGTCGGACGGCGACGACGGCGCGTTGCCGCTGCGCGCGGACGCACGGATCTTCGCCGGGCTGATCGACGGCGACGAGGAAGCCGCATTCGACGTGCCGGTCGCGCGCCAGGCCTACGTGCATGTCGCGCGCGGCGACGTGGAAGTCAACGGACATGCGCTGGCCGCCGGCGACGGTGTGCGGATCGCGGGCGTCGACACGGTCGCGTTCGCACGTGGCCGCGCGGCCGAGGTGCTGCTGTTCGACGTCGCGTGAAATGAAAGGGGGACGCGGCCCCGGGCGCCCGCGTCCCCCTCGAAGCCGCCCTGCAAGGCGGCCAGCCGGCTTACTGCGCCGGTGCCGACGCGGCCTTGGCCGCGCGGTGCTGCTCCCAGCGTTGCTTCATCTTCTCGTGACGCTGCTCCATCTGCGCGAACTGCTGCTTGAGCGCGGTGCTGACCGTCGTCTTCTGCTGGTCGTTCAGCCCGTTGTAGAACGCCAGCCATGCGGCCGCGCTTTGCTCGCGCAGCTGCGCGTTCTGCTGCTCGGCCTGCTGGCGGGCCGCGTGCATCGCGTTCAGGTCGAGGATCGGCTGATTCTGCTGCGCCTTGAATTGCTCGCGCATCTGCTCGTGGCTCTTGCGCATCGCTTCATGGTTCTGCTTCATCGTGTTGACGGCCGTCTGCCACTGCTGTTCCTGCGACGCGTTGAGCTTGAGCTGGTCGTGCAGTTTCATGAGCACGCCGAACGGGCCGCCTTCATGGCCGGGGTGCATCTGGTGCATGCCGGGGCCGCCCGGCGGCGGCATGTCGTCGGGCTGCGCGGCATGCGCGGCGCCGAATGCGAGAGCGAGCACGGTGGCGGCCGCAATGGCCACGCGGGAAGTCTTCTTATACATTTCGGAAACTCCTTGAATCGAAAGGTCCGGCGATACGGTGCGCGGGGTGGTCCGCATGCCGCATCCGGTAAGACGCAGGTTAGCGGTGCACCCCCGGCCCGGTGTTACGCGGGATCGCCGCCGGGTTACCGAGCATTACAGTTCCCTTGCGCGGTAACCCGCAGTAACCCTTTCGCACCTTTGTATCGTTCTTCGACTCCGCGCTCGCGCGCTAAACTTCCAGCCATGACTACCCAGATCCTCATCGTCGACGACGACCAAGAACTCCGAGACCTGCTGCGCGACTATCTCGTGCGCCAGGGGATGGAAGTGTCCGTGCTGCACGACGCGGCGTCGCTCGAGAAGCGCCTCGAGCGCGAGCGGCCCGACCTGATCGTGCTGGACCTGATGATGCCGGGGGTGGACGGCCTGACCGCGCTGCGCCAGTTGCGCGCGGCCGGCGACGACATCCCCGTGATCATGCTGACCGCGCGCGCGGACGACGTCGACCGCATCGTCGGCCTCGAACTCGGCGCGGACGACTACCTCGGCAAGCCGTTCAATCCGCGCGAGCTGCTTGCGCGCGTGCAGGCCGTGCTGCGCCGCCGCCGTGCGACGCCTTCGGCTGCGGCGCCCGAGCAGCGCGAGCCGTTCGCGTTCGGCCGCTTCGTGCTCGACTTCCAGGCGCGCACGCTGTCGGTCGACGGCAAGCCGGCAACCCTGTCGAGCAGCGAATTCGCGCTGCTGAAAATCTTCGTAAACCACGCGCTGCGCACGCTTACGCGCGAGCGACTGCTCGAGCTGCTGCACGGGCCCGAGTACGACGGCACCGATCGCGGCATCGACGTCCAGGTGTGGCGACTGCGCCGCATCCTCGAAACGGATCCGTCGACGCCGCGCTTCATCCAGACGGTGCGCGGGCGCGGGTACGTATTCGTGCCCGACGGCGAGGCCCATGCGCAAACCCATTGATTCACTGTTCGGGCGACTGGCCCTGCTGGTCGTCGGCGTGCTGCTACTGTCCCACTTCGCGTGGTTCTTCGCGATGCGGCTCGAGCGCCACCAGATGCAGACGCGTTACGCGGTCGAGGAGGCCGCGTTCCTCGTCGATGCGGTGCGCCAGCACGTCGAGCGCACGCCGGACCAGCCGCTGCCGTCGCGCGTGCGGCTCGTGGCGCCGGACAGCCCCGACGTTCCGAAGGGCGACGCGTCCAACCTGCCGGCACCGCTGAAGCGGTTCCGCGACGACGTGAGCGACCGGATGCCGCCGGGCACGCAGGTCGCGATCGGCGCGCCGGGCCATCCGCCGGTGCTGTGGGTCAAGGAGCCGACCGACCGGAACTGGATCGTCGTGCCGGTGCAGCCGCTGCGCCCGCCGCGTTCGCTCGACCGGATGCTGCTGTGGCTCGGCACGATCTTTTCGGCTGGCGTGATCGCCGCTCTGTTCGCGGCGTGGCAGCTGCAGCAGCCTCTGCGCTCGCTGGCGCGCGCGGTCGCGCGCTTCGGCCGCGGCCAGCCGGTGCCGCCGCTGCGCGAGCGCGGGCCGCGCGAGCTGCGCCAGCTCACGCACGGCTTCAATCAGATGGTCGAGCAGGTGTCGCAAGCGGAGAACGACCGCGCGGTGATGCTGGCCGGCGTCGCGCACGACCTGCGCACGCCGCTCGCGCGGATGCGTCTGCGCGCCGAGATGATGGATGACGCGCGGCTGCGCGATGGCGTCGTGCGCGACGTCGACTCGATGTCGCACATCGTCGACCAGTTCCTCGTGTTCGCGCACGGCGGAGCCGATCGCAGCGAGCCGGTGCCGGTCGACCAGACCTGCGAGCGGATTGCGCGCAGCTATCGTGCGGTCGCGCCGAACGCGCCGCCGGTCGAGACGCATCTGGCCGCGGACGGCGCCTTCCGGCTGCCGACCGCGACGCTCGACCGGATTCTGTCGAACCTGCTCGACAACGCGCATGCGTATGGTGCGCCGCCCGTGTTGGTCGAGACGGCGCGCACGCCGGCCGGTTATGTGCTGTCGGTCAGTGACAGCGGGGGCGGGATCGCGCCGCGCGACCTGGCGGCCGCGACGCGGCCGTTCGTGCGGCTCGACCCTGCGCGCGGCGGGAACGGCCACAGCGGGCTCGGGCTCGCGATCGTCGAGCGGCTCGTGCAACGGCTAGGCGGGACCTGCGAGATCGGCAACCGTCCCGAGGGCGGCCTGCGCGTCGCGATGACGTTTCCGTTCGACGTGGTGCCGAAGGACGAGCCTCACGCGCAGGCCGCGTAAGCGGCCAATGCGGCGCCTGCCCGGCAGGCGCCGCGCGGCATCATTCGCCGAACAGTGTGCCGAGCGTTTCGGCGGCGTTGCTGTCGATGGTGTTGTAGGTCACGCTCGTGGCCTCGAAGATATAGACGGTCGTGTAGCGGCCGAGGCGCTCCAGGATTTCCTCCTGCAGCGATTCCGGCACCACGTTCATGTTCAGGTACCACGCCGTCGACGACAGCCGGGTCTGGAACGACCCGTATTCCTGCATCAGCTCGTAGAACGCATCGGCGTCCTGATCGCGGCAGACGATCACCAAATTTCCTGCCATTCCCTTCCTCCCGCTGGTCGGTCGATGCCCGGCGGCGGTCGGTCGACCGATGCCGGGGGCCAGCCCCGATCATACCTGCTTCGCTTGACCGTCCGCTGACGGCCGGCCCGGTTTGCGCCCATGTGCGGCTGCCGGGTTCCCGGCCGGCCCGGATCACGGCATAATTCGGGGCCTGCATGCCGGCCGACAGACTGCGGCCGGGCTGCTCCGCACCGCGCCGCGCGCCGTCCGCACGCGCGCCGGGCACGATCCGTGCGCCGCCCGGCGCCGCGCCTGGCCCCGGACGGTTGAACCTGAAATACAGGTTGGTGTAGTGTCGTGCCGTCGCGGCCCGACTCGGCCTGCCGGGGCGCAGCCTGAACGCACGGCGCGTCGCGCCGGCGTGAAATCGTGAATCAATCGAATTACCGCGTCGAATTACCGCGCCCGTGCGCTTTGCCATGAATCAACATCGTCTGCCGGCTTCGTTCGGCCTTACCGGGGAGGGCGCCTGATGGACGTCGGATTCTTCAATCCGAACCGGACCGCCAACGCGTCCGCGTGGCGCGTCCTGCCGAACCGATGGGACTTCATCGCGTTCCCGCTGATCATCTGCCTGATCGCGATGGCAGTTGTCGGCTTCCATGAAACGATGGCGCCGATCGGGACCCTCCAGACCCAGAGGATTTCGCTCGATCCGGCGAACCTGCCCGAATACGCGTTGCGCACCACGCTGCGGATGCTCGCCGCGATGGTCGCGTCGCTCGCGTTCACGCTGGTGTACGGCACGCTCGCGGCCAAGAGCCGCCGTGCGGGCATGGTGCTGATCCCGGTCCTCGACATCCTGCAATCGGTGCCGGTGCTCGGCTTCATCTCGTTTACGGTCACGTTTTTCCTCGCGCTGTTTCCGAGCCGCGTGCTCGGCGCCGAGCTCGCCGCGATCTTCGCGATCTTCACGAGCCAGGCATGGAACATGACGTTCAGCTTCTACCAGTCGCTGCGCACGGTGCCGCGCGATCTGGACGAAGTGTCGCGCGGCTTCCATCTGACGTCGTGGCAGCGGTTCTGGAAACTCGAGGTGCCGTTCTCGATGCCGGGGCTGATCTGGAACATGATGATGTCGATGTCGGGCGGCTGGTTCTTCGTCGTCGCGTCGGAGGCGATCACCGTCGGCAACCAGACGATCACGCTGCCGGGCATCGGCGCATATCTCGCGCAGGCGATCTCGGACAAAAACCTCGGCGCGATCGGCTGGGTGATCCTGACGATGACCGTCGTGATCCTCGCGTACGATCAGTTGCTGTTCCGGCCGCTGATCGCGTGGGCCGACAAGTTCCGGATGGAGAACACCGCGTCTGGCGACGCGCCGCAATCGTGGCTGCTCGACCTGGTGCGCCGCACGCGGCTGATCCATCAGCTGCTCGTGCCAGCCGGCTGGTTCTTCGCGAAGGCCGCGCGGATTCCGCTGCGCCTGCCGCTGTCGGGGGCGATGCGCTTTACGCTGCCGAAAGTCGAGAAGAAGGCGTCGCGCACGGTCGACATCGCATGGGCGGCGCTGTTGCTGGCCGGCACCGCGTACATCGTGTGGCGTGTCGTCAGCTTCGTCGCGACCGGCGTGACGATGGCCGAGGTTGGGCACGTGATCATGCTCGGGCTGATCACGTTGTTGCGCGTGGTCGTGCTGATCGCGATCGCGTCGGTGATCTGGGTGCCGGTCGGCGTGTGGATCGGGCTGCGCCCGAAGCTCGCCGAGAAGCTGCAGCCGCTCGCGCAGTTCCTCGCCGCATTCCCGGCCAACCTGCTGTTCCCGGTGTTCGTGATCGTGATCGCACGCTTTCACCTGAACGCCGACATCTGGCTGTCGCCGCTGATCGTGCTCGGCACGCAGTGGTATATCCTTTTCAACGTGATCGCCGGCGCGACGTCCTATCCGAACGACTATCGCGAGGCGGCGACGAACTTCCGGATCCGCGGCTGGCAATGGTGGCGGCAGGCGATTCTGCCCGGCATCTTCCCGTACTACGTGACCGGCGCGATTACCGCGTCGGGCGGCGCGTGGAACGCGAGCATCGTGTCGGAAGCGGTGCAGTGGGGCACGACCCGGATCGAGGCGCACGGCCTCGGCGCGTATATCGCGCAGACCACTGCCGCCGGCGACTTCCCGAAGATCATCCTGGGCATCGCCGTGATGTCCCTGTTCGTTACCCTGTTCAACCGCCTGTTGTGGCGCCCGCTGTATGCCTTCGCCGAAGCGAAGCTGCGGCTCGACTGAGACCGATTGAGAGCGAAACGCGATGCACAATCCGAATGCTGTAAACGCCCCTGTCCAGACGTCCCAGCCGCTTCAGCCGCCGCGCCTCGGCGACGAAATCCTGCGCGTCGACCACGTGAGCCGCGGCTTCAACAAGACGCAGGGCGAGCTGCTCGTGCTCGACGATGCGA
>NZ_JAGSTV010000026.1:0-26221 GCF_018148075.1 Burkholderia sp. AU19243
CAGCAGGGCGCCGCGTCCGCGACGCCGCCCGGCTGGGCGCGCGACATCGTGCGCGACGCCGAGCGCCGGATGCCGGCCGCCGCGGCTGCCCGCGCGACCGAAACGAGCACCGCGAAGCCCGGCGAGCGCACGCGCCTGTCGGCCGACGCCGCCGCCGCGGTGGCCGACGCGGTGAACGCGCGAATCGAGCAGATCGTCACCGGCACGGTGATGAACGAGCTCGGCGCGATGCGCGGGATGATGGAAGAGCAGTTCGACAGCCTGATGTGGCACGACCGGCAGCGCCGCAGCCCGGTGCACGGCGCGCTGGGCAAGCACCTGTTCTCGGCCGGTTTCTCCGCGCAACTGGTGCGCATGCTGGTCGACAACCTGCCTTCCGGCGACGGCGCTCAGACCTTCGAGCAGGCGGCCGAGTGGGCGCAGTCGGTGCTCGCGGCGAACCTGCCGGTGCTCGAAAACGAGGATGCGCTGATGGAGCGCGGCGGCGTGTTCGCGCTGATGGGGCCGACCGGCGTCGGCAAGACCACGACGACCGCGAAGCTCGCCGCGCGCTGCGTGATGCGCTTCGGCGCAAGCAAGGTCGCGCTGCTGACCACCGACAGCTACCGGATCGGCGGCCACGAGCAGCTGCGCATCTTCGGCAAGATTCTCGGCGTGCCCGTGCACGCGGTGAAGGACGCGGGCGATCTCGAACTCGCGCTGTCCGAGCTGCGCAACAAGCACATCGTGCTGATCGACACGATCGGCATGAGCCAGCGCGACCGTGCGCTGTCCGACCAGATCGCGATGCTGCATGGTGCGAACGCGCCGGTGCAGCGCCTGCTGCTGCTCAACGCGACGAGCCACGGCGACACGCTCAACGAGGTCGTCCAGGCGTACCGCAGCGCGGCCGAGTATCCCGATCTCGCCGGCTGCATCCTGACCAAGCTCGACGAGGCGACACATCTCGGCGGCGTGCTCGACACGGTGATCCGCTACAAGCTGCCGGTTCACTACGTGTCGACCGGCCAGAAGGTGCCGGAGAACCTGTACGTCGCGTCGACCCGGTTCCTGCTGAAAAGCGCGTTCTGTGTGCCGCGCGACGGCTCGCCCTTCGTGCCGCAAGACGAGGACATGCCGACGCTGCTCTCCGCACTGACCGCACGTTCCACCGCCGAGCTGCACGAGGTGCGATTTGGATAAACGGATCATCGACCAGGCCGAAGGGCTGCGGCGCCTGCTCGCCGGGCGCGCGTCGCGCATCGTCGCGGTGACGGGCGGGCCGACCGGCGTCGGCTGCACGTCGACCGTCGTCAACGTCGCGGCCGCGCTGACCGCGCTCGGCAAGGACGTGCTCGTCGTCGACGAGCGCGCTGACGTGCAATCGGCCGCGGCGACGCTCGGCGGCGCGTGGCTGCGCGACGGCGAGCGCACGCGGGTGGCGGCCGGCTTCGGGCTGTGCGCGGCTGCGCGGCTTGCACGCGACGGCTACAGCGACACGCAGTTGAGCGACTTCATCGACGGGCAGGCCGACATCGTGCTGGTCGACGCGCAACTCGGCGCGGACGGCGGGTTCTCGGCGCTCGCGCGCGAGGCGCACGACGTGCTGATCGTCACGCGCGTCGCCGCGCAGGCGATCACCGAGGCGTATGCGTGCATGAAGCGCCTGCATTTTGCGCACGCGATCGCGCAGTTCCGCGTGCTGACCAACCACGTCGGCAGTCACGCGGATGCGAAGACCGCGTTCGACAATCTCGCGGGCGTCGCGAGCCGCTACCTGACGGTGTCGATTGACGACGCCGGCTGCGTGAGCGCCGATCCGCTCGTCGAGCATGCGCGCGACCTGATGCATACCGCGGTCGACGCGTTTCCGTCGTCGTCGGCCGCGCGCGATTACCGGCAGATTGCCGCCGACCTGCTGTACTGGCCGATGCGCCCGGGCCCGGGCGCCGGCCGCGCCGTCCATGCGGGCGGCAAGCCGTCTTACGAGGCGGGTGCGGCGCACGCCGCGTGAGCGCCACCGGAAGGAGAGAGCCATGATGTACAACGCTCAGGGAAAGATGACCCAGGCCGACGTGCTCGCCCAATACGCGCCGCTCGTGCGGCGTCTCGGGCTGCAGCTCGTCGCGAAGATGCCGGCGAGCGTCGACCTCGACGACCTGATCCAGGCCGGCATGATCGGCCTGATGGACGCGGCCGGCCGCTACAAGGAAGACCAGGGCGCGCAGTTCGAGACCTACGCGACGCAGCGCATCCGCGGCGCGATGCTCGACGAGCTGCGCAGCAACGACTGGCTGCCGCGCAGCCTGCGCAAGACGTCGCGCGAGGTCGAGTACGCGGTGCACCAGGTCGAGCAGCAGCTCGGCCGTTCGGCGAGCGAGGCCGAGATCGCCGAGCATCTGAAGATGCCGCTCGACGAATACCAGGGGATGCTGCAGGACCTGCACGGCAGCCAGCTGATCTACTACGAGGATTTCGATCGCGCGGCCGACGACGAGCCGTTTCTCGACCGCTACCGCGTCGATCACGCCGATCCGTTGTCGGCGCTGCTCGACGAGCATCTGCGCGAGGCGCTCGTCGAGGCGATCGACCGGCTGCCCGAGCGCGAGAAACTGCTGATGTCGCTGTACTACGAGCGCGGGCTGAACCTGCGCGAGATCGGCGCGGTGCTCGAGGTCAGCGAGTCGCGCGTGTGCCAGCTGCACAGCCAGGCGGTCGCGCGTCTGCGCGCGCGGCTGCGCGAACAGGCGTGGGTCGGCGCGGAGAACTGACCCCTTCATCGCCTCCCACGCGCGCCGACGCCGCGCGTGGTGCGCGCGGCGCACAATTCCCGCGCCGATTTGCTACAATCCCACCCGTTTTCCGAGGAGCGTTGCGACGGACCATCTGCGTCCGCCAGGCTCGGAGAGCTTCACCAAGCAGCCGTGCGGCGAGATGCGCGCCGGCCCCGCTTCCTGAACGGCGCTCACGTCACCAATTTCTAGAACTTTTTTAGAAAGGAGGGCGTGATGAACGCCATTATCGATTCCAAGGTTTCCAACGATTACGTCGTCGCCGACATGGCGCTTGCAGGCTGGGGCCGCAAGGAGCTGAACATCGCCGAGACCGAAATGCCGGGCCTCGTGCAGATCCGCGACGAATACAAGGCGCAGCAGCCGCTGAAGGGCGCGCGCATCGCCGGTTCGCTGCACATGACGATCCAGACCGGCGTGCTGATCGAGACGCTGAAGGCGCTCGGCGCGGACGTGCGCTGGGCATCGTGCAACATCTTCTCGACGCAGGACCACGCCGCTGCCGCGATCGTCGAAGCCGGCACGCCGGTGTTCGCGTTCAAGGGCGAGTCGCTCGACGAATACTGGGAGTTCTCGCACCGCATCTTCGAATGGCCGAACGGCGAATTCGCGAACATGATCCTGGACGACGGCGGCGACGCAACGCTGCTGCTGATTCTCGGCTCGAAGGCCGAGAAGGACCGTTCGGTGATCGCGAAGCCGACCAACGAAGAAGAAGTCGCGCTGTACAAGTCGATCGCGAAGCACCTCGACATCGACGCGAACTGGTATTCGAAGCGCCTCGCGCACATCAAGGGCGTGACCGAGGAAACCACGACCGGCGTGCACCGCCTGTACCAGATGGAAAAGGACGGCCGCCTGCCGTTCCCGGCGTTCAACGTGAACGACTCGGTCACGAAATCGAAGTTCGACAACCTGTACGGCTGCCGCGAGTCGCTCGTCGACGGCATCAAGCGCGCGACCGACGTGATGATCGCGGGCAAGGTTGCGGTCGTCGCCGGCTACGGCGACGTGGGCAAGGGCTGCGCGCAATCGCTGCGCGGCCTCGGCGCGACCGTGTGGGTCACCGAAATCGATCCGATCTGCGCGCTGCAGGCGGCAATGGAAGGCTACCGCGTCGTGACGATGGAATATGCGGCCGACAAGGCCGACATCTTCGTGACGGCGACCGGCAACTACCACGTGATCAACCACGATCACATGAAGGCGATGCGCCACAACGCGATCGTCTGCAACATCGGTCACTTCGATTCGGAAATCGACGTCGCGTCGACCCGCCAGTACCAGTGGGAAAACATCAAGCCGCAGGTCGACCACATCATCTTCCCGGACGGCAAGCGCATCATCCTGCTGGCGGAAGGCCGCCTCGTGAACCTCGGCTGCGCGACGGGCCACCCGTCGTTCGTGATGTCGAACTCGTTCGCGAACCAGACGCTCGCGCAGATCGAACTCTTCACGCGCGGCGACCAGTACGAGAACAAGGTGTACGTGCTGCCGAAGCATCTCGATGAAAAGGTTGCGCGCTTGCACCTCGCGCGCATCGGCGCGAACCTGTCCGTGCTGTCCGACGAGCAGGCCGCGTACATCGGCGTGCAGAAGGACGGCCCGTTCAAGCCGAACCACTACCGCTACTGATGCGCCGCCGCCGTGCCGCGCGTGCCAGCGTCGGGCGCGCGGGATGGCGGCACCGTGCCGGATCGCCGGCCGCCGCGTCGCGCCCGCGGGCACGCGCCGTGGCCGGCGGCGACCGAACGCATTGACCGACCAGATCGACAACCGAACCGGAGCCCTCCATGAGCGTCATTCTCACCTGGGTCATCAACGCCCTCGCGCTGCTGATCATCACGTACCTCGTGCCGTCGATCCACATCAAGAGCTTCGGCACCGCGCTGATCATCGCGGTCGTGCTCGGCCTGATCAACACGGTGATCCGTCCGGTGCTGATCCTGCTGACGCTGCCCGTCACGATCGTCACGCTCGGCGTATTCATCCTCGTCGTGAACGCGCTGTGTTTCTGGTTCGCGTCGTCGCTGCTGAAGGGTTTCGAGGTGTCCGGTTTCTGGTCCGCGTTCTTCGGTTCGATCCTGTACAGCATCGTGTCGTGGCTGCTGTCCGCGCTGATCTTCGGGCAGCGCGACATCGGCTGACGGCCGGGCCCACTCTTGCGAATCATGAAACCGATCGAACTTTCGTTTGAATTCTTCCCGCCGAAGACGGCGGAGGGCGTCGAGAAGCTGCGGGCCACGCGCGCGCAGCTGCTGCCGCTGAAGCCGAAATTCGTCTCCGTGACGTTCGGCGCCGGCGGCTCGACGCAGCAAGGCACGCTCGACACCGTGCTCGACATGCAGAAGGACGGCCTCGAGGCCGCGCCGCACCTGTCGTGCATCGGCTCGTCGCGCGACAGCCTGCGTGCGATCCTCGACCAGTACCGCTCGCACGGGATCCGGCACATCGTCGCGCTGCGCGGCGATCTGCCGTCGGGGATGGGCGAGGTCGGCGAGCTGCGCTACGCGTCCGAGCTCGTCAGCTTCATCCGCGCGCAGCATGGCGACTGGTTCCACATCGAAGTCGCAGGCTATCCCGAGTACCACCCGCAATCGCGTTCGCCGAAAGCCGATCTCGAGAACTTCGCGCGCAAGGTGAAAGCCGGCGCGAATTCCGCGATCACGCAGTACTTTTTCAATGCGGACGCGTATTTCCGCTTCGTCGACGATGCGCGCAAGCTCGGCGTCGACGTGCCGATCGTGCCGGGCATCATGCCGATCACGAACTTCTCGCAGCTGATGCGCTTTTCCGACATGTGCGGCGCGGAAGTGCCGCGCTGGGTCGCGCGCCGGCTCGAGAGCTTCGGCGACGATCGCGACGCGATCCGCGCGTTCGGCGCGGACGTCGTTACGAGCCTGTGCCAGCGCCTGATCGACGCGGGCGTGCCGGGGCTGCATTTCTACACGCTGAATGCGGCGTCCGCGACGCGGACCATCTGCGAACGGCTGTCGATGTAAGCGCCGCCACGCGGTTGCATGCGCGAAAGCCCCGCCGGCGGCAAACCGGCGGGGTTTTTTTTCGCCGTCGCGCCGCCGGCGCTTGCGTCAGCGTTGCGCCTGCATCAGCGGCGGCCGCCGGTCGAACCACGGCCGCGCCTGCTCGAGCTGGCGCGCGAGCTTCAGCAGCAGCACATCGTCGGCGTGCCGTGCAACGAACTGCACGCCGATCGGCAGCCCGCGCGCGTTCCAGTAGAGCGGCACCGACATCGCCGGCTGGCCCGTCAGATTGAACAGCTCGGTGCAGCCGGCCCACATGAACGCCTTCTCCGACGTTCGCGCGAGCATTTCCCGCAGCAGCGGCTTCACCGGCAGCGCGGCGAGGAATTTCATCTGCGCGGCTTCGAGTGCGGTCGGCTGCAGCTCGCCGATCTTTACCGGCGGCCCTGCCAGCGTCGCGCACAGGATCGCGTCGTAACGCGACACGAGCCCGGCGACCTGCACCGTGAGCTGACGCTGCCATTCGAGCACGTCCGCGAGCCGCGCGCGGGCGACACGCCGGCCGACCACCGCCATCGCCCACGTCGCCGGCTCGAATTCCGCGCGCTTCGGTGTGCGTCCGGTCAGCGCGCGCGCACCGAGCACCATCTCCTCGGCGATCGTCGCCCACAGCATGAGAAAGGTCTCCGCCGTGCGCGCACGGTCGATGTGCAGCGTCGCCGGTTCGACGTGATGGCCGAGCGATTCGGCCAGCGCGGCGGCATCGTCGAGCGCGGCGCGCGTGTCGTCGTCGAGTGCCGGCGCGAGCATCGGATCGGTGACGAGGCCGATCCGCAGCGGCCCCGGCGGCGTGTCCAGCGCGCCGAGAAAGGTGCCGGGCGCGCCGGGCGGCAGCGTCTGGCCGGTCGTCACGTCGAGCAGCAGCGCGCTGTCGCGCACGCTGCGCGACACCGCATGCTGGACCACGAGTTCGCCGTTCGAAGGCAGGTCGGCCAGTAACGGATTGCGGCTCGGCTTCAGCCCGAACAGCCCGCAGCACGACGCGGGGATCCGGATCGAGCCGCCGCCGTCGGACGCATGCGCGAGCGGCACGATGCCGGCCGCGACGGCCGCGGCCGCGCCGCCGCTCGAGCCGCCGGGCGTGTGATCGAGATTCCACGGATTGCGGCACGCGCCGAACAGCTCGGGTTCGGTGTACGGCATCTGGCCGATTTCCGACGTGTTGGTCTTGCCGAACAAGTTGAGGCCGGCCGCGCGGCTGCGCGCAATCAGCGCGGAGTCGTCGGCGGGAACGAAGTAGCGGTAGTGCCGGCTGCCCATCGACAGCGGCAGCCCGGCGACGGCCGCACCGAGATCCTTGACGAGATACGGGACGCCCGCGAGCGGCGCGTCGGGGGCGGTGGTGCTCGCCGATTCCGCGCGCTTGCGTGCGGCGTCGTAGTCCTGCAGCACGATCGCGTTGACCGCGCCGTTTACCGCTTCGGCCTGCCCGATCGCGGCGTCGAGCAGTTCGCGCGGGCTCGCCTTGCGCTCGCGCACGAGTGCGGCAAGACCGATTGCGTCGTGCGCGAGATAGTCCGAATGCATCGCTGTCACCCCCGTTGTGACCCGTGGCGATGATGGGAGGATAACGCGGACCCGGCGTGCCGGACCCGCGGCCGGCTGCCTTTACAGGTGTTCGGCGAGGAACGTCAGCGTGCGGCCGTGCGCGAGTGCCGACGCGCGCTGGTGGTACGACGCGCGGTCCGTGCAGTTGAAGCCGTGCTCGGCGCCCGGATACAGGTGGAACGATGCGTTGCCGCGGTTCGCGAACGCGCCCTTCACCTTCTCGACCGCGTCGAGCGGAATGCCGTGGTCGTTCTCCGCGTAGTGAAACTGGATCGGCTGCGTGATCTTGGCGGCGAGGTCGAGCGCGTTCTGGATACCGCCGCCGTAATAGGCGACCGCTGCATCGACGTGGCCCGCCGCCGCTGCGCGGTACGCGAGCTGACCGCCGAAGCAGTAGCCGATCGCCGCGACCTTGCCGGCGACGTCGGCGCGCGCGCGCAGCACGTCGGCGGCCGCGCCGATGTCCGCCACCGCAAGGCCGACGTCGGTCTTCTTCATCAGCTCGATGCCCTTGTCGCGATCGGCGCCTTCGTAGGTCAGCTCGACGCGCGGCTGCGTGCGCCAGAACACGTCCGGCGCGAGCGCGACGAAGCCGTCGGCCGCGTATTGGTCGGCGACCGCGCGGATGTGCGAGTTCACGCCGAAGATCTCCTGGATGATGATGACTGCGGGGCCGTTGCCGCGCTTGGGCAGTGCGAGATAGCCACCGAAGCTGTCGTTACCGGTCGGGATGTCGATCCATTGGGCTGTCACGTTTGAACTCCTGGCGAACGGGCGCGCGCCGCGCGCGCCGCGGATGGTGAAAAAGGCGGCCTAGTGTGCCACCAATCCCGGGGCGCTGCAGCCGCGTGCAACGTCGGCACCGCGGTCGGTCACGATGGGCCGGACCGGGTTCTCGCGCAGCGATCGTTTCGATCTCGATTATTCATTTTTCGGCGGCGCGCCGCTTCGATAGAGTCGACGTGTCGGCTTTTACAAAGCGCTTTCGCGCATCGCCATCGAAGGATCCGCCATGTCCGCCCGTTCGCTTTCCACACCCTTTTCAGAACGCTTCGGCCTGCGCGTGCCGCTCGTGCAGGCGCCGATGGTCGGCGCGGGCACGGCCGCGATGGCCGCGGCCGCGTCCAATGCCGGCGCGCTCGGCAGCCTCGGCGCCGGCGCGTTCACGCCGGACCGTCTCGAAACCGAAGTCGCCGCGATTCGCGCGGCCACCGCGCGCCCGTTCGCCGTCAACCTGTTCGTGTTGCCCGACGCCGCCGCGCCCGACGCGGCCACCGTCGCACGTGCGCTCGCCGCGATCGATCCGCTGAACGCGGCGCTCGGGCTGCCGCCCGGCACCGCGCCGGCGCGCTACGCGCCGGACTTTCGCGCGCAGCTCGATACGCTCGTCGCGTTGCGCGTGCCGGTGGCCAGCTTCACGTTCGGTGTGCTCGATGCGGCCGACGTCGCGCGGCTGAAGGCTGCCGGCACCTACGTGATCGGCACCGCGACGCATGTCGCCGAAGGGCTCGCGTGGCGGGACGCCGGTGCGGACGCGATTTCCGCGCAGGGCGCCGAAGCCGGCGGCCATCGCGGCACCTTCATCGGCGCGGCCGAGGACGCGCTCATCGGCACGCTTGCGCTCGTCCCGCAACTCGTCGACGCGACCGGCCTGCCCGTGCTCGCCGCCGGCGGCATCATGGACGGCCGCGGGATTGCGGCCGCGCTCGCGCTCGGCGCGCAGGCCGCGCAACTCGGCACCGCGTTCCTTGCGTGCGCGGAAAGCGCGATCGCGGCGGACTGGAAGGCCCGCGTCGTCGCCAGCACGGATACGTCGACGCAGGTCACGCGCGCAATCACCGGGCGGCATGCGCGCGGCTTGCGCAACACGCTGATGACGCGGCTCGGCGAACGCGCCGCCGACGTCGCGCCGTATCCGGTGCAGAACGCGCTGACACAACCGCTGCGCCAGGCCGCGGCGCGGGCGAACGACGGCGACTACCTGTCGCTGTGGGCCGGCCAGGGCGCGCCGCTGACCCGGCGGCGCGCTGCGTCGCTGACCACGTCGCAGCTCGTGGACGCGCTCGACACCGAGTGGCGCGCGGCGGCTGCGTGAACGGCGCGCATCCGGGCCCGAACCGCGCGTGCTGTCACGCGCGTTTCATTCAACGATCACGTGCACAAAATACCGAAGCGAAATGACGCGCGAATGCTTTAAATCAACCTGTTGCGTGCACCTTCGTGATTAGCGGAAACCCTTATCCGGCGGGCCTTGCAACGATATTCGAGTAGTCATTCCAGAACGGGCGTATCGGTAGTGTTACCACTACCCCAAAAAAGTCCCACAAATTAATTTGATCACCTACACTTGCGCGCAAGTACGGGCGGGCGGCTGCTAAAAGCGGTTGTTTCCCACGTGCTTGAGGCCAAGTGCATGAAGGATGCAACCGGCGAATCGTCCAGTGAATGCAAACACAGGGATGGCAGCGGGGCACCGGGCGATGGCGTTTATTGGGACCGAAACTGGAGACTTACATGAATATCAAGATGCAAAAGCTGTTGCCGATCACCGCAGCGGCGATGCTGTGTGCAGCAGCTGCAAGCAACGCGTCCGCCGATCAAGTCGTCAAGATCGGCCACGTCGCGCCGTTGACGGGCGGCATTGCACACCTGGGCAAGGACAACGAAAACGGCGCGCGTCTCGCAGTCGAGGAAATCAACGCGAAGGGTCTCACGATCGGCGGCCAGAAGATCACGCTGCAACTCGACCCGCAAGATGACGCGGCCGACCCGCGGCAGGCGACGCAGGTTGCGCAGAAGCTCGTCGACGACAAGGTCGTCGCGGTTGTCGGCCACCTGAACTCGGGCACGTCGATCCCGGCATCGAAGATCTACAGCGATGCGGGCATCGTGCAGATCTCGCCGTCGGCAACCAACCCGGCTTACACGCAGCAAGGCTTCAAGACCACGTACCGCGTGGTCGCGACCGATGCGCAGCAGGGCCCGGCACTCGCCGACTACGCGCATTCGAAGGGCATCAAGAGCGTCGCCGTGGTCGACGATTCGACCGCTTACGGCCAGGGTCTCGCGAACGAGTTCGAGAAGAAGGCGAAGGCGCTCGGCCTGAAGGTGATGTCGCACGACGCGACCAACGACAAGGCGGTCGACTTCCGCGCGATTCTGACCAAGATCAAGGGCGAGAACCCGGACGCGATCATGTACGGCGGCATGGACGCCACCGGCGGCCCGTTCGCGAAACAGGCGAAGCAGCTCGGCCTGCGCGCGAAGATCTTCGCGGGCGACGGCGTGTGCACGGAGAAGCTGGCCGACCTGGCCGGCGACGCGACCGACAACATCGTGTGCTCGGAAGCCGGTGCTTCGCTCGAGAAGATGCCGGGCGGCGCGGCGTTCAAGGCCAAGTACGAGAAGCGCTTCGGCCAGCCGATCCAGATCTACGCACCGTTCACGTATGACGCCGTGTACATCATCGCCGACGCGATGAAGCGCGCGAACTCGACGGACCCGGCGAAGATCCTCGCGGCGATGCCGGCGACGAAGTACACGGGCGTGATCGGCACGACGACCTTCGACTCGAAGGGCGACCTGCAGCACGGCGTGATCTCGCTCTACAACTACAAGAGCGGCAAGAAGACGCTGCTCGACGAAGTGAAGATGTAAGCTGACGAGCGGTCGACAGAAGGGGTGAAGGCGCGCCCGCGGCAACGCGGGCGCGCCTTTCTTCTTGTGCGGCCGGGCGCCGGCGGCGGGATCGCCGCGATCAGATCTTCAGGTGCGCGAGTACCCTCGGCGCGACTGCCGCGACGAGTGCCGCGCACAGCGCGACGACGGACAGCCCCACCGTCAGGCCGGCGCTTTGCGCGACGCCGCCGATCACCACCGGACCGAACAGCAGTCCGAAATACGCGAGCCCGGCCACGTGCGCGAGGCCTTCGGCCGCGTGAATGCCCTTCACGCGCGCGGCGGCGGCGAACAGTACGGGCATCATGTTCGCGAGGCCGAGGCCCATCAGCGTGAAGCCGGCGAGAACCACCACCGCGTTCGGCAGCAGCAGCGCGCCGATCATGCCCGCGCATGCAAGCGACGCGCTCGCGAACACGAGCTGCGGCGCGCCGAAGCGTGCGCGCACCGCGTCGCCCGCGAACCGCGCGATCGCCATTCCGCCGGAGAATGCCGCGTACGCGGCGCTCGCCAGTGCAGGGCTCGCCGCGACGACGTCGCGCATGTAGACCGTTGCCCAGTCGTACATCGCACCTTCGGCGATCAACGCGATCAGCGCGATTCCGCCGAGCATCCACAGCGCGGCCGAGCGCCAGCGATTGCCGCCGCCGTGCCCGTGTTCTTGATGCGGGACGTGCGGCAGCACGGCCGGGCTCGCCGCGAGCAGCACCGCCGCGTTGAGCGCGGCTGCGAGCGCGAGATGCACGGCCGGCGCCATGCCGGCCGACAGCAGCGCGCCGCCGGCGGCCGCCCCCGACATCCCGCCGATGCTGAACATACCGTGCAGCGACGACATGATCGGCTTGCCGAGCGCGAGCTCGACCGCGCTTGCCTCGGCGTTCATCGCGACGTCGAGCGTCGCCATCGAGAAACCGAACAGCGCGAGCACGGCGAGCAGCATCCAGTAGTCGGACACGACGAGGATCAGCGCCGCGCACGCGGACATCACCAGCCCGCCGGCGACGCACGCGGTGCGCGAGCCGACCCGCGCGATCCAGCGCGCGATCGTCAGCATCGCGGCGATCGAGCCGCCCGCGACCGCAAACAGCGCGATCGACAGCAGCCCGGGGCTCAGCGCGAACTTGTCGCGCACGGTGGGCACGTGCACGCCCCACGATGCGTACATCATGCCGGCGACGAAGAACAGCGCCATTGTCGCGGTGCGGGCACGCTGGCGGACCGGCAGCGCCAGCGCGCGATGCGCGTCGGGCGGTGCGGCGAAGTCGGACGAGGATCGGGACGAAGATTCGGACACGGAACGCTCTTCAATGAAAGTTTGTGCGGGCGCGCCGCGCCCATCGGATTCGTCCGATTCTATCGAACCGCTTACGGTCTTGCCGGCGCGTCGGCCGTCCGGCCGGTCGTGAGCGCCGGCGGATCGCGCGCGCTGCGCATCGGCCATCCGGCCAATACGCAGCAGCGCCGTACCGCGGGTAACATCGATGCGCAGGCGGCATGCCCGCAGTCGTTGCGATGCCTGCTTGTCGCCGCCATCGACTGACCGACCGCAGGAGTGACCTTGAACATCGATCCCGACCTTGCCCTGCATCTGCTGCACCGTTGCGCGCTCGGCACGCTCGCGACCCATGCGCGCGAACCGCAAGGCTTTCCGTATCCGACGGTGGTGCCGTTCGCACCCGACGCGACGCATCGGCCGGTGATCCTCGTGAGCGGGCTCGCCGAACACACGCGCAACCTCGCCGCCGATCCGCGCGCGGGCTTCCTGATCGTCGATGCACCGGATGGCGACGTACTGAATGCGGAGCGCGCGACGCTCGTCGGCCGTTTCGCGCCGCTGGCCGCCGATCCGCATGTCGCCGCGCGCTATACGCGTTACGAACCGGACGCGGCGCGCTATCTCGCACTCGGCGATTTCGCGTTCTGGGCGCTCGACATCGAGCGGCTGCGCTATATCGGCGGGTTCGGCCGGATGGGCTGGGTCGACGGCACGGCACTCGATACGCTGCCGCCGCTCGGATTCGACGACGAACAGGCGCTGTGGGCCGCGTACGAGGCCAGCGATGCGCGCCGCGACGGACTCGAACTGCTCGGCGTCGATCGCCACGGCGCCGACTGGCGCTGCGATGGCCGTCGCGTACGCACGCCGTTCGACCCGGTGCCGGGCGACACCGGCGCGCTGCGCGAGCGAGTGCTTGCGGCCGCGCTGAATGTGACGTGACGCCGCAGGCGGCCATCGCCTGTTCAGCGCGATGCCGCAGCGCGATTTTCGCGAACTTGTCGCGACATGAAAGCTTTGATTTTCGCGGATGCAGGGTAATTGCGTATGTTGATAGGGCGAATACCGGATCGGTAATGTCCTAATCTCTATGCAACAGCGTAAAAATTTGAGAAAAGGCCGTGACCGGTCAAAATGACATGCGTGAATTGCAATTGGGCTCGGGATTTTCGTGAATCCCGGCTTCTATCAAATCTTTTTTGTGCTAATCTCTGCCTTCGAAAATCCGAGGCACAAATATTCCATGAATGGCGAGCCGGCCGCAGACCGGTGCCATTGATCATATCGAAAGGGAAACTATGTCTTCTTACAAGGACCTGCTGGCCCAGCGGGAGAAGCTGGAGAAGCAAATCGAAGAAGCAAAGTCGCGCGAATACGCGGAAGTGCTGAATGACGTGAAGCAGAAGATTGCCGACTACGGCTTTTCGCTCGCCGAACTCGGCCTCAGCCGCGCGAAGGCAGGCAAGGTCGGTCGCCCGCGCGCTGGCGTGGCGGCAAAATACCGCGATCCGGAAACGGGCGCGACGTGGTCCGGCCGTGGCAAGCCGCCGCGCTGGATCGCCGGCAAGAACCGCGATCAGTTTGCGATTTAAACGTTCGTTTAAGTCGTCGCCTCAGAAAAGCCGCGTGTCCGTGCAGGAACGCGGCTTTTGTATTTGCGGCCGTGGAACATCCGCGCGCTGTCACGGAAATGTCAGATTGTGGGCGTGAATGAAAATGCGACCCGTTCGCATAAGCGATTGATTTAAATGGAAAATTTGGGGTTATCGGAATGCCTCAAGGGCTGCGTTTGGTAGAATTCCGTATCCCAACCGTTATCTCGTATTTCATGTCTACGTTTTCTGGCGACGCGCAAAGCGCGGATAAGCACGCGGTCGCACGCAAGAGCACGTTCGTCAGTATCGTGCTGAATGTCGTGCTTGCGACGTTTCAGATCGCTGTAGGCGTGGTTGCGCATTCGCAGGCGTTGATTGCCGACGGCGTCCATTCGATTTCCGATTTGATCTCGGATTTTGTCGTACTGGTTGCGAATCGCCATAGCGGCGCTTCGCCGGATGCCGATCACAATTACGGCCACAGCCGCTACGAGACGGTCGCGTCGCTGTTTCTCGGCGCGATCCTGATCGCGGTCGGCATCGGCATGCTGTGGCGCGCCGGAGACCGGCTCGTCAATCTCGAAAGCATTCCTGCCGTCCATTTTTCCGCGCTGATCGTCGCGCTGACGGTGCTCGTGTCGAAAGAGGCGCTGTTCCGCTACATGCTGCGCGAGGCGCGCCGCGTGCGCTCCGCGATGCTCGTCGCGAACGCATGGCACGCGCGCTCGGACGCCGCGTCGTCGCTCGTCGTCGCGATCGGCATCGTCGGCAGTCTGGCCGGCGTGCGGCTGCTCGACCCGATCGCCGCGGCCATCGTCGGCTTCATGGTCGCGCGCATGGGCTGGACGTTCGGCTATGACGCGCTGCAGGATCTGTCGGATCGGGCGCTCGATGCGACCGCGTCGGCCGAAATCCGCGCGTTGCTCGTCGCGACGCCGGGCGTGCGCGACGTGCACGACCTGCGCACGCGCAAAATGGGCGACGCGGCGCTCGTCGACGCGCACATCCTCGTCGATCCGATGATTTCGGTATCGGAAGGTCACTACATCGCCGAAACGGCGCGGGCGCGCGTGCTGAACGATCCGCGCGTGCTCGACGCGCTGATTCACGTCGACCCGGAGAACGACGCCGCGCGCCGCCCGGCGCTTGCGCTGCCGCCGCGCGACGAGATCGCGGCGCGGCTCGAGGCCGCGCTCGCGCAGCGCGGCCTGCATCCGGCCGCGATCAACCTCCACTACTTGAGCACGGGCCTCGAGATCGACGTGACGCTCGACGCCGGCGCGGGCGACGGCGATACGGCGCTGGCCGGCCGGCTCGATACCGACACGCTGATGCGCCAGTTCGGCGCGCGCCGGATCGGCTTCACGCGCGCGCTCAGCGCGCAGGCATGAACGTACGCGCCGCACGAACGCGGCGCGGCGTTACAGCGGCAGTTGCGTGTCGAACTTGATTTCGCGCAGCACGACGCTCGTGCGCACCTGCGACACGGCCGGGATCTTGAAGATCCGTTCGTGCAGGAACACGTCGTAAGCCTTGATGTCGGGTGCGACGATCTTCAGGATGTAATCGGCTTCGCCCGTCGTGCTGTAGCACTCGGTGACTTCCGGGCAGGTCGCGATCTCGCGTTCGAACTGCTCGACGCCGCCTTCGTTGTGGCGAGTCAGGTGCACGTGCGCGAGCGCGCACACGTGCAGGCCGAGCTTCTCGCGATCGAGCAGCGCGGTGTAGCGCTGGATCACGCCGGACTGTTCCATGTCCTTGATGCGGCGCCAGCACGGCGTGCTGGACAAGCCGACCTGGTCGGAGATTTCCTGCACGGACCGGCGCGCGTCGAGCTGCAACAGGCGAAGGATTTTTTGCGAAAAGGAATCGAGCGTCACCTGCGCCTCCATGCGGCAGCTACAACACGCTGAATGTTAGAGGGCCGGGAAAGGAAAGGCAATCTGGCGGCGTGCCGGTGAGCGAGATTCGCTAATTTGCGCGCGGATCCGTGGGGTTTTGTCCCGCGCCCGCCTGTTCCGACCGGTCGGTGTCGGATACCGCGAGGCCGGCGAGCGCCGCCTGCTGACGGCGCAGGTCGGCAAGCATGTTGCAGAACAGCGCGCCTTGCTCGATCGCGTCGTCGAGCGCGACGTGCGTGTGCGGATGATCGTCGAACCAGTGTTTCGGAAAGCGTGGCTTGATCGCCTTGCGGTACGGCAGGCCCGTCATCGCGAACGCAAGCGTCTTGATGTCGAGCGCCGACCACGAGAACGGGCAGCGTCCGGCGAAGCGCATCATGTACCAGAACATGAACGTGAAGTCGAAGCCGGCCGGCATCGCGACGAACACCGGCTTGCCCGGCAGCGCCTCGACCCATTCGACGTACGCGACGAGCGCCGCCTCCGGCGCCTGCAGGTCGCGCCGGCACGCGGCCCACGCGTCCGGTTCCGTCTTCCACCACGCTTCCTGCACCGGATGGGCGCTGGCGCCCGGCAGCGTTTCGAGGTTCGCCGAGAACGTCGCGATCAGTTGCTTGTCCTCGGTATAGGCGGCCGATGCGAAGCTCAGCATCGAGTGCGGGCCGGGAATCGGGCCGTCGGCCTCGACGTCGGTGCTGACGTAGATTTCGGGGATGGCGGTCTGGTTCATCCGAACACCTTGTCCGACACGAACGGGTTCGTGCGGCGCTCGTCGCCGAACGTCGACACGGGGCCGTGGCCGGGCACGAACGTGACGTCATCGCCGAGCGGCCACAGCTTCTCCTTGATCGAACGCACGAGATCCGCATGGTTGCCGCGCGGGAAGTCGGTGCGGCCGATCGAGCCGGCGAACAGCACGTCGCCGACGATCGCGACGCGATGCGCGCGGCTGAAGAACACCACGTGGCCGGGCGTGTGGCCCGGGCAGTGATAGACCTCGAGCGTCTCGTCGCCGAACTTCACGGTGTCGCCGTCGTTCAGCCAGTGGTCGGGCTCGAACGTCTCGGCGGCGGGAAAGCCGAAGCGCTGGCTCTGCATCGGCAGTTGCTCGATCCAGAAGCGCTCGTCTTCCTGCGGCCCGACGATCGGCACGCCGTAGTGCGTCGCGAGCGCCTTCGCGCCCGCGCAGTGATCGACGTGGCCGTGCGTGAGCAGCACCTTCTCGACCTGCACGTTCTGGCGCGCGATCTCCTGTTCGATTCGTTCGATGTCGCCGCCGGGATCGACGACGGCAGCGCGGCCGGTCTTTTCGCAGACGAGCAGCGAACAGTTCTGCTGGAACGGCGTGACCGGGATGAGCGTGACTTTC
Organism: Burkholderia sp. AU19243; assembly: GCF_018148075.1. Lineage (NCBI taxonomy): Bacteria > Pseudomonadati > Pseudomonadota > Betaproteobacteria > Burkholderiales > Burkholderiaceae > Burkholderia > Burkholderia sp. AU19243. Next base: position 17,180 of record NZ_JAGSTV010000026.1, read on the forward strand.
ATGGAAGCACCGGCGGCTAAAAGGACCGATTGTACCGGTCGTGCGCGCGGGCTGCCGCGCGTGAGACGCAGCGCCCGCGGGCATCTGCGGGCAATCCCGGAGCATCCGGATTGTTGCTGCCATAGAGAGAATCAATGGTCCGACGCGGCCACTTCGGGAGACAACGTTTTGATTTATGTATAATGCCGCCCATTGCGCGTGAATTTCACGCAATTCGCTGGTGTTTCGGCCCCGTTAAAGGAGGGGCGCGGGAGCACCGTCAAGCATCGACCGCCGGGGAGTCCGGCGGTGTATCCAGCACCGAGCGTTCGGTGCTCACGTCTTGTCCGGCCGGGTGCTGCGCGCCCGCTTGCGGCCTTGCTGCCGCGCCGCCGGATGAGGCCTGTGCCGCCGTTCCTGTGCGTTGGCTGTACGCGACGCGCGCGAACGTGAAAGCCATGTTCGATGGCGGCATGTGGGGTCTGGTCAGGCTGCCGGGGACAGGTTGCGCCAGACGTGAAAACTAATCAGGACGGTTGCGGCACAAACGAAAGCCGCGCCCATGCTAGCCGCCTGCTCGCATCCGAGCGGGGCGTGCACGCATTTGCCGTCCGGGCCGCGTTATCTGCGTCGTTGAGCAGCGTTGTATCGGTGCGGCCCGAACCAGAAGGCGACACGTCGATGAATTTTCGATTTCCGACTCGATTCGGGACCATTGCATTATTTTTTGCGCTGACGGGCTGTGCGGTGCCATCCAGCCAGACCACCGGCAGCGCCAGCCAGAAGAGCGCGGTCAACAAGACGACCGCTGCCGCGAAAGCGGATGACGACAAGCAGCCGCTGAGTTTCGACTCCGCGCTGGCATCGATGCCGGCTACCGACAGCACCGACGCGAAGAAGTCGTCGCTGGCGGACGCCGAGCCGATCGACGGCAAGGACGTGTCCGACTTCCGCCAGACGGGCCGGGCATCGTGGTACGGCCGGGATTTCCACGGTCGCCGCACCGCGAATGGCGAGCGTTTCAACATGAACGCGCTGACGGCCGCGCATCGCACGCTGCCGCTGTCTTCGTACATCAAGGTGACGAATGCGTCGACCGGCAAGTGGGTCGTCGTGAAGGTCAACGATCGTGGGCCGTTCAAGCGCGGCCGCGTGCTCGACCTGTCGTATGCGGCGGCGAAGATGATCGGCCTCGTGCATGCGGGCACCGGTCGCGTGAAGATCGAAGGGCTGTCGCCGCAAGAAGCGCGCGAGGCGCGCGACGAGATGTTCGCGTCGCTGTCGTCGAAGTAACCGAACTCACGCGGCGATTCGCGCCGCGCGTTGCAAAAGGGCTGCCTTCCGGCAGCCCTTTTGCGTTTCCGCCCGCCGGGCGGTGCCGCCCGTGCTCGCGTCCGTCAGCCTTCCTTCAGCGCGAGCGCGCGCGCATACAGCGCGTTGCGCGACGCGCCCGTCAGCGCGGCCGCGAGCTTGGCCGCGCTCTTCACCGGGACTTCTTCCAACAACAACTTGAGCAGCGCGTCGTGCGCGGTGTCGTCGGCTTCGCCGCCGCCGGCCGGCGCGCCTTCGACGACCAGCACGAATTCGCCGCGCTGCCGGTTCGCGTCGCCGTCGAGCCAGATCTGTCCTTCGGCCAGGGTGCCCTGGAACAGTTGCTCGTGTAGCTTGGTGAGCTCGCGCGCGATCAGCAGCCGGCGCGCGGGGCCGAATGCTGCGGCAAGCGCGGCGACGGTTTCGGCGATCCGGTGCGGCGCCTCGTAGAACACCAGTGCGTACGGGTGCTGCACGAGCGCCTGCAGCGCGCTCGCGCGCTGCTTCGCCTTCGGCGGCAGGAAGCCCGCGAACGTGAACGCGCCGGCCCAGTCGCCGGCCACGCTGAGCGCGGTCACCGCCGCGCTTGCGCCGGGCAGCGGAACCACCGCGAAGCCGGCCGCGCGCACCGCGTCGACGAGCCGCGCGCCCGGGTCCGAAATGCCGGGCGTGCCGGCGTCCGACACGTACGCGACGCGTTCGCCCGCGCGCAACAGCTCGATCACGCGCAGCGCGGCTTCGCGCTCGTTGTGCTCGTGCACGGCAACGAGCGGTTTCGAGATCCCGTAGCGGGCGAGCAGCTGGCCCGTGTTGCGGGTGTCTTCGGCAGCGATCCGGTCGGCGAGGCCGAGCACGTGCAGCGCGCGCAGCGTGATGTCGGCGGTGTTGCCGATCGGCGTCGCGACCACGTAGAGCGCGGCTTCCGGGTAGTGCTGCGTTTGCGCGAGTTCGAGGAGGGCAGTCATGGCAGGCAATGCGCGCAAGAGCGGCGCAAGCGGAACAAGGACGGCATTGTGCCACGCGGTGGCGCGCGCGCCGGGTGACGGAAGCGAGTTGCCGCGCGGCGGCGGCAACTTTTCGGGCACGGCGCGATCCAGATCGGTGGGCGCGACGTTCGAACAGCGCGCGCGGCGGTTCCTGGAGCGCCGCGGTCTCGCGTTCGTCGCGGCGAACGTGACCGTGCGCGCTGGCGAGCTGGATCTCGTGATGCGGGCGCCCGACGGCACGCTCGTGTTCGTCGAGGTCCGTGCGCGGCGCAGCACCCGGCACGGCGGCGCGGCGGCGAGCGTCGGCTGGCGCAAGCGCCGGCGCGTGATCGCGGCCGCGCTTCATTTCTGGGCGCGGCACGGCGCGGGTGCCGCGTGCCGTTTCGACGTCGTCGCGTTCGAGGCCGGCCGGCTCGAGTGGCTGCGCGATGCATTTCGTGCCGATGACGCATAGCCGCGAGCTGTGACGAGATGTAAAGAGTTCTTGCCGTACCCCCGGAGCGCGCGCCGGAGTGCGGTAAACTCGCCGCACCCATGACGTTGCGCGCGGGGTGCCCACGCGCCCAGTTCACCAGGAATCGATGTCAGTCGAACGTATTCAGCAACATTTCCGCGACAGCGCCGCGCTTCACGCCGAAGCGGCCGATGCGCTGTCGCTGCCGATCGCGGCCGCGGTCGACGCAATGTTCGCCGCGCTGGCGAACGGCAACAAGATCGTCGCGTGCGGCGACGGCCCGTCGGCCGCCGCCGCGCACTACCTCGCCGTGTCGCTCGTCGGCGGCTTCGAGCGCGAGCGTCCGGGCCTGCCCGCGATCGCGCTGGCTACCGATGCGTCGCAGGGCGGCCTCACCGGAGCGGCGGCCGCGGATCAGCTGTTCGCGCAGCAGGTGCGCGTGCTCGGGCAGACGGGCGACATCCTGCTGGTGCTCGATGCGAGCGGCGCGTCGCCGCGCGTGCTGGCCGCGATCGACGAAGCGCACGAGCGCGAGATGACCGTCGTCGCGTTGACGGGCGGCGATGGCCATGCCGTTGCGGCCGCGCTGTCCGATACCGATATTCCGATCAGCGTGCCCGCCTCGCGCGCGGCACGCGTCCACGAAGTCCATCTGCTGACCATCCACTGCCTGTGCGACGGCATCGACGCGATGCTGCTGGGTGAGGATTGAACGAAGGAGAGCCGTCGATGAATCAAAGCCGCGTCAAACAGACGCTCGTCAGAACCACGTTGCTCGCCGCGCTGACGGCCGGCGTCGCGATGTCGCTGCAGGGCTGCGTGCTCGGCGTGCTCGGTGCGGCGGCCGGCGGCGGCGCGCTGATTGCGACCGATCGCCGCACGCTCGGCGCGCAGACCGAGGATCGCGAGATCCAGGTGAAGGCGCTCACGCAGATCAACAACGGGCTGCCGGACCAGTCGCACGTGAACGTGACCGTGTTCAATCGCCGCGTGCTGTTGACGGGCGAAGTGCCGAACGACGCGTCGAAGCAGCGCGCCGAGGAAATCGTGCGCGGCATCAACAACGTGAACGGGATCGTCAACGAGCTGTCGGTCGAGCCGGCGTCGTCGCTGTCGTCGCGCGCGAACGACTCGTACCTCGAAGGGCGTGTGAAGTCCGAGTTCATCGCGACGAAGGGGCTGTCGGCTAACTACTACAAGGTTGTCAGTGAGCGCGGCAACATTTATCTGATGGGCCTCGTGACCGTCGACGAAGGCAATCGCGGCGCGGATGCCGCAAGCCAGGTGCCGGGCGTCGAGAAGGTCGTGAAGGTGTTCCAGTACATCCAGCCGCAGGAAGCACAGGCGTTGCAGGCTGCATCGCCTGGCAGCGCATCGGGCGCGCAGTCCGCTGCCGCGCCGGCGGATGCCGCGACCGTCGGCGCGGTGCCCGATGCGTCGGTCCAGTCGGCGCCGTTGCAACCGCCGGCGCCGATCTCGAATTCGTCGAGCGTGCATCCGGGGAACCCGAAGGCGAAGCCGCAATGAAGCCGATGCCAAACAAGATCGCGCAATGGGGCGCGCGCGCCGCCGCGGTTGCGGCGCTCGCGGCCGGTTCGCTCGGGGCCGCGCATGCGGACGTCGGCGATGGCCTGAAGGTCGCGCGCAGCAACGCATGCATGGGTTGTCACGCAGTGGATCGCAAGCTGGTCGGCCCGTCGTTCAAGGACATCGCCGCCCGCTACAAGTCGGATCCGCAGGCCGTCGCGAAACTGTCGAAGAAAGTGAAGGAAGGCGGCTCCGGCGTGTGGGGGGCGATTCCAATGCCCGCGCATCCGCGGATGAGCGACGCCGATGTGCGTTCCGTGGTCGAATGGGTGCTGGCCGGCGCACCGTCGAAGTGACGCGTCAGGGGGATGGAACCCCTATTGCCAAGCCGGGAAATGCATGTGTATGATGGTCGACTGTTGGGGCGGTAGCTCAGCTGGGAGAGCGTCGCGTTCGCAATGCGAAGGTCGGGAGTTCGATCCTCCTCCGCTCCACCAACAGATTATCTAGACGAATCCGGATGTATCCATAAACCCCGCAGCCAGTAAGGATCGCGGGGTTTTTTCTTGCCTATAATATCCATCGGAGACCGTTTGAATCCGCCGACGAGTGGGGGCAACGTTGGGGATAACTCACCTGCCCCCGCAAGCACTTGCCCCCAGGAGGCGTGACATGCCCCTCACCGATGCAGAGATCCGGAAGGCCAAACCCGGCGAGAAGCCGATCCGCCTGTTCGACGGTGGCGGCCTGTATCTGGAAATCTCGACCGCGGGCGGCAAGTGGTGGCGCTTGAAGTACCGCTTCGGCGGAAAGGAAAAGCGCATCTCCTTGGGCGTCTACCCTGACGTCGGATTAAAAGACGCTCGGGACCGCCGGGATGAGGCCAGGAAACTCTTGGCAAAAGGCGTGGATCCGGGGGAAGCCAAGAAGGCGAAAAGGGCGGCGAGTCTGGAGCGGGCTGCCAACTCGTTCGAAGTGATCGCCCGCGAGTGGTTCGCCAAATACGCACCCGGTTGGGCCGCCAGCCACGCCGATAAGATCATTCAGCGGCTAGAACGGGACGTCTTCCCTTGGCTCGGTGGACGCCCCATTGCCGACATTGCCGCGCCCGAGCTGTTGACTGTGGTGCGCCGCATCGAGGAGCGCGGCGCACATGACACGGCTCACCGGGCACTGCAAAACTGCGGGCAAGTGTTCCGTTATGCCGTGGCGACGGGCCGGGCGCAACGCGATCCTTCCGGCGACCTACGAGGCGCGCTCCCGCCACTCAAGCACGAACACTACGCCGCCATCACTGATCCCATTCGGGTTGGCGAGTTGCTGCGTGCGATCGACGGGTTCCAGGGCACCTTCATTGTCAAGTGCGCCTTGATGTTGGCCCCGATGCTGTTTGTCCGTCCCGGTGAATTGCGTTTGGCGGAATGGTCGGGGTTTAACCTCGATAAAGCGGAATGGCGCTATTTGGTGACCAAGACCAAGACGGAGCAGCTCGTTCCGTTGTCCAACCAAGCCGTGGCGATTCTGCGCGAGCTGTGCGACCTGACGGGGCAGCGCCAGCACGTCTTCCCAGGGCGAGATCCCCGGAAGCCCATGAGCGAGGCGGCGATCAATGCTGCTTTGCGACGTATGGGATATGACACTAAAACTGAGATTACTGGCCACGGCTTCCGGGCAATGGCACGTACCATTCTGCATGAGGAACTGCACTTTAGGCCGGAAGTGATCGAGCACCAATTAGCTCATCGGGTACCGGACACCTTAGGCACGGCCTACAACCGGACGAAGTTCCTAAAAGAACGCCGGATGATGATGCAAAAATGGGCAGACTATCTGGACCACGTAAAACAAGGGGCACAAGTAATACCTCTTCCCGTGCAAGTTGACCCTTAAGCGAACGGTGGGCGTCGAGCCGCGATGTGTATCGCGCGGTGCAAAGACCTTCATGGAGTGCACGTGGTGGGAGGTTCAAATCCTCTCGCCCCGACCAGGATATAAGGCCCGGAAACCCGCGCCAGTATTGGAAATGCCAATGCTGACAAGGGTTTCCGGGCTTTGTCTTTTCCGGGATGGGTCAATAGGGTGTGTCAATCCGCCGTGTAAAATGCGGAGATGCCCGACATGCCTACGCCCACACCTTCCGGGGTCTATCTGCGCCCTGGCTCCACGGTCTATCAGCTACGCATCGGCGTACCCAAGGACCTACAGAATTACTTCAGAGACCCAAAGACCGGCAAGCCCAAGGCGGACGCCTACCGGGCGAGTCTTCGCACGTCCAACCGCGAGGAAGCCATCACGCGGGCGCTGAAGCTGATAGCCGATTATCGGGAGCGGTTCGCAGCCATGCGGGCCAAGGCCGCCCCCGCGCCGTTTGTTGCGCTCACACCGGCCCTAGTCGCGTACATTGCAGGCGAGACGCGCCGGTTGGTCCTACAGGCCGATGAGAACGCAATGTTCTACTCCGACGATACGGAGCAGCGGGACCTAGCGCGGTCCGCTTTCGCAGTGGCACGGCGGCAGAGCCTGGAGGTTTTGCAGGGCGGCGACCTGGAGATAGCGCAGCAGTACGCCGAGCGGATCCGCAAGGATGCTGTATTGCCCGAAGGGGCGCTGGAGGGGTCGCACAAGTTCCGCCATTGGCTCAGGTCTACCTTGGCAGAGAAGCACGTAGGTGAAGCTACGATGGATTCGATTACCGGCCACACGGCGCAGGGCTCTAGCGGTCGTAAGACCTACACGGCGGCATCGAGCCTTACGACCATGCGCGAGGCGCTGGACCGCATCAACTGGCCCAGGGTGTCGCAGTAATCGGCAAGGGCGTCGCTTCATCCTCCCTTCAAGACGTATTCATCGCAGCCGATCATGCCCTTCAGAATCAATTGGTGTTCGCGACAGTACGCGATTCGGTCCGCACGAATTGATGCGAACAACTTGGCGTCTTCGCGTGAATATGACTGTTCGTAACGGCGGTATGCCTCGTCTTCGGCAAACCGGATTTGCTGATATGTCTGCCTCACGTTTTCCGTTGCGCTATATACGCTAACGACGCTTACAGTGAGTACGCTACCGAGTGCGACTCCAAGTACGATTTTTTTCATTCCGCTCTATCTATTGGCTAGACCCACGCGTACTTCATGTAATGCCCTCGTAAGCCGAGGGACTCGTAGTGAGCCACGTGAAAGCGCAGTAGTCAAGGGGATACCCCATCCTCATTTCCCGCTCAAAAATCTCTGACAAGGTGTCCCCGGCCACGCGAGCCCAATCCCCCCATAGGCCCCGGCGAGACGCCCAGGCGGCATGGGGGAATCCTGGGATGCACGGGCGGGGCGCGGGCCGACCATAATCTACTTGCGCTTAACTGCCTCTCCCGCCGCATACGTCACTGCGAGGGCGTAGACAGCTAAAGCGGCAGTCGGTAGCCAAGACGGGCCGTGGAAATGCGCCAGTAGTGACGTACCGCCTTGCAACCAGCAAACACTTCCTCCGACCAAGCACAACCAACGGATAAATCGGGCTGATTTACCGGGCGAAGTTTCTGTATCTAGTGAGGCCGCAGTCACGGATTGCATGACGAGATATGCGGCGAGCAACGCGGTGGCTCCAGCGAACCAACTAGCCGCCCGTGTTTGCGCTGCGTCCAAATGCTCGACCGCCCCAAGCGAAATCAGGGCCGCCACGGCAGCACCTAACGCAGCAGTCACTACCTTGTTGTTCATTTGGGTCTCCTCGAATACCGCTTCATTGTAATGGCGTTCTCGGGCGTATCACTCGCAAGTGTGTTCAAAACCGATCGAATTAGAACATGACTTGGAGCTATGTTCAGAATATAGGGCTTGCGTGTTTTGAACATACGGTATATTCTGCACACTCCTTTTTGAACATAACTGGAGCCGTCACGTGAGCCGCACCTTCGCCTATCTCCGAGTCTCGACCGCCGACCAGGACACCGCCAACCAGGCGCGAGAGATTGAAGCGAGTGGCTTCGCCGTTGAAGCTCACCGGATGGTCTCGGAGACTATCAGCGGCTCCACGCCCGCCATGAGCCGTCCCGCGTTCGCCAAGCTCCTGGAGCGCATAGAGCACGGGGACGTCCTGGTTGTCACCAAGATTGACCGCCTGGGCCGCGATGCGCTGGACATTCGCGCCACGGTGGACCGCCTGGCCGAGGGTGGCATTCGTGTGCATTGCCTGGCCCTGGGCGGCGCAGATCTCACCTCCGCAGCGGGCAAGATGGTAATGACCGTGATTGGCGCGATGGCCGAGTTCGAACGCGACCTCATCATCGAGCGCACGAATGCGGGCCTGGCGAAAGCGAAGGCCGCAGGGGTCCGTCTGGGCCGCAAGCCGTCCGAGGTGCATAGCGACGCCGAGGAAATCAGGGCGGAGATTGCCGAGGGTAAGAGCGTCGCGCAGATTGCGAAAGAGCGCGGCGTATCGCGCATGACCATCATGCGGATTCGTGACGCCCAGACCGCATAAAGCGAGTCGCTGACAATAACTTACTGGATTGAAAGCTACGGGAAGGCTTGGCACACTCCGGCTTCCGATCACATCAAACCCTGGAGCTGAGCATGTCGCATCCCATCCCCGCCCCCGTCGTGTCGATTCTCAACCGCGCAGCGAATAGCGCCGCCGTCGCCTTGCGTCGCGAAGGCATCGCGTGTTGATGTCCACGCAGAACTGACCCACCTGAGGCTGTAGTTTTCATCGAATTTTGACCCACGTGATTGAATGCCCTGCTCAATCTTTGAGCAGGGGATACAGAGGTGATCACGGTGGGCATATTGG
>NZ_JAGSTV010000027.1:0-22996 GCF_018148075.1 Burkholderia sp. AU19243
CGAGCACCTTCGTGAACGGCTTGTGCCAGCTCAGGCCCTCGCGTGCGAGGCGCGCCCAGAAGCCTTCGTAATCGCGCTCGGCTTCGGCGGCCAGTGCGCGGTAGGCCGGCATGCCGGAGACGGTCGCCGCCTTCTCGAGCGCCTCGGGCGGCGCAAACTGACGGGTTTCGTGAAGAACCGATTCAATCGCAGACATCGACTACCCCTTGGTGAACATGAATCCTCTGCATGGCGGCGCGATCGTGCGCGCCGCGCGTCTTGGCCGGCGCATCTGCGCCGTGTCTCCCACTCACCCGCGCGCCGCCCGAAGGCTGCACGCGATGCTGCGCCGCACCACGTCACGCGTCGGTGAACGGTGGGTCCGGCACTTTCCACGATAAGCGCTCGAACTTACCCGTCACTTACGCAGACGCGCGGTTTCGCACGCCGCGTCGCGTTCCGGCCGGCGACCTTGCGGTCCGCTTTACGCTGTTACAAATGCGACCCTACAATCCTAACTGAACTCGCCCCCCGGACTCCAGCTTGAATCGCTATGCGCTCTTTCTCGTTCTGTCGATGGTGCTCGTCGGCAGCAACGTCGGTATCGGCAAATCCATTGTCGTATTCGTCCCGGTCGCCATCCTCGCAACCCTGCGCTTCGTGATCGCGATCGCAGTGCTATGGCCGTTGTTCCGCCCGTTGAAGATGCGCGCGGTCCGGCGCGCGGAGTGGCTGAACCTGTTCCTGCAAGCGTTCTTCGGCACCTTCATGTTTACGCTGCTGATGCTCAACGGCGTCCAGCGCACGAGCGCGGTCGCGGCCGGCGTGATCACGAGCACGATCCCGGCGATCGTCGCGCTGTTCGCGTGGCTGATCCTGCGTGAAAAACCGAACGGCCGTGCACTCGTGTCGATCGCGCTCGCCATCGCGGGCGTCGTGACGATCAACCTCGCGAACGGCGCCGCGGAAGGCATGCACGGCGCCGGCGGCACGGCGTCCGGCTCGCTGACCGGCAACCTGATGATCCTCGGCGCCGTGTGCTGCGAATCGATCTACGTGATCCTGTCGCGACGGCTTACGCAGACCCTCGCGCCGATTGACATCTGCGCGTATACGCATCTCTTCGGTCTGTGCCTGATGCTGCCGCTCGGCGCGACGGCGCTGTGGCACTTCGATTACGCAAGCGTGCCGGCGGGCACGTGGGCGCTCGTCGTCTGGTACGGGCTGTCGGCCAGCATCTTCTCGTTCTGGCTGTGGATGAAGGGCATCCGGCACGTGCCGGGCAACCTGGCCGGCGTGTTCAGCGCGGTGCTGCCGGTCGCGGCGGCCGCGTACGGCATCGCGTTCCTCGGCGAACGCCCGACGCTCGCCCACGGCATCGCGCTCGCGTGCGTCGTCACGGGCATCGTGCTCGCGAGCCTGCGCGTGACACGCGCGCCGGCGGGCGCGTCGTGATCTGTCCCCGGCAAACCCCGCGCGTCGCTGCAGCCGCGCCGGCCGACGCGTTACAATAGCGCGCCTTTTTCAAGATTACCCCCGATACCTGCGCACAGCGCCCGTACCTCCATCATGTCCGCCCCGCATTCGCCCGGCTCCACCCGTCGCCCGCTTCGCCCGCTGCCCGGGCTGATTTTCATGAGCCGCTGGCTCCAGGTTCCGCTCTATCTGGGCCTGATCGTCGCGCAGGGCGTCTACGTATTTCTGTTCCTGAAGGAAGTCTGGCACCTGCTGTCGCATGCGACCGGCCTCGACGAGATCAGCGTGATGCTCGCGGTGCTCGGCCTGATCGACGTGGTGATGATCTCGAACCTGCTGATCATGGTGATCGTCGGCGGCTATGAGACATTCGTGTCGCGTCTCGGCATCGAGGGGCACCCCGACGAACCCGAATGGCTCGACCACGTGAACGCGGGCGTGCTGAAGGTCAAGCTGTCGATGGCGCTGATCAGCATTTCGTCGATCCATCTGCTGAAAACCTTCATCAACCCCGACCAGCACACGACGCACGCGATCATGTGGCAGGTGATCATCCACGTGTCGTTCCTCGTGTCGGCGCTCGTCATGGCGTGGGTCGACCGCCTGACGACCCACACGCACCCGGCCCATTTCCACGAGGCGCACGCGCCAGCGTCGTCCCGACCGGCGGCCTGAATCGCCGCCAACGTATTCCCCACTGTCCCCACAGAGTCTCAGCCATGACCGTCATCAAACAGGAAGACCTGATCCAGAGCATCGCGGATTCGCTGCAGTACATCAGCTACTACCACCCGCTCGACTACATCCAGGCCCTCGGCCGCGCGTACGAGCTGGAGGAAAGCCCGGCTGCGAAGGACGCGATCGCGCAGATCCTCACGAACAGCCGCATGTGCGCGGAAGGCAAGCGTCCGATCTGCCAGGACACCGGCATCGTGACGATCTTCGTGAAGGTCGGCATGGACGTGCGCTGGGACGGCGCAACGATGGGCCTCACGGACATGATCAACGAAGGCGTGCGCCGCGGTTACACGCACCCGGACAACGTGCTGCGCGCGTCGATCGTCAATCCGCCTGAAGGCGCCCGCAAGAACACGAAGGACAACACGCCGGCGGTGATCCACTACGAGATCGTGCCGGGCGACAAGGTCGACGTGCAGGTCGCGGCGAAGGGCGGCGGCTCGGAGAACAAGTCGAAGTTCGTGATGCTGAACCCGTCGGATTCGATCGTCGACTGGGTGCTGAAGACGGTCCCGACGATGGGCGCTGGCTGGTGCCCGCCGGGCATGCTCGGGATCGGCATCGGCGGCACCGCCGAAAAGGCGATGCTGATGGCGAAGGAATCGTTGATGGAGCCGATCGACATTCAGGAAATCATCGCGCGCGGCCCGAAGGACTGGATCGAGGAGTTGCGCGTCGAACTGCACGAGAAGGTCAACGCGCTCGGCATCGGCGCGCAGGGCCTCGGCGGCCTGTCGACCGTGCTCGACGTGAAGATCATGGCTGCACCGACGCACGCGGCATCGAAGCCGGTCGCGCTGATCCCGAACTGCGCAGCGACGCGCCACGCGCACTTCGTGCTCGACGGCTCGGGTCCGGCCAAGCTTGAAGCCCCGTCGCTCGACGCATGGCCGAAGGTCCAGTGGGAACCGAACACGGAAACCAGCAAGCGCGTCGACCTGAACACGCTGACGCCGGAAGAAGTCGCGAGCTGGACGCCGGGCCAGACGCTGCTGCTGTCGGGCAAGATGCTCACCGGCCGCGACGCCGCGCACAAGCGCATCGCCGACATGCTCGCGAAGGGCGAGAAGCTGCCGGTGGACTTCACGAACCGCGTGATCTACTACGTCGGCCCGGTCGATCCGGTGCGTGACGAAGTGGTCGGCCCGGCCGGCCCGACGACGGCCACGCGGATGGACAAGTTCACCGAAACGATGCTCGCGCAGACCGGCCTGATCTCGATGGTCGGCAAGGCGGAACGCGGGCCGGTCGCGATCGACGCGATCAAGAAGCACAAGGCTGCGTACCTGATGGCGGTTGGCGGTGCGGCGTACCTCGTGTCGAAAGCGATCCGCGGTGCGAAGGTGCTGGCATTCGAAGACCTCGGGATGGAAGCGATCTACGAGTTCGACGTGCAGGACATGCCTGTGACAGTTGCTGTAGATTCTTCGGGCACGTCGGTGCACCAGACGGGTCCGAAGGAGTGGCAGGCGAAGATCGGCAAGATTCCTGTCGCAACTGCTTAAGCCCGCGCTTGCACGAAAGGCCGGACGCGTGTCCGGCCTTTTTACTTCTCATTCTCATTATTGAGTGTGGCCGTTGCTACGCGACTGATTCTCGTTGCACGTAGAAGGCAAGCCGGACAAGGCTACCAGGCTTGGCTTTTCCCGTTCGAGCGATTATCGTTCGGTTTCTGAAGCCCCACTGAACAAGGAACAGCCATGCAAGGCGACAAGAAAGTCATCGAATATCTGAACGCCCAACTGAAAAACGAACTCACGGCGATCAACCAGTACTTCCTGCATGCGCGGATGTACAAACACTGGGGCCTCGACAAGCTCGGCAAGCACGAATACGACGAATCGATCGGCGAAATGAAGCATGCCGACTGGTTGATCGAGCGCGTGTTCATGCTCGACGGTCTGCCGAACCTGCAGGACCTGCACAAGTTGCTCGTCGGCGAAGAGACGGAAGAGATCCTGAAGTGCGACCTGAAGCTCGAGCAGATCTCGCAGTCCACCTGCAAGGAAGCGATCGCCTACTGCGAATCGGTGCGCGACTACGTATCGCGCGAGATCTTCGAAAAGATTCTCGACGACACCGAAGAGCACATCGACTGGCTCGAAACCCAGATCGACCTGATTGGCAAGGTCGGTCTGCAGAACTACCAGCAATCGATGATGGGTTCGCCCGAGTAATCACCACGCGCACCACGATCGCCCCCCAGCCGTCCGTATCACGATGTCGAATCAGCCAGCCGATTCCGGGGCTCGCCCCGCCGCCGCGCCCATCGGAATTTTCGATTCGGGGCTCGGCGGCCTGTCGGTGCTGCGCGCGGTGCGCGCGCACCTGCCCGGCGAGTCGTTCATCTACGTCGCGGATTCCCATCACGCGCCTTATGGTCCGCGCGACGAAGCGTTCATTACGGAACGCACGCTGGCGATCGGCGAGTGGCTTGCGCGCGAAGGGGCGAAAGCGCTCGTCATTGCATGCAACACCGCGACGGCGCGCGCGATCGCTGCCGTCCGCGAACGCCTGTCGATACCGCTCGTCGGCGTCGAGCCGGGCATCAAACCGGCCGCCGCGCTGTCCGCGAGCGGCGTCGCCGGCGTGCTTGCCACGCAGTCGACGCTGAACAGTCCGCGCTTCCAAGCGCTGCTCGACCGCTACGGCGCCGGCCGGCGCTTCATTTGCCAGCCCGGCCACGGGCTCGTCGAGGCGATCGAACGCGGCGACACGAATTCGCCCGCGTTGCGCGCGTTGCTCGACGGTTACCTGCAGCCAATGCTCGACGACGGCGCAGACACGCTGGTACTCGGCTGCACGCACTATCCATTCTTCACTGAAACCATTCGCGACCTGGTTGGCGACCGCCTGACGATCGTCGACACCAGCGACGCGATCGCCCGCCAGCTCGGGCGAGTACTCGACGAACGCGCGCTGCGGGCGCCGGCCGGCACGCGTGCCGCACCGCCACGATTCTGCTCGACGAGCGACGGCCGCCAGCTGCGTGCCCTCGCTTCGACACTGCTCGGCCTCGACGCATCGGTCGAATCGGTCACCATTTCGTCGCCCAACGCCCGCCCCTGCGCGACCGCCTGACACCGGCCACCGCATCGCCCGCGGCCGTCGTTACCTTTAGCCGCACCGCTCCGCTTCGCTTCAAGGGTCTGATGACCTTAAAAAAAGCCGGACCCAGGGTTGTCAACGCTCGCAAATTTAATGATAATAATTCGCATTAACGTTAGCTATCGCAACTCATCATGATCGTCTGCGTGTGCAAGTCTGTTTCCGACCGCAAGATTCGCGCGTCCCTCGCGGAGGGCGTGAGCTCTTTCGATGAACTCCAGTTCGAGCTCGGCGTGGCCACGTGCTGCGGCAAGTGCGAGGAGTCGGTGCGCGACCTCATGGCCGAACAAGGCGTCTGCGCGAGCCGGTGTGGTGTCGAGCATCACGCTCACCCGATCCCGGTAACGTTCTACGACCGCAAGGCGGCCTGAGCCGCGCCGAGCGTGCGCATGCGGCGCGAGCCGCGTTTTACGTCCGACCGTCAGCAAGCCACTGTCCGCGCGAGCCAACGGCTTACCTGCCCAGGAGCCTGTCATGGAATTGCTGATCGGATTTCTAACTACCGTGTGCATCTCGCTGCTGATCTTCCGCAAGTAATACCGATTCACCCGCCGCGCCCCGGGTGCGACGTCGTACTTTCAAGCTAACATGCAGGCTTCGCAATCCGCTTCCACCGGCGTTCTGCCGGCTGCCCCACGTATGAACCCCCGGGTCGTTACCGTCGCGGTCGGTGTGCTTGCCGCACACGCGATCATGTTGACGGCCGCGTGGCTCCATCGCAACGCGCCGCCGCCGAAGGCGGTCGAAGTCAAGTCGATCACCGCGCAACTGATTACGCCCGCGCCGGTCGCGCAGCAGGTCGCTGCCGAGTCGATACCGCAGCCCGCACCGCCGAAGCCCACGCCGCGCGTGAAGCCGAAGGCCGAGCCCAAGCCGGTGCAGAAGGCGGCGAAACCGACACCTCAGCCGGTCGCGCAATCGCCCGATCCCTCGCCGACGCCTGCACCGGCAGCAGACCCGACGCCCGCCGCGGCCGCGCCCGCACCGGCGGCGCCGGCCGCTGCGCCCGGCCCGGCTCGCGAAACGATGCAGGTCAGCGCACCGAAGAACGTGCCGACGCTCCAATGCAACTTCGTGAAGCCCGACTACCCGTCGATGTCGCGCCGCCGCGGCGAATCCGGCACCGCTTATGTTCACTTCGTCGTCGGCGTGACCGGCAAGATCGAGAGCGTCGAACTGCAGAAAAGCAGCGGCTATCCGCGCCTCGACGATGCGGCGCTCGACGCGATGCGCTCGACCACCTGCCGCCCGTACATCGAAAACGGCCAGGCGATCCGCGCCGCCCGCACACAGCCCTACAACTTCGGGCTCACCGACTAACCCGCCTCCTCCGGAAGCTTCAAAGGAAACGAACATGCAAAACTACGGTATCGCGCACGTCTGGGCGCAAGGGGATTTCGTCACGCGCGCGATCGCGATCATATTGCTGGTGATGTCGGTCCTGTCGTGGATCGTGATCATCGTCAAGGGCTGGAACGTGGTCCGCCTGAACCGTCTGACGAAGAATGCGGAACAGGCGTTCTGGCATTCGGACGATTTCGACGACGGCATCAAGAAGCTCGGCCTCGCCGCATCGACGCCGACCGACAATCCGTTCCTCGCGCTCGCCCTGTCGGGCAAGGAAGCCACCGATCACCACCATCAGACGCAACCGCATCTGCACGATCGCATGGACGTGTCAGACTGGGTCACGCGCTGCCTGAAGGACACGATGGACCAAGGCATCTCGCGCATGCAGGCCGGCCTCGCGATTCTCGCGTCGATCGGCAGCACGGCGCCGTTCGTCGGCCTGTTCGGCACGGTGTGGGGCATCTACCACGCACTGCTCGCGATCGGCGCGACGGGTCAGACGTCGATCGACCAGGTCGCGGGCCCGGTCGGCGAATCGCTGATCATGACCGCGTTCGGCCTGTTCGTCGCCATTCCCGCGGTGCTCGGCTACAACGCGCTGACCCGCGCGAACAAGGGTGTGGTCAGCAAGCTGCGCCGCTTCGCGCATGGCCTGCATGCGTACTTCGTGACGGGCGCGCGCCTGGCATCGTCGTCGCCTCGCGACGGCCTGCGCCTTGCTTCGCGCGCCAGCTGAGACGAGGCGAACCATGGCAATGAACACCGGCTTCAGCGATGACGACGACGATGGCGTGATGAGCGAGATCAACATGACGCCGCTCGTCGACGTCATGCTCGTGCTTCTGATCATTTTCCTCGTGACGATTCCGGCGATGCAGCACGCGGTGAAGATCGACCTGCCGCACGCGAGCAGCCAGCCCGTCGACGAGAAACCGCAGACGGTCGACGTCGCAATTCAGGGCAACGGCACGATCATGTGGAACGACCAAACGGTCACACGCGAGCAGTTGCAGGCGCACATCGCCGAAGCGGCAAAGCACCAGCCGCAACCGGAGTTGCACTTGCGCGCCGACCGCAAGGTGGCCTATGAGCGCGTGGCCGAAGTCATGTCCGACGCGCAGGCTGGCGGTCTGACGAAGCTCGGCTTCGTGACGGAGCCGACCGCGAAGGCAAAGTAATGCGGGCATGACGTCGGCGCGACTGGTCGCGCGCGCACCGATGGCCGCGTAAGCGCCTCACAAAGTAAAAGGCCTTCATCGCCAGATGAAGGCCTTTTTTCATGCGCACGCGGGCGCCTTCGGGCGGCGGGCTCTTCGGCGGTATCGGTTACGCCTCGAGCAACGCAAATGCGGCTACCGTGGTCTGCACGGACTGCGCGTTCTGCCCTATCTGGCTCGCAACATATGCGGCCACCTGATTCCGCTCAGAGCTTCCTTCGCGAAATGGGATTTCAATATAGGCCTGCGCGCGTATGCATTCAAGGCCCGCACGATTGAAACTTGCGATTGCAGGCGCCGCTTCAATGACAAAACAAATTTGCCACGACCGGGAATCTGCATTCAGGTGGCCGAAACATCGACCGCCGCTTCCTTCTTCGCACGCTCGGGGCAGCCGGGTTGCTTGTACTCGCCGTGGTCGAGTTTCTCGACCAGATAGTCGACGAACGCGCGCACCGCAGGCGGCATCCCCTGCCGCGACACGAAAACGGCATAGAGTTGCGGCACCGGCAGCGTCCAGCCCGGCATCACCGGAGACAACTGCCCTGCGCGCAACGCATTGCCGTACATCATCTCCGGCAACGCCGCGATGCCGAGGCCATCGAGCACGGCCTCGCGGATCGTCATCAGATCGGCCGTCACGAGCCGCGGATCGTGCTCATGCAGGTGACGCGTGCCGTCCGGGGCGATCAGCGTGAACACGTGCCGTCCGTCGACACTCGGCGTATCGAGCGTCTCGAAGTGCGCCAGATCGTCCGGCGCGAGCGGCGGCGCATTCTGGCTCAGCAGGCTCGGCGCGCCGACCAGCATCTGCTCGGTCCGCCACAGCGGCCGCACGACGATGTTCGCGTTCTGCGGCGGCTCGGAGCGCACGCGCAACGCGACGTCGATCGAGTCCTCGAACAAGTCGATCACACGATTCGTCACACGGATGTGCACCTTCACCTCGGGATAACGGTGCAGGAATTCGGGGAGGATCCGCGACAGCATCGTCTGCGACAGCGTCACGGGCACGCTCACGCGCACCGAGCCGCGCGGCGACGAGCGCAGCTGCTGCACCGCGTTCATCGCGGCCTGCGCTTCGGCGAGCATTGCCTGGCAATGCTGGTAGAACAGCTCGCCCGCCTCGGTCAGCGCGAGCTTGCGTGTCGAGCGCTGCAACAGGCGCACGCCGAGCGCGGCCTCGAGTTCGGTCAGGCGCCGCGACAGACGCGATTTCGAGATACCCAGCACGCGCTCCGCTGCCGAAAAGCCGCCGTGTTCGACGACCTGCGAAAAGTACATCAGGTCGTTCAGGTTGTGTGCATCGATGTTCATGTCATCGTTCCAATTTCAGAACAATCCATTGCGACCCGCCGCAAATCGGCCGGTAAAACGCCCAATATAATAGCGCCATGTTTCAAAAATAACGCTATTCCGATGATATCGAGGGCTTCAGCATGACGACTGCTCGCTCGCTTGACCGTACGTACCCGGCACTTCGCACGACCGAGGGCGGCGGCTTTGTGGTTCACCGTCCGTTTCCGACCCGGCTGCTGATGGACTTCGATCCGTTCCTGCTGCTCGACGAAATGGGCCCCGTCAACTATGCGCCCGGCGAGGCCAAGGGCGCGCCGGATCATCCGCATCGCGGCTTCGAAACCGTCACCTACGTGCTCGACGGCCGTTTTCGCCACCGCGACTCCGCCGGCCATGCCGGCGCGCTGGGCCCGGGCGACGTGCAATGGATGACAGCCGGTGCGGGCGTCGTGCACAGCGAGATGCCGGACCCCGAGTTCGCACAGGCAGGTGGACGCTCGCATGGGTTCCAGCTATGGGTGAACCTGCCGCGCCGCGACAAGCTCATCGCACCGCGCTACCAGGAGATTTCGGCCGAGCGCATCCCGAACGCCACGTCGCCCGACGGCCGGGTGCAGGTCCGCGTGATCGCAGGTGAAGCGTTCGGCGTTCGCGCGGCGATCGAGACGCGCACGCCGATCCTCTACCAGCATTTCACGCTGCAGCCGGGCGCAACGGTCGCGCAGCCGGTGCCGGCCGGGTATCGCGTGTTCGCGTACGCGCTCGCGGGAACGGGCCGCTATGGGCCGGACAGGCAGCGCGTCGACGAACGGCACATGGTGGTCTACGGCGACGATGGCGACACGGCGACCTTCGAGGCCAGCGACACGCCGCTGGATCTGCTGCTGATCGGCGGCGTGCCGTTGAACGAGCCGATCGTCCGCTATGGCCCGTTCGTGATGAATACCGAGGAAGAGATCCGGCAGGCCGTGGTCGACTACCAGACGGGCCGCATGGGCCGCATCGAAACGTGACGGCTGCTCGCGGGTGCAGGTTCCGCGAAGCTGCGCGTTTTGCGTCACAATAACTTCTTGAACCATGTGGCTGCCCGCCACCAGAAGGAACTCGTCCCCTTGAACTTCGAACATCTGATCCAGATCAACTCCGACGATCCGGCCGTGCCGTCCCTGACCCGCGAACAGCTCTGGGAAGGCCTCGTGCTGCGTGCGGAACAGCCGCAGCTGTTCGTGATCGGCCTCGACAGCTGCGTCGTCCACGAGCGGACGGAAACCACGCTTGAACGCGAACTGCATTACGGCCATGCAACCGTGCGCGACCGCGTGACGTTCACGCCGAACCAGCAGGTACGCTACGACGTCCATGCGGCCGGCGGCGAAATCGGCGGCTCGTTGACGATGACGATCGAGGAACGCGACGACCACGAGTTGTTCCTGCGCTTCGAGTACCGCACGACGCTGACGGTCACGGACGACAGCGAGGAAGCGCGCCACACGCATGGCATCGTCAAGGAAGCGTATCGCACGTCGGACATCGACACGGTTCGCCTGATCCGCGAGTACGCGCAGGGGCGCAAGGACCCCGATCCGCTCCACTGACGGCGACGGCGGCCGACGGGCCGCCTCCGCTGGCGCCTTTGACTGTGGCTATCGAATTCATCCGATCGATCGATAAAGAGTTTTTGTAAATGGGAATAGTTATCATTTAGAATTCATTCCATCGTATCGACAGTTAGCGATCAACCGAATGACCGACACCATGCGCCCGACCACGTTGACCTTGCGCCGCACGACCGGCACCGCGAGCGCCAACCGTCAGAAGACGGCGGCGGTCACGACGCCGGCGAAACCCGCCGGGAATGGCGACGCCGGTACGCGCACCCTGAGCAGCGATGCGCTGCTGCAAGGTCACAGCCACATCGCCATCGCGCATAACGGCGAAACGTATCAGTTACGCGCGACGAGGCTGGGCAAACTGATTCTGACGAAGTAACGACAGCGTATTGTGGGGACCACCTCCCTGAGAGGTGTTGGGCAGTAGCCAGCGTAACGGCTTGCACGCGAGATCTAGACCCCTTCGTGCAAACACACTCAAGCAGCCGTTGCAGCAAGCCAAGCCACTTTTTTGGTTCTCGCACAAGGAAGAAAAAAGCGACACGTCGAACGACGTGTCGCTTTTTGTTTGGGCCCCGCGCGCAACAAGCGGCACGCGATGTCGATGCCGCTGCGGCGCGCTCCAGACGCCGACAGCGATGCACCGTCGCGCGTTACGTCAGAGCGCAGCCGTAACGCGGCCAATGCCGGATCAGAAGCCCCAGAACATCAGCCACCATGCGCTATCGACAACCGCCAGGCCGACCGCGAACCAGACGAACGCAGCCAGCCGGCGCGGCCACCCTGCATAGCGCCCCGTCACCTTCCATGCAAGCCACGCGCTCCACGCGTTCGCGCACACGAGAATCGCGATACGCACGTCCGTTGCCCAGCCGAGCGGCACGTGCTCTGCGCGCAACAGCGACAGCGTCGTCGCCGACAGCCCGAGGAACACGCCCGCACCGGCGATCGGAATCAGCGCCTGTGCAAGATGATGCAGACGCGTGCGGTCGAAGCGGCCGAGCATCAGCGTCGCACCGGCCAGCAGCACGAGCAGCGCCGTGCCGTACACGAGCCCCGTGCCGACGATGTAGCTGACGATCAGCCCACCGTCGAGCCACGAGAACACGTCGTTGCGATCCGGGTAGTGCGTCAGCAGGAACCACGGCGCGTTCGTGTCGAGCGGCCAAGTGATGTCATGATCGATCAGCCAGCCCGCGAGCCATTGCTTGATCTGCACGAACCACGGACTGACGGTCCAGTGGAACGCGCCGATCGCGACGCCGAGCAGGCCGTACAGGATCAGCGCGGTATCCCACGGATTCGCCTGCTGCGCGCCGAGGTTCACGACCTCGTCGGACGGCGAGCGCAACGACAGCGCGATCGCGTCTCGATGCCCGCTGCAGCGTCCGCACATATGACACGACGCGGCGCCCTTCATGTTGCGCAACGGCACGAGCGGCGCGCAATTGATCGGGATCACGCGATGCCCGTGCTCGCCGTTCTTGTACGAGCGGCGCCACGCATCCTCGTCCACCTTGTAACGCATCGGCGCGAGCCGCGCGAGCAGCCCGAACACGCCATTGACCGGGCACAGATACTTGCACCACACGCGTTTCTCGCGGCCGTACAGCAGGCCGATCACAATTGCGCCGACGGTCGAGCCGCCGAGCACGAACAGCACCGCGAGCGGGTACTGGTACACGCTGACCATCTGCCCGTAGATCGTCGTGAGGCCGAATGCGACGAACGGCCAGCCGCCCCACCGCATCCAGCGCGGAATCGCGCCGCCGCGGCCGAACTTGCTCGCATATTCGGTCAGCGCCCCTTCCGGGCACAGCACGCCGCACCAGACGCGGCCGAGCATCACCATCGACAGCAGCACGAACGGCCACCAGATGCCCCAGAACACGAACTGCGCGATGAGCGTCAGGTTGTTCCACAGGTGTGCGGAATCGTCCGGCAGCGGCAACACGGCCGGCACGATGATCAGGAACGCGTAGATGCCGACCACGATCCACTGGATACCGCGGATCACCGCGCCGTGGCGTTGCATCCACTGGCCCGCTTGCGCGAGCCAGCCCGGCTTGGCTGCGGCGACGACGCTCATGCCGCGCGTCCCGCAGGAACGGTTTGACGACGGCTCGCGCGCTTCATCAGGAGCCACACCACGGCCCAGTACACCGCATACGCGATCAGGTTCGTCAGCGCCGGGTGCGCACGATAGCCTGTCAGCGTCGCGACGAGCGAACCGAACGTGCCCGAATCATCGAGGATCGCCGACGTGTCCCACAGTTGCGAGATGCCGAGCGGCAGGATCTCCTTGTCGATCAGCTTGTCGACGCCGGTCTGGAACAGGCCCGCGCCGAGGAACAGCAACATTACCTCGGTCACGCGGAAAAAGTGCCGCCAAGAGAAGTACTTGCCGCCGAGTTGCAACAGATAGAACGTGAGGAACGCGAGGCCCAGGCCGATCACGACCGCGAGCATCTGGCTGCCGTCCACATGCCCGGACTGCCCGAAACCGAGACCGTACAGGAAAATCACCGTTTCGCTGCCTTCGCGCGCAATCGCGAGCGCGACCAGCACCGCGACGCCCCACCAGTTCGAGTCGCGCGTGCTCTGCTGCAGCGACTGCTCCATGTCGCGTTTCAGCGTGCGCCCGTGCCGGCGCATCCACAGCACCATCTGCACGATCAGCACGCAGGCAATCAGCACCATTGCCGTCTGGAAATAGTCCTGCGCGTCGCCGGACAGCACTTCGGTGAAGCCGACGAGCGCGGCGCCGAGGCCGATTGCCATCAACAGGCCGACCGCCACGCCCGTCCACAGGAAGGGCAAGCCGCGACGCGCATCGTCGTCGCCGTTCTTCAGCCATGCATAGAGGATGCCGACGACGAGCAGCGCTTCGACGCTCTCCCGCCAGACGATGAACAAGATCTGACCCATAGAACCCTCCTGACGCGCGGGCGGCACAACCGTGCGCACGCACGCAGATAAACCGCATTACTTCGCGACGATGACGCCCTGTGCCTGCTGGTGAAAATCGTCGAAAAACTTGTACTCGCCCGGCGACAGCGGGGCGACGACCACGAATGAATCAGCGCCCGGTGCGAGCACTTTCTCCTTGCGCAACTGCACGCTTTCGAATTCGGCGGCGCCCTTGCCGGTATTCCGGATCTCGATCTTGAAGCGCTGGCCGGCCGGCACTTCGATGCGGGCGGGATTCAGCTTGCCGTCGGTCATTTCGAGCTTGAACGTCGGCAGATCGGCGGCATGTGCGGCGCCGGCGAGCCACAGCGCAGCGGCTGCAGCGACGATTTTCTGGGGAAATTTCATTCTGGAATCTCTGCGTCGGCGGCGCACCGAAGCACGCCGCCGTGATACCACCGATCAGTACCCGCCCTTCTTGCCGATGCCGGCGAACGGGAAGTCGTATTCGAGCGTGATGGGCTTGAACCACGGGCCCACGCCGGTTTCCTTGTCGACGTGGCGGCCGAACGCCATGTGGCCCGACTGCATCGGCGGCTTCACGGTCATCGTCAGGTGATACTTGCCGGGGCCGGCCAGTTTCACGTTGTCGCCGTAGTGCGGGCCGTCGCTCGCGACCATCGCCATCAGGTCGCCTTCCGCCTTCCACTTCGCGTCGCCCTGCTTCGTCAGCTTGTACGTGACCTGCAGGTACGGCATCCAGTCGCCTTCCGCGAAACCCGTCGGGTTGTTCTTGACCGCATGGATGTCCGCCTCGAGGTGGATGTCCGAATCCGATGCCTTGCGCATCATCCCTTCCGGATCCATCGTAATCGGCTGCAGATACACGGCACCGATTTCCATGCCGCCCTGAATCTGCTGCTTGCCGATCGGGTATTCGGCGGCCGAGGCCGACATCGCGGCAAGCGCCGCCGCCACCGCAACCGACGTGCGGATAAACGAAGAACCCAACATGGACACTCCTTGTTATTCGTGTGACACACTGCGCGCCGCCCTCCCGGACGGCTCGCCGAAAACACTAACGCAATGAAGAACGTTAATGCGAACTATTCTCAATACTTGCGAAGTTTAGCACCGAACCGGCTTCGGAACAAACGAGCCACCGTGTAAAACCCTTATCCGACAAGGCTTACAACGGCGTTACCCACAGGTTTCAGTGACGTTTGGAAAGATTTACCTGCCGCCGTTGACATGGTCGCCCACGTTCGCGCCGAACACGCGCTCGCGCAGCAACGCAAGCTGGTCGCGGGTGGCCGCCGCCTTTTCGAACTCGAGGTTCTTTGCGTAGTCGGCCATTTGCTTTTCGAGGCGCTTGATTTCTTTCGCGAGCTGCTTTTCCGACATGTCCTCGAACTTCGCGCGCTGTTGCGCCTCCTTCAGTTCCGCGCGCGCGTCGTCGGCGTTGTAGACGCCGTCGATGATGTCCTTGATGCGCTTGACCACGCCGCGCGGCGTGATGCCCATCTTCTCGTTGTACGCAATCTGCTTCGCGCGACGCCGCTCGGTTTCGCCGATCGCGCGCTTCATCGATTCCGTCATGTTGTCTGCGTAAAGGATCGCCTTGCCGTTCACGTTTCGCGCGGCGCGGCCGATCGTCTGGATCAGCGAGCGCTCCGCGCGCAGGAAGCCTTCCTTGTCGGCATCGAGAATCGCGACCAGCGACACTTCGGGAATATCGAGGCCTTCGCGCAGCAGGTTGATCCCGACCAGCACGTCGAACGTGCCGAGGCGCAGGTCGCGAATGATCTCGACCCGTTCCACGGTATCGATGTCGCTGTGCAGATAGCGCACCTTCACGCCGTGATCGGCCAGGAACTCGGTGAGTTGTTCGGCCATCCGCTTGGTCAGCACGGTGATCAGCACGCGCTCGCCGGCCTCCACGCGCGCGTTGATTTCGGTCAGCACGTCGTCGACCTGCGAGCTGGCCGGACGCACCTCGATTTCCGGATCGACGAGCCCGGTCGGCCGCACGACCTGTTCGGCGATCTGCCCGGTCACGCGCTGCTCGTAGTCGGCCGGCGTCGCCGATACGAACACCACCTGGCGCATCTTGCGCTCGAATTCGTGGAACTTGAGCGGCCGGTTGTCGAGCGCCGACGGCAGCCGGAACCCGTAGTTGACGAGGTTTTCCTTGCGCGCGCGGTCGCCGTTGTACATCCCGTTCAACTGACCGATCAGCACGTGCGATTCGTCGAGCAGCATCAGCGCGTCGGACGGCAGATAGTCGACCAGCGTCGGCGGCGGCTCGCCGGGCGCAGCGCCCGAGAAGTGCCGCGAATAGTTCTCGATGCCCTTGCAGAAACCGAGCTCCTGGAGCATCTCGAGATCGAAGCGCGTACGCTGTTCGAGGCGCTGCGCCTCCACGAGCTTGCCTTCGCGATGGAAGAACTCGAGGCGCTCGCGCAATTCCTCCTTGATGGTCTCGACCGCGCGCATCACGGTATCGCGCGGCGTCACGTAGTGCGACGACGGATATACGGTGAAGCGCGGAATCTTCTGCCGCACGCGTCCGGTCAGCGGGTCGAACAGCTGCAGCGTCTCGACCTCGTCGTCGAACAGCTCGACGCGCACCGCCAACTCCGCGTGCTCGGCCGGGAAAATATCGATCGTATCGCCGCGCACGCGGAACGTGCCGCGCTGGAAATCCTGCTCGTTGCGCGAATACTGCATCGCGATCAGCCGCGCGATCACGTCGCGCTGCCCGAGCTTGTCGCCGGTGCGCAGCGTGAGGATCATCTGGTGATATTCGGACGGGTTGCCGATACCGTAGATCGCCGACACCGTTGCGACGATCACCACGTCGCGGCGCTCCATCAGGCTTTTGGTCGCCGACAGCCGCATCTGCTCGATGTGCTCGTTGATCGACGAGTCCTTCTCGATGAATAGATCGCGCTGCGGCACGTACGCTTCCGGCTGGTAATAGTCGTAGTACGACACGAAGTACTCGACCGCGTTGCGCGGGAAGAATTCGCGGAACTCCGCGTAGAGCTGCGCTGCGAGCGTCTTGTTCGGCGCGAACACGATCGCCGGGCGACCAAGCCGCGCAATCGTGTTGGCCATCGTGAAGGTCTTGCCCGAACCGGTCACGCCGAGCAGCGTCTGGAACGCGAGGCCATCGCCGACGCCTTCGACGAGCGTTTCGATTGCGGTCGGCTGATCGCCGGCGGGCGGATACGGCTGGTACAACTGGAACGGCGACCCGTCGAAGGTCACGAATTTCGATTCGTCGAGCGTGTCGCCGACTTCGGCGTGATGTACGGACATGGAGTGCGGCCGGAGCAAGGGCAAAAAACTATTCTAGCGCTTCCCGGCGTTGCGGACCGCTGACGGATCCTGACGCGCGGCGATGCGCTGCATGGGCTCGAAATCGCAATTCGCCGCGCAATCGCCGCCTTCGGCAGCACGAATTCGCTACAATGTCACGCTGCTGCGCTTTCCGGCGCCGTGCCAGTTGGCGCGCGGTCCGCCGCGCCCGCCCCGCCGGCTGAAAGCCTGACCCTCTTTTCACTACTGCCGAATCATCATGTCGCTCTTCTCCGCTGTCCAGCTTGCTCCCCGCGACCCGATCCTGGGCCTGAACGAAGCCTTCAACGCCGACACGCGTGCCACCAAGGTCAACCTCGGCGTCGGCGTGTACACGAACGAAGAAGGCAAGATTCCGCTGCTGCGCGCCGTTCGCGACGCGGAGAAGGCGCGCGTCGAGGCGGGCCTGCCGCGCGGCTACCTGCCGATCGACGGGATCGCCGCTTACGATGCGGCCGTGCAGAAGCTGCTGCTCGGCAACGATTCGCCGCTGATCGCCGCAGGCCGCGTGGTCACGGCGCAGGCACTGGGCGGCACGGGGGCGCTGAAGATCGGCGCCGATTTCCTGCGCACCCTGAACCCGAACGTGAAGGTCGCGATCAGCGATCCGAGCTGGGAAAACCACCGTGCGCTGTTCGAAGCCGCCGGCTTCGAAGTCGTCGCGTACCCGTACTACGACGCGGCTACCAACGGCGTGAACTTCGAAGGCATGCTGGCGGCGCTGAACGGCTACGCGGCCGGCACGATCGTCGTGCTGCACGCGTGCTGCCACAACCCGACGGGCGTGGACCTGACCGAAGCGCAATGGCAGCAGGTCGTCGACGTCGTGAAGGCGCGCAACCTCGTGCCGTTCCTCGACATCGCTTACCAGGGTTTCGGCGAGAACATCGAGGCCGATGCCGCTGCCGTGCGCCTGTTCGCCGCGGCCGATCTGAATGCGTTCGTGTCGTCGTCGTTCTCGAAGTCGTTCTCGCTGTACGGCGAGCGCGTCGGCGCGCTGTCGATCATCACGTCCAGCAAGGAAGAAGCGACGCGCGTGCTGTCGCAGCTGAAGCGCGTGATCCGCACGAACTATTCGAACCCGCCGACTCACGGCGGCGCCGTCGTCGCAGCCGTGCTGGCGTCGCCGGAGCTGCACGCTGCGTGGGTGGAGGAACTTGGCGAAATGCGCGACCGCATCCGCGCAATGCGCAATGGTCTGGTCGAGCGCCTGAAGGCGAGCGGTGTCGATCGCGACTTCAGCTTCATCAACGCACAGCGCGGGATGTTCTCGTATTCGGGCCTGACGTCGGCGCAAGTCGATCGTCTGCGCGAAGAGTTCGGCATCTATGCAGTGGGCACCGGCCGGATCTGCGTCGCTGCACTGAACACGCGCAACCTCGACGCGGTCGCGAACGCCATCGCAGCGGTTCTGAAGTAAGGCGGGCGGCGGCCATCATCGGGCCGTGCCGGTCCTTTCGCCGAAACGAAAACGCGCTCCTTGGAGCGCGTTTTTTTATGCCCTCCGGCCGGGCTTGCGACCCTATGCCGGCACGGGCGGCGTGCACCGCTGCCGCTCGATCAGGCAGCCGTTACTGCATGAACCAGCCGTGGCTGACGACGAACGACTGCCCCGTGAGCGCGGCACTCGGGAACGCCGACAGGAACAGCACCGTCTGCGCGACGTCCTGCACCGTCGTGAACACGCCGTCGACCGTGTTGCCCAGCATCACCTTCTTCACCACTTCCTCTTCGCTGATCCCGAGTTCCTTCGCCTGCTCCGGAATCTGCTTGTCCACCAGCGGCGTGCGCACGAAACCCGGACACACGACGTGCGAGCGCACGTTGTGCTTCGCGCCTTCCTTCGCCAGCACGCGCGCGAGGCCCAGCAGCCCGTGCTTGGCCGTCACGTATGCCGACTTCAGCGGCGATGCTTCGTGCGAGTGCACCGAACCCATGTAGATCACGACGCCGCCGCGGTCGTCCTTGTACATGTGCTTGAGCGCGGCCTTCGTCGTCAGGAACGCGCCGTCGACGTGGATCGCCTGCATCTTCTTCCAGTCGGCGAACGAATAGTTCTCGATCGGATTGACGATCTGAATACCTGCGTTCGACACGAGGATGTCGACCGAGCCGAACGTCTCGGCGACTTTGTCGATGCCGCTGTTCACCGCCTCTTCGCTGGTCACGTCCATCGCGACGCCGATCGCCTTGCCGCCTGCCTTGTTGATCTCGTCGGCCACCGCATTCGCGCCGTCCTGGTTCAGGTCGGCGATCGCGACTGCCGCGCCCGCCTTCGCCAGCTCCAGTGCGATTTCCTTGCCGATGCCGCTTGCGGCGCCCGTGACGACTGCGGTCTTGCCGCCCAGATCTGCTGCCATGTCCGTCTCCTTGCGTTATCCGATCGAAAAAGCATATCCCGCCGCATTCGTCCCGTGAGCGTGCTGGCGGGCCAGCCGCTATTGTGCACGATCAGCCCCGCCGACCGTTCGCAAAACGTCTAAGCTTAAGATCGTTCCGAATCTCGGGAGATGCGCATGCACTATCGACGGCTTGGCCGCTCGGGCCTGCAGATCAGCGAGCTATCGCTTGGCTCGTGGGTTACCTACGGCAACCAGGTCGACCAGCGTGTCGCGCGCGAATGCCTTGCTGCGGCACGGGACGCCGGCGTCAATTTTTTCGACAACGCCGAGGTCTATGCAGGTGGTAAATCCGAAGAAATCATGGGCCACGCGCTCAAGTCGCTCGGATGGCCGCGCATCAGCTACATCGTGTCGACAAAATTCTTCTGGGGACTCGCAGAAGCGCCGAACCAGTACCACACGCTGAACCGGAAATATCTGCTCAACGCGATCGATGGCTCGCTGCGCCGGCTGCAACTCGACTACGTCGACCTCGTCTATTGTCATCGGCCGGATCCAAACACCCCGATCGAGGAAACCGTTTGGGCGATGAGCGACATGATCGCGCGCGGCAAGGCGCTGTATTGGGGCACGTCCGAATGGAGTGCCGACGAGATTCGCGCCGCGTACGAAATCGCCGAGCGGCATCATCTACACAAGCCGGTGGTCGAGCAGCCGCAGTACAACCTGTTCCATCGTACAAGGGTGGAGCAGGAATACGCGCGGCTCTATGACGATTACGGGCTTGGCCTGACGACGTGGAGCCCGCTGGCATCGGGGCTACTCACCGGCAAGTACCGCAACGGCGTTCCACCCGGCAGCCGTGCCGAACTGCCCGGCTACGACTGGCTCCGCGACCGGCTCACGGATCCGGCCAGCAACGACGCGGTCGAGCGTATCGGCGCGATCGCGGCCGACCTCGACTGCAGCACGGCCCAGTTCGCGATCGCGTGGGTGCTCGCGAATCCGCGCGTGAGTTCGGTGATTACGGGCGCATCGCGTGTCGAGCAAATCGGCGACAACATGCGAGCGGTCGACGTCGCCGCGAAGCTGACGCCAGAGAACATGCAGCGCATCGCTGAGGCCGTCGGCGATGCATACGAGTAAGGCGGCTCACGGCCACTCGCGTACAATACGCGACCGCATCGGCGCCCGGCCTGACGGCCGCGCTCGATCGTCCGTCTTCATCGATTCACCTTTTGTTTCAGGCAGTCAGCCATGCTCAGTTATCGTCACGGTTTTCACGCAGGCAACCACGCGGACGTGCTCAAGCACACCGTCGTCGTCCAACTGCTGCGCTACCTGAACAAGAAGGACAAGTCGTACTGGTACATCGACACGCACGCCGGTGCCGGCGTGTATTCGCTGCGCGACGGCTACGCGGCCAAGACGGGCGAGTTCGACACCGGCATCGGCCCGCTATGGAACGACAAGAGCCTGCCCGAAGCACTCGGCGATTACATCGACGAAGTGCGCGCGCTGAACGATGACGGCGAACTGCACTACTATCCGGGATCGCCGTATCTCGCGTGGCGCTTGATGCGCGAACAGGATCGGATGCGTCTGTTCGAGATGCACACGACCGAAATCGACGTGTTGCGTCACAACTTTCGCGACGCGGGGCGACGCGCAATGATCTTCGCCGGTGACGGCTTCGAAGGCATAAAGGCGCTACTGCCGCCGCCGCCGCGACGCGCGCTCGTGCTGATCGATCCGTCTTACGAGGACAAGAAGGACTACGCCCGCACGGTGACGTGCGTGACGGAATGCCTGAAGCGCTTCGCGACCGGCTGTTATGCGATCTGGTATCCGCAGGTCGCCCGAGTGGAATCTCAGCGTTTTCCGGAACAGCTCAAGCGACTGCAGCCAAATAATTGGCTGCATTTGACGTTGACGGTATCGAACCCGCCCGCGGATGGGCTCGGCCTTTACGGGAGCGGGATGTTCATCCTGAATCCGCCGTACACGCTCGCACAGAGCATGAAAGACGTGCTGCCCTATCTGGTGGAGCGGCTGGGGCGGGATAGTGGCGCTCGGTGCGAGATCGAGCACCGAGCGAACTGAAGGAGACGATTGCCGTTACGGCTGCGGGCGCGCGGTCGGTCGGTGCTGATTGGCCGGTGACGCGCTCCAGCCCGGCACATCGATGTACGGCGCGACAAACAGCGGCACCGAAGAATTCGTCCCTTGGCCGGCCGTCGTTCGCAAGCCCGCGGGTTCGACGATCGGTTCGGGCGAAAACGGAGCCGTTTGCAACACCAACCCGCCTTGGCCGTCCTGGACGCCCCGCTGCGTATCGAGAATCAGCGGCCGGGACGAAGTCGCGGCAACAGCCGCGACGCCATGAACGAGCACCGCGGCGCCCAACAACAGACGCGCGCGGGAAACGTGACGCACATCGAGACGCAAGCGCATGATCATATTCTTCCGGTTGAAAAGCAGGTCCATACCATAGCGCCGCGCCGACGATTTCGCCAGATCCGTCGCACAAAAAAACAAAGCCCCGTCAATACGGGGCTTGCTTTTCGTTCGGCGCCACGTTGCGCCTGACGGCGGCAGTACTTACAGCGAGTAGCCGTTTGCTTCGAGCGAGCGAATGCGGCTCTCGAGCTGGACGATGTCCGACGACGATGCAAGGTAGGCCTCGCGGCGCTCACGTTCTGCGGATTCGAACCAGTTGCTCAGCTTTTCGACGATGTAGGCGATCATGATGTTCTCCAAGGAAGGGGGACCCCTGGCGAATCGAGATTCAGGGATTTCCCGTATAGGGTTATCCCGAATTATAGCGATGCCACACCAAGATGCCAGTGAAATGCTTGCATGGAGAGCATTCCAGATTGGAATGGATTCTGAAGCATTGCGTATAAACCGTTGATCTTGCTAGGTTTCAGCTCGCCGCTTGTTTTGGAGCCCGAGGGCTTGCACTAATCTGGGTCATCGTTAGGTGCAGCCAGACGCGCCAAAATTGGGCATTCGGGGCGGCTGTCCCCGTGACAGTGCGCTGCGAGATCGGCCAGCGTGTCCCGCATGTCGCTCAACTCCGCAATGCGTTTATCCAGCTCGGCGACGTGCTCAAGGGCGATCGATTTCACCTCGGCGCTGGCTCGAGAGCGATCCTGCCACAGGGTCAGCAGCTTACGGATATCCTCGACGAGAAAACCGAGCCGGCGGGCTTGGCGGATGAAACGCAAAATATGGATCTCGTCCGTGCCGTAGATCCGGTATCCGGCATCGCTCCGCTTGCTCGGTGCAAGGAGGCCGACCTCTTCGTAGTACCGTATCATTTTTGCGCTGACGCCGGATTCGCGCGATGCGTCCCCGATATTCATTCCCGACCCTCTCTCGATCAATCATTGGCGCGAACGCAGATATCGCCACCGACTAGCGGCGCGACAAACCGATCGTAGCAAATCGCGGGGTTCACTTCCGGGATGTCGTAGGGGACGTGTGCCACGGCAATCGGAATTGGCGAAGCATTGGTGAAAGCCGGATCGACCGACCTGCCGTCGGGACGGTAAAGCGATCCGCACTGATGATGGATCTTGCGGTGGCGCGGCCCGCAGGC
>NZ_JAGSTV010000028.1:0-21516 GCF_018148075.1 Burkholderia sp. AU19243
AGAAAGAGAGCAGCAAAAGCAGCAGGCAGTGAGGAGTTATCCACACCGGAATAGATGTACTACGCTGTCTCGGGGTGGGTCAGATTTAGATGAAAACGGTGGGTCAAGATTCGGTGGAAATCAACAACGCGCGATACCAAACAGCTATTGAAGGAATACCGGGACTTTTTCCAGCAGACGGTCGTCAGATACTCGTCTCCAGTGCAACGTCAATAGGAAATGGCTCTTCTCCGGGCTTGGTCGGGAAACTCAGTGCGTGCTGTGAAAAGCCCTGATGTCCACGGTCCCTGAGCGGTTTGCAATAAAGACTCGCGAACTTGAGCCACCATCATCTCCGGCGCTTTTCGACTCTCTTTCACCGCCGAAGCTCGGTGGAAACAAAAATGCACTGCTTCAAACGCCTGGGTGATCGCGTGGCTGCCCGCACGTTTGAGCGCCAAGTGGTCGAGCTGAAAATCCGTGCCGCGTCGCTCAACCACCTCAGCCAGTTCGGCCGGCGGATATGGTCGCTGCGGCGCCTATGGCATAAATCCGTCTGAGGTTTGGGTAGTTTCGCCCCGAGCCGAGTTACGCAACAGAGCCGCGTTGATGCATCGATCGCGGCGCCCGTCCGGCGATCAGCGCACCCAATGCAACGCGAGCGTGCCGACCGAGATCAAGATCGCGCCCGCAGCCACGGTCAGGCCCCAGCGTGCACGCAGCGTCGCATGCTCCGCGATTGCCGACAGCTTCGCTTCGACGGAGGCCGCTTGCGCGCGTGTCTCGCGTATACTCGTCCTGAGCGCCTCGATATCGCGCACCGACTGCGCAAGCATCGCTTCCAGCCGCGCGGTCGATGTGTCCAGCGCCGTCGCGCGCGCTTCCTGCGCGCGCAGTTCGGCGGCGACGACCTGCTCGCGTGCGGAGATCGCGCTGGTCTGCGTCTGCACGCGGTTCATCAGATCTGCGAGGCGCGCATTGAACTCCTCGAAGCGAGTGACGGTACGCGCTTCGGCATGTTCCATCGCATCGGCCTGCGCGGCGCTCGCCCGCTCGAGCTTTTCTTCCACCGCTTCGCGCATCGACGCTTGCTCCGCGCGCATCGTGTCGATGCATATGGCGAAGCGCGAAAGCAGGTCGTCGCGCGTCGATTTAACTTCTTCTGCGATCGCAATAAGTTTCTTTGCGCCTTCGTACGTCAGGCCGCGCAGTTCGAAATACCTTTCCACGAGATCTCGCAGTTCGGTTGCTTGCTTCTCGAGCACGTGCTGCTGCGTGCTGATTTCCTTCGTCTGCTGCTCGATCTCGCGCGTCTGCTCCGCGATCTGGTCCTGCTGCGAGCCGATCTGCCGTTGCTGCTGCTCGAGACGCTGCGACTGCAGCAAACTGATCACCATCAGTTGTGCGAGACTCTTGGCGAAGTCAGCCTGCAATTCCTGAGCGTCGAGTTGCGCGCCGTCCATCTCGTCCTGATACCACTTGCGCGCGAACCAGTTGCGCTCCTCGTGCGCGTTGCGCGCGCGCTTCAGGTCGCCGAGACGATTAAAGCGTGCCCTGAATTCAGACAGCACTTCCTTGATATTGATCTGGTCAAGCAGGTCGTGTGGTACTTCGATCTTTGCGAAATCGTGAATGAGGTCGGTCATGGTCAGTCATTGATTCGATAGTCGGAAAGCAGTCGTTGGAGTTCGTCGTCCTCCTGCTTCATGCGTTCGAAACCGTCTTGCATCGCAGTGAGCGTGCCGGCACCGGCGTCGATAGCCGCGGCACCTGCTTCGATCGTGTCGTGCAAATGCCCCTGTGTGTCCATGAGATCGCGGGCCATCGCCTCGTACGTTACGAGCATGTCCTGATAACGGCGCGAGTTCGCGTACTGTTGTTCAAGGAAATCGCCGAGCTTGTTGGCGACATCGGCCTGTGCGTCAAGCAAGTCGATCTGCGCGTCGAGGTGCTCGGTGCCGGGATCGGACAGCCAGTCGAAAAGGCGATCGATCGCGAAAACGGTGAGCGCAGTCATCAGCCCCGTGAGAATGCCAGTAACGACCGGCGCGACGATGCCCGCGATTGGCGCGAGAAGCGGAATGGCGACGAGCAGGCCCTTCACCGATTCCTCGAGCATCATGCCGACGCTCATTGTGATGACGCCCGAGATCAGTTTGGTCGCCTCGCGCGCGACCTCCATGCCTGACATGTCCTCAGGCGGCCAGCACACCAGCTTGAACGCTCGCCAAAGCGCACTCATGCTTTCGCGGATGATGGTGACGATCTTCGCCGACGTTGTGATGAGGTTGTTGATGAGGAACGTCAGCACGTTGCTCACGAGGCCCTGCACGCCGCCATCGACAAGTGCAGCGAACGCGTCGTGCATCCTCCTGGAAACGCGCTGCACCGTGCGCTCCAGCGCCTGCGTGACGCGATCGACGAGATTCTCGGCCGGCGCGGACGAACGCACGATCGCGCTCACTTCCACGTAGCTGCTGTTGACGAACTCGTGCAGTAGCACGCCCATCGCTTGACGCAACGCATTCCGACCCGCTTCGCTGACGCTCGTGGACAGCAATTCGGCGCTCTGCTTCTTCGCCTGCGCCTTGAGTCGTTCGATCTCGAAATGTCGCTCTGCGGTGCGATGCGCATCTTCGAGCCGGCCCATGTCGATTCCGAACGATTCGGCGTTCGTCTGCCCGGGCGTTTTCCTGCGCTCGCTGTTGGCCCACTCGATCTTATCCTTATCGCCCATCGATTGATTTATAGGCGCCTCGACGGGCCGCAGGTTTTCCGGCGCATTCGCCATTTGGACGCGCTCGGCCTTGTCCATATACAGATTGGCGCGGCTATCGCGTTCGATAGTTGCTACCGACTTGCTGTGGTCAAGGTGCATCCGGCCGTCGCGCGGTAGCTCCTTTCCCGTCGCTGCGCTGATGATAGGCTCCTGCTTTTGGAGCAGTTCCTTGCGCATGCGCGGCAAGTCCTTGTCGTACGCCGTGCGGTCAATGGAGTTCGTCTGCGCATGCACCCAGTCCTCGTGCCGCACTGCGTCCTTGGCGGTTGCCGTGATGCCCTTCTCAAAGTTGTGCGTCGTGGTGACGTTGCCGCCTTGCTTGTCGTCGAACATGGCGGGCGCGAGACCGAATGGGCCGATGAGTTGCGCGAGCGTCTGCGTGCGGCAGCTTTCGAGCAGTTCGTCGATGCGTCGCTCGCGCAATTCGCGGTGCCCGGGCGCGGGCACGCTCGGGTTCGACGTCGCAGTGGTCTTTAACGAAGATGGTTCCATTTTCATGCGTTGTGTTGAATGAATGGCCCGAAAAGGCCCAGCGGCCGAAAGTTCGGCGCGGCCTGGTTGATCTCGTCGACAATCGACTGCGGAATGCCTGCTTCCTGTGCCATGCGCGGGGAGATCACTACACCGTGCAGTTGCGCGCGCAGATCGTCCCAGCGCGTGCGCAACACATCCCAATTCCACTCGTCGTAGGTACCGGTGAAGATCACCGGACGCACGACGATGCGTGGCATGCCTGCAGCCCCGGCCGCCTCGGCAATGGCCTTGTCGAGCGACTTCTGCCACAGACTGCCGATGCGGTCGACGCGCCCGATCTGCTGTTCGACCACGCCAGGATTCCATTCGTGATGCAGCAGCACGACCGTCTTGCAAGCCTTATGCAGATTCAGCCCTTCTCGCCCGACCATCGATTGCGCAACCAGCACCCGTGGAAAACTGTGATCGCGGTTGAACGCGAGTTGCAGCAAACGGCGCGTGCGCTGCGCGGTGTCGCCGTTCATCAGGCGCGCGAAGCCGCCCTGCGGCACTTTGAGTTCGCCCGTGATGCGCTTCCACAGCGGCATCGCATCCTGTTCGTCGGCGTCGGTGTCGTCAACTTGCTCGCCACGATCAACCGATGCGTCCACGAACTCGATGAACGCGCTCGCGATCGCCGCTGGCTCGACGGGCGCGTCTGCCGCGTTCAGCAACTCTTGCAACGTGCGTGCGACCTGCGCGAGCGGCGAGGCTTCGTCGCTCTCTTCGGCAGCGGTGACCGAGCGCTGGAATGCGTCGAAGAGACGCAGCGCGAGCGCGTGCTTTGGCACAGCGCCGAGACCTTCGCCCAATTGTTTGATGAGCCGCGTGCGGAACGAACGCCGCTGATTCTCAATCTGCCGATATTGATCCGCGAGGCGGCTCTTGAGCGTCTCGTAGGCAAGATCCTCCGTACGCCCGAGTTGTCGGTGAGCCGCTTGCACCGCGGTCCATTCACTGTCCGACAGCGTCGCCTGCGGCCACGGACGGCCCGCGTCAAGGCTCTTGAGCATCGAGCGCGCGTTCAGCAGTTCGGTCAGCGCGCGCAGCGGCGCGGTGAAGCGCCCAAATACGAGCACTTTCTCGTCCCGGTCGCACACCTTCTCGATCTCCTTGACGGCCTCGAGAATAGCCGGATGATCGAAAAGCGGATGCGAGTCGGCATCGCGGAACGCCGCGCCAAGCACGCCTTTCCACCACGCGGCGCGTTGCTTACGCTTGTCGGTGATGGCATCGGACGGATCAGCGCCGTCGTCCGTTGACGGCAGCGTCGCCTCGTCTACGATCTCGTCCTGCTCGGTCTGCCGAAGCCAGCCCGCGATACCGTGGCCATTCGCAAAGGTCAGATACAAGCGGTTCGCCCGCTCGTCCTCGGCGCGCCGCGTGGTTAGCGATAGTGATTCCGCCGCGCACACCGCGCGACGCCACGGCAGTGGAAGCCCAGTTGTCTCCACGAAAATTTCCTTCACCTCGCGATACGCATGATGCGGCTCGCCTGTGTGCCGTTCGAAGTCGCTGACGTGCCGATCCTCGCGTTTGTCGCGCCTGAGCAGATATGGCGCGAGCGCGTCCTCGAACGCCCGCGCTGCACGTTTGTACACGTCACGCGTGGGCCGGTCCATTGGCGTTTCACGCACGTGCTCGACCGCGCGCGCGTATGCGTCGATGCGCGCGTCGATCTCGGAAGAAGCCACGTCCAGACGCGCGAGCGTCGATTTCCAGTCCTGCACGCTCAGTTCGACGGGTGTCGCGCTTAGCGCGAGGCAGCGGGCGTTCGCGTTGCGCTGGATGACGCGCCCAAACAGCGACGACAGCACCGACTGTTCGCCGCGGCTCTTGTGCGCTTCATCGAGAATGACCAGATCGAAGACGCCGAGGCCAAGTCCGATCGCGCCTTCGAGCGCACCGCGCATCGACCCGTCGCTGCGATAGGCGTCGGCGTGGCAGGTGCGCCGCCAATCGGTGATGGGGCCGAACAGTGCATCAGCCAGACGGCGCGGCATGGCGCACGGCGACTCGTACATGGCCCGCGCGATGCACTCCGCCACGGCCGCCTGCGGTGCGCGCTGCGCGCGCTTTTCACCGTCGGCGGAGTAGCCGTAGGGGAGGCGCTTGTTCGTGTGCAGATGCCATTGCGCGTACAACTCGGGCATGAGCGCCCAACGCCACGTGTCGCTGCCGCCGCCGAAGCGCCAATTGGCGAACGTATGTGAGATCACGACCGCGTCGTGATCGAACCACGGGCGCTCCGGCCCTTCGCTGGCCGCGAACCATGCGTCCATATACTGGCGCAGGCTGCGCAGCAAGGGCACGTCGGCGATACCTGCCTCATCGAGTTCCGCCTTCCACTGATACGGCAACGTGGGTGGCACGAGAATCGCGACCCGGCCGCCTGCACGAATCACCGCGCTCGCGAGTGCCGCCGCGATGCGGGTCTTGCCCATGCCTACCTCATCCGCGACCAGAACGCCATTCTGCCCAACGTGTTCCGCGATGCGCGCGAGACTCGCGCGTTGGCCGTCGTCAAGCCAGGACGAGGTCCGGCTTTCCTGCGCAATGTCGCCGAGCGCGACTGCGACCGCTGCCCAGCCCTTGAAATGCTGCTTCACGATGCCTCTCCGATCGGTTCCGTTCGCGCCATTTGCCACCTTTCGCCGATGCGGTCGAGCAGCGCTTCGTACACCTGGCCATGTGGCGTCTCGCCGTGTTCGGCATACGTCGGCCGAAACGATTCGACGCGCAACGCTGCGAGCGGATCGAGTTGCATCTCGCGGAAGGCGCGCACGCCGTCGCTGTCGGCGAGCAGCGCGAGCGTCTGTTCGAGGCGGCAGCACCATGCGCTCCAGTCCGGTTCTGCGACGGCTGTCTGCCGTTCCGCCAGTCGCTCGATGAAGGTCATCATTTCGCGCACGGCATAGCGCGCGCGTGAATGCTCGCCGCGCGGCGCCGCCGGGTTGGGGGTCCCGTCGACGTCGGCTTCGCCGCCATCGACGTCGTCGCCGGGCGGCTGCGGGAAGTTGGCGAGTTGCCACCACGCCTCCTCCAATTCGAGGGCGGGCAGCGCCGCCGCTGCGACACGGCCGAACTCGTCGACCACCGGCACGTCCGTGACTGCGACGTGATCGCCCGCTTGCCAGCGCACGGTGACGACGCGCGGTCGCGGCCCGTGCCAGAGGAATATGTACGCGCCGCTCTTGCGCGCGCAGGCCTCGCCCGACATGCCGATCACGTCGAACGCGCCCTGAGCGTCGTCGCTGGCAGCGAGTTCGCCGCTGTCGTCGCCGATCGGATGCCACGCGAGCCAGGCCACCGGCGCGGCAAGATAAACGTCCTCGCGCTCGGGCATGTCGCCGCCCGCATTCAGTGAGTCGGGTTCGAGTATGTCCCGCCGATGTACCGGCAGCACGTTCTCGACAAAATGATGCGGCTCGAATTCCTGCTCGCGCGTCCAAATCAAATCGGACGTGGAGAACACGACGCCCGCTTCGAGATTGCCGCCTTGTCGCGCGGCGCGCTGAAAGCCCGGTTCGGTCAGGTTGCCTGAGCCGAGATAGACCCACGCGCTCAGGCAATACGGCGAATCGCTGCGCGCCTTGTAGCCGAGCAGAAATTTCGCGTGCAGGGCGCGCGCCCGGCCATCGCCGAAAATCGTGCGCGGTTGTGCGGCCGCACGGATCGTCATGTTGGCCTCAACCATCGCTTTGGCGCTTTGCGCGACTGCCTGACACGCGAGCGGATTGACGAACACGTCCACCGTCGGATTCGCGGACAGCAGCTTGTTGGTTTTGAGATTGGCGACGATCGCGGAGAGCGTCGTCGGAACCGCATTCGATTGCACGGTGCTCTCATAAAAGCCCGAGCCCATCGCGAGGCGATTGCTCGCCACGTCGATGCCCGCCTGCGCGATTCGTTCGGGCAACTGGTCGAGCAGTGACTTGTCCTCGTTGTGAACAAAGCGCGCGATGCCGTTCGGCGCGTGTTTGACGCACCGAGTGATCCAGCCCGATACATCATCGATGCCAAGTCCGGTGTCGCGCTTGCGCACGGGCGCAGCGGCGTCCAGCAGACGTGTGTCGAACAGCACGGAAAGCCGTTCGAGCATGCCGCGCGCTGCCGCGATGTCCGCGCAGCGATGCAGCGTTTCCTCGTTGGGCGAATGCGCTTCGGGCAAGTCGTGCGAATATACGTCGACGCACCACACCAGATCCAGACTTTCCTCGATGGTCTGCCGTGTCCAGTTGCCTGTCGACACGATGAGCCGCACCATCCACTCGCCAGCGTGGTCGCGATGACGAAAGCCGAGCAGCGCGACCTTCGCATGCAGCAGCGCAAATTTCTTTTCGATATCGGCTCGAATTGGCAGATGCGCGACGCCCGGCGCTTCCAGCATCGAAATGGCGGGATTGCCGGGATCGAGCATCACGCCAAGCGCGATGCCGCCCGCATGCGCGCGCTGCGCAGCGGTCTGGCGCGTGAAGATTTCGGCGGCGAGATCGAGAAAATCGGCGTCCGCGGAATAGCCGCACAGCCAGCCGAAGCGGCCCACCCAGGCGTCCTCCGGACCCGCGAACCATTGTGCGAGCGACGGCGGTTGAAGTTTCTCTTCGCGTCTCATGCGGCCTCCTCCAACGCGCTTTCAGTCGTGGGAGCGACGGCGTTCGCGCGATTCAGCCAGCGTTCAAGGTCGCCGCGCAGGTCGGCGTTGAGTAGGAACAGGTTGCGCACGCGGAACGAGAGTCCCGTCGGCCAGTTGATCGAGGAGTCGGGCGTAGCGGCTTCGGCGTCGGCTTCGTTACGCGCCGGAGCGGCTTCGCGCTGTTCACGCGCCTGATATGCCGGCCCGGGCACGACGTCGCCACCGCGTAGCCGCAGCACGCGACCATCGCGTTTGACGAGTTCGCGCATGAGGTGTTTGTCGTCGGGCAGGAGGCAGTCGTGACAGAAGCGGTTCGCCTCGGTTTCGGTGCGCTTCTCGTTGAGGAAGCGTTCCCCGACACTGCGCAGCATGTTCAGTTTCACGACGACGCCTTCGGGAAGCGCATCGCTCAGCGACAGGACACTGCCCTTGCCGCTCCTGTCATTCTTGGCGATCAGCATTTCGAGTGCATCGAGTACGTCGAGCGCGGCATCGCGGGTGACAGCGAAGAACGCGCCCGCGCGCAGGTCGTTCCAATGCGCGTCGTTTCGGATCTCGTCCGGCCGATTATCCCAGTCGATCGACACTGAAGGCTCGAGGCGAATGGCTTCGACCCAATCGAGTGCTTCGCAGCGGCGCTCCTGCATGTAGGTGGACTCGTTGCGGCCGCGGCTCCTGAGACGCTCGGTCAGCAATGCGCGAGCACGTTCGGGCAGCGGCAGAGTCGGTATGAGGACGCTGCCGAGTTTGTCGAGAGAGCCGATCGGCCTGGCGTCCGAGGTCCAGTCGATCAGATGATCGGCCACAGTGCGGCGGTTCGGATGTGCGTGAGCGCACGCCGCCGCGATGAACGCGTCGCCCGCCTCGGTGCACGCGAATGTGTTGAAACGCGTGCCTGTGGCATTGACGAGACCGAGTGAGGGCAGTGCCTCCACGGTCGACATGCGCATCGGCTGCGTCACATAAAACTTCTGCTCGCGCAAGCGGCGAAAGCTGAGCGTGTCTTGCTTCACACCGCGCATCTTGTTGACACCGCGCAGTCTCGGCTCCGCCTGCCAGTCATTGCGCCTGAAACCGAGCCAGCACGCGAGCGCCTCGATGGCATTCGCCGTTTCAATATTAGTGAGTTGACGCCGTTGCGCGCGCACGCCCTGCGCGACCATCACGCCGAGCGTGGCAAGCATCACCTGCTTGCCGAACCACACGCCGCCCAGACCCGGCACGGCCAGTTCATTGAAATGTCGCACGGACGCGGACACGCCGAGTGTTCGCACACGCCTCTCGACCGTCAGTACGCCCGGGCCGAGCAGTCCCCAACTTAAAGTCATGAACAATATCCCCGTTGTTCTTTTCTTTTAGATCCTGGCCGGCGTCGGCCTTTCAGATTTGTCGCATGCGAGCCTGCGCGCGCGTATCGACAGCATAGTAGCGCGCCGGGACTGGATGTGTGAGCGAAAGCATCCTATGGTTCATAATCACCTCGGAGTTCCGCAAACCCAATCCGCAAAGTACCAGGCATACGCGAGATCACCCTCGCCCTCAAGGACGGGCACCTGCGATCCCCGTAGTGCTGCCGCAAACGCGGTACGGTGGGGTTCGGGGATGTCGGCCAGGCGCACGGCGAACGCGCGGCCATCGCGCTCGATCACCGGCACGGTGCCAAGCGAATCACGAAACAGCACGGGACGCTTCCGCAATGCTGCACTTGATCGCACAAGGAAATCCGTGTGATGGGGAAGGCTTCGTCATCGCAGTTCATGGAATATCCCGCAAAAGCGCCGCGAAACTGGCGGCACGTAAACCTGAACGCTAAACAGTGATCGTCGTTTTTGGTCGAGTGCCACGGTTACCGTTTCCTCCGATTATCCATCCATGCCAGCCTCGGCGATACGCGTGCGCATCGGCCAACGCGTGGTGCTGGCGGGCGTCAGTCTCATAGTACGCGGCCACTGTCCGGTCGTAGATTGTCGTGTCGACCAGTGATCGCAGATCATAGTATCGGTCAGCCAGATTCGTCGGTCGCGGCGAGCCCAGGAGATCCAGCAGGAAAAACCAGTCGGTTTCCGAGTTACATGCGGCCTGCACGGCACGCGGCGCTGAACCATGCCCGCAACGCGGAGCGTGCGTCCGCCTGCGTCAGGCGGACAGTGATCACACAACTAATCGCGGCGAAGTGCTCGCAGTTCAACCAGGCGGTGTGCGATGATTGTTTAGGGTGCCAATCAGCCTCTACTAGGCCAACAATACCGCGGTCCTGACGCGAAGGGTTTCGCATAGTAGATCACGGTAGCTAGTGGTATGGAGTACCGGATCATCAAGTTAAATGGCGCGGAAGCCGGGCTATCGCGTCAGCCTTGTGCGTCAAGATTAGCGAGTGAGCCTTCGAGATCAGATCGGCAGCGATGTAGCCGGCGAAGCAGAAAATTACCTCCCTTCATCTGTAAGAAGGGAGGTTGCCTTGGATGCGCAGAACGCTTCTGGCGTTAATTCGCCCGGCATGAAGCGCACTGCAAGGAAGAGGCAATGGTCCGCATTCATCCAAAGTCTGGCGCGGCTTGCTATTTCTGAGGTCATCCTCAAACGGGTCCGAGAGACGAATCCGCGTCGTAACTATCACGTCGCCTCTGCACGCGGATTACTTCTTCTGATCGTTAGAGGGCAGCGCCTGCACCTGTATGCGTCTGGCTTTCGGTGACGAACGGTCCCGGAGATAGCCGTCACCTTTTCCCCGCAATGATGTGAGGGCATCTGGTTCCATATGCACGTTCGGGGCATTCTTTTTCGCCTCCTTAACGTCCATCGGCTTCAACACGAGCCAACTGGCCGCATTGGCCTTCACCTCGGATCCGAAGTGATCGCTCATTTGAGATGCCAACACCATGCCCAGACCGAACTTCCGAGCCTCGGTGAAGAGTTGATTGAGGATGCGCTCTGGAGAGTCCGGGTCGCCGCCGCCCGTGCTGAGAATCTTTGCTTCATCAATAACAACGAACAGCCTGAAGCGCTGACGATCATCGACCGGCTGCACGGGAATCGGTCCCATGAGGCGTAGCACCCGGAAGATCTTGCGGAGCAGCGTCTCTGCAGTAATGTAGCGTACCTCGTCCGTAAGTTTGCTCAGATCGAGTCTCACATTTCTGCTCAAGATCTCGTCGACAGAGACATGCTCACGTCGCTGGAAAATCGGATGCTCGAAGATTTCCTGCACCGCGGCCAGGCAACCTTCGATGGACGTGCGCTGACTCTTCCGGGAGTCATCATCCGCCCAGTCCGCCAGGATCTCCTGCACGTCGGCGAACGTGGGGGGCGTGTTCCTCCAGGTCGCTGGATCGGAGTCGTTGAAGCCTGCGCTGACGTAGGCCTCTTCGATCGCATCCCGCAGGATTGCGCCTTGACGGTGCCCCAGTGCGGGCACCGCGTTGCGGATCATATCCCGAATCACTTTGCGCTGATCGTACAGACCTGTCTCCTCGGCACTCTGCGAATCGAGTTCCATCGGGTTCACGCCAGTGGTGCTGGATGTTCCAGATGACAGCAGAACGGATCGCAAGCCCGGAAACTGAACATCCCCATGGAAGTCGAGCACAAGCACCGGCACGCCATAGTCCGCGATGCCTTTGCCCAGCACTTTGAGTGTCTCGGTTTTGCCTGACCCGGAGGCGCCAAGGATGAGGAAGAAGCCGTTACTCTGCTTTCCTGGTGCCCACGCGACGGGCTGCTTCGTGTTCGTTTCCTGGCCAAGGCTGACCTCTAGCAATCCCGTAGCCGCTTGCTCGCCGCCAGGCGAGGCGAGGGAGCGCTCGGCCTTTGCTGACTTGGAACTCCTTCGCAAACCGGCATTCGGATCTGCGCTTGGCGCCGCATTAGACTTCGCCGAAGACTCCTCTTGCGCTTCCTCAGCCGGAGCCTGCGGTCCGCCAGCCTCTCCCGCCGAATTGAGCAGTTCGAAGACGCGCGCAGGATCCAGCGTGTCCGCTCCCGCAACGCTCTCTGAGCCAGCAAATGGGACCTCCCCCTTCACCTTCTTACTCGCGGTCAGTACCAGGCCGACATCTGTCGCTGCAAGAGTGTTGATCTGAATCGGAACGCCTGTACGGCTTTTCTTAACCACCGATGGCGTTGTGGCCACACTGGCGAGTTGCACGTGAACCAGACGCCCGCTGAGACGAACCTTGATCGCCCCGGCGAACAGATCCTGCAGCAGCGCATGCCAGCGTTCGATGTACTGTGGATCGAGATCACGAAGTAACGCCGTGTACAGGTGTTCGCGTACAACCTCGCGACGCGGCTTGGCCAGTGGCGTGAGATTCGTGCCTCCGAAGATCTCCGCCAGCGCATGCATGGTGGCCAGTACCTGATCCACCGCGTGCCCGGTTACGAAGTCCCCTTGTATCGAGTACGGCACGTTCTCATCGTGGGTCTTCACCTCGATTACATCGATGACCAACTCTCCAGCATCTTCGCGAAGGCCGATAAGGTCAGCCTTCTCGTTCGAGTGGGCGCCAGCGCTCAGCCACCGACGCGCGTTCTGAGTGTCGAGGCTGACCGCGAGCCCACTGGGTTCCATGTGCCGATACCAGCGCATCGCGATAAGCTTTCCAAGCGCGCCCTTCACATGCTTGCCCTT
Organism: Burkholderia sp. AU19243; assembly: GCF_018148075.1. Taxonomy (NCBI): domain Bacteria; kingdom Pseudomonadati; phylum Pseudomonadota; class Betaproteobacteria; order Burkholderiales; family Burkholderiaceae; genus Burkholderia; species Burkholderia sp. AU19243. Next base: position 12,535 of record NZ_JAGSTV010000028.1, read on the forward strand.
ATCGCCACCCACCAATCCCAAGATGCCGTTCGGCTCCATCGCGACGAGATCGCGGATGAGTTCCTCCAGGGTAGCAGGATCGGCTACGAAGTGCGTCTTGCGAAGTTGTTGGTCGAGTTGCCGCACGAACGGACTGAGATCCCGACCGAAGGTCGTGATTTGTCGAGCATTCTCGACGCGCCGGTCAATCACCTCCGCTTCTCCAAGTCGAGGGACAAGAACGCGGTGCGGGTCGGCTACAACGGTCCACGTGCTTAGGTCAGCGAGTTGGTCAAGCCAACTCTTCACCGAAGCCACTTGCGGTTGATGAGTCGCGGTGCTCTGCTTCAACTCACGGTGGACGAGCGTCGCCGTGGAGAAGTACGTCGCGAAGACTTCCTCTTCCGCGACTGGCACGATCATGATCTGCTTCTTCAACTTGTTGTAGCGGTACTCGCGACTCGGCATCCAGGGGCTAAGTGCATGCAAACCGGCACGTGACACCAAGGCAGTTCTGACCTCGAAGGGGTCGAACACGACTGTCAGATGCGCGGGTAGCGTGCGCACCTCATCGATCAACTCGGGCCACTTCTTGATCTCAGGATCGACAGATACGCTGATAAGTCCGCGCTCCTGCCCAGCCCTGATACGGTCCTTGACCTGGTCGTCCACGTCCTCCATCTCCGTAGTCCAACCACGTGTGTCGTCGGAGGTGTACCGGAACCGGAAGTGCACACCCCAGAATCGGTCCTCGGTCTTGGCGTTGTCCAGGTCCAGTTCGTCCAGCACGGCCTCTAAGAAACGTCCCGGACGCGGTGCATTCACTAGCACGACCTGCAACCCCGGCCGGGCGAATGGACGCAGATGTGCCACGAGCGTTGCGAGAACCGAGATGCTCTTGACGCCGTCGGGTTCGAGCACGCCGCGCGGAGCCTCCTTGAACAGCGGCAGGTGTGCGATAGCGCCTGCATGCCCGAGCAACGAAGCTTGTCCATTGAGTCCGGGGATGTGCGGCAGGACGAGCACGTTCAGCAGTTGAAGATCCTCAGCCGAAGCTGCTACCAGGGTTTGACGTTCAGTCGCGGAGAGTTTGCTGCCTAGCGTTTGCAGGTCCCGGACAATTGCGACGCTGCGCCACAGATTCAAAGGATGGACCGGGGAGAGCAGTACCTCAGTAACGTCATCGCGACGATAGACGTACAGTTCCATCGACAACAACCAGTGCACGAGTGCTTCTGCCTCGTCGCCGGCCTGCGCGTACATTTCCTGAAAGGCAGCCTGCAACTGCAGCAAGAGTTGGTCGTATGCCTTCAGATAGTCCTCAGCTGCGGCAAAGACCTCGGGTCGCCCGGCCAGCACCGTTACCGGGGAAACCGTCAACTCCGCGATGTGCCGTAGAAGCGCCGATCTGGTCGCGGCAAGCTGGTCTGCGTGCTCCAGGCACACCGCCGGCGAGAGGTCGGCTTCGACAAAGCGCGCTAGTAGTTCCTTGAACTCCTGGAAGAGGAAGGGCATCCACGCCTTGAATGCAGACACCTCTGTCAGCGCATCGATCCTGTCCGACTCGACGTCGATCACGCCGCCCCACTCGGTAGAGGTGGACCGGGACTTGGCGAGCGCGATGACCTCCGAACTGACGTTCGTCACAGGTTGAACTGCGGACGTTGCCCCGCCGCCTGCAACATCGGGTGTCATCAGAGGCTCATCGTCGCCGCTCGTCTGATCGTTTTCGGCCTGGTCTGCGAGTTGTTCAACACGCTCGGCAAGGTCGGCAAGTTGCTCTGTGCCACCATCGAGCAGCAGTTCCGCTACAACCGACTCGACCGGTACCTTGCCACCGTCCTTGATGGAGCCGCACAGGTCGCCGTCGCCCTGCGTTGGCGCCAGTTTTCCTTTCCAGAGTGTCTGGACATCGGCCAACTCGATATCCTGAAGATCCTTCGAAGTGCGTTGGCTGACCGCCTGCAATCGCTTCCTGATCGCATTGAACCGGACCTTCTCTTTGGTTGGAAGATGGCGGCAGAAGGTTTTCATGCGCTCCCAGTCTTCGGGAGTCGCATTGATCACCATGTTGAGGCTATCGGCGTTGGTCTTCAGTCGCCTAATGACCCGTGCCTCCGTCGATTCATCGGCGAGGTGCGTGTCGGGAAACAGACCGAGGGCATACAGGAACGCCGGAGCCTGCACCGAGCGCTGTAGCGTTGGAATCTGCTGGAGTGATGCTGCGAATGCGGCGATGGCATCTAGGGACAAGGCTGGGCCGCGAGAGGACTTCAGCGCGTCCCATATGGTACGCAGCGAGGTGACCTGCGCTCTATCCCGCTCCTCATCGCAAAGGCGGCGGATCAACTTGTTTTCCCCCAATGTGGTGAAGTCCTTGAGGGAACCTTGCTTGCTCAGAGGGCCATCGGCAACAACGATGATGGTCTTCTTCTTCTGATTGCGCCACTGCACGGCGGACTCTTCGTCGGATGCGACGAGTTCGCCATACTTGGGATAGGTCTCCTTGAAGGTGGTCACGTCGTCATGCCTTCCGACCAACGTCAGCCGAAGGCGTCCCTTCGTGCGATTCAAGATATCCGGTAGGCTGGCCAGCAGATGCTGATGGTCGAAGGAAGCCGTGTCCTGCACAACCACACCGAATTCGTCTTCGGCCACCGCCGCTTCGAACTCGACCAACATCAAGTTGGCAATGCGCTTCTGCACGTCACTGCGCGTATCACTCATGAGTAGCCTCCAAAAGACCAACAACCGCGACGCTGTCGGCCAGGCGGCTCGCCAAGCCCAAAGACTCCAACCGATCAAGGAAGCGATCGCTGTTGTCGCGCAGAGCGCGTACTGGCACTTTCACTCCCATGTATGCGTCAAGATCTGCCGCGTCCTCGGCGCGGCCACCGACCACGATTGCCCACCGTCGCCTCAGCATCTCTAGGAAATCGCGGTACTCGACCGGAGGCTGCGTGGCGTCAACAGTCGAAGCCACGAGCACTTCCAAAGTCCTGTCGGCAGGGTTCAGGCGCTTGTTGGGATTCTTCTGCGTGGGATAGAGGAAGCCGGCTCGAATGCCCAGCAGTCGCAGATAGCCGTCAAGCCCCTGCCGCTGATTTCCTTCGACCTGGCCAAGCAACTCGTCGGCCACCTCCTTGCGAACATCCTCCGGATCCTCGAAGTCCGCTGTGATCTCCCGAATGCGCTCCGCGAGTTGCGAGCGATCATCGAGTGGCGCGTGCTGGGCACTTTCAAGAAGCCCGTTCACCGCTGCCAATGGGCTCCGAGGCCAGTCAGGCAGTTGCTGCTCCAGCAAATCGTTAATAACCGAGGCCATATAACTGCACGCATCGCCGATCAGGCGGGCCACGCAGCCCGTACTGGCACGAGCGATGTCGGAATAGTGGTCGCTTGAAGCGTCCAGCAGCAGTAGGCGTCGCGGACCACCAGCGCGTTCCTGTGCCCGAGTCGCTCCATGCCTGAAGACCGACAGTGCGGCCAGAACGACAATTCGCTGCAGACTGGAGATGGGATTCGGCCTGAGCTTGGTCTCGTATGCACAGAGAGATCGCGCTGCCGCTCTCAGTTCCTGTTCGATCGGCGAGAAGCCCTCCGACATGTCCTGTGCGGAAAATGCGTGGGCCGCCCGCGGCCGCGTCGAGTCGACGAGCGGTACAAGCAACGCGGAAAGGTCATCCATCTTCTCCGGCGCCTTGTCCGGAGAGGTCAATTCGGCCAGAAGGTCGAGAATCGGCAATCGGTCCGCGCCTTCTCTGCCGCCCCACAATGCGTGGATGAAAGCTCCGGCGCCGTCGTCTGACGGATCGCCGGTCACCGTCAGCGCCGTGGGCGACGAGAACGACGACAACTGAGGTGATGAGCCGAATGCCGCTCCGTCTGCACCCAAGAGAGTGCGGATCAGCGGAAGGACCTTGGTCATCAACGGCGAGGACTTGATGTCCTGCGCCTGGCCGAGCGCCCCCCAACGGTCGCGCTGTGATTCAAGCATCGACTGAACCGCGGCCACCCGCTTGTCGATGCTGTTCTTCGGCAGCGTTGCCTCGAAAAGTTGCTCGAGGACAGGCATGCGGCCGGCGCATTGATGCTCAGTCCGCATGAGCGCGTTAGCGATATGCACCGGCTTGATCTTCACCTCCATGACCTTGTAGCCATGGCGCCGATGCAATTCCTCAGTGATCGGTTTCCGCAGTTGCTTGCTCATGAAACTCACTCCGCCGAGTCGTACCGTCGATTAACGACGTCAACGACCACACTGGTCCGCAGTTCGCTCTGCGGGTCCAACACCTCAATCGTGCGGACGTCGGCGTTATTGTCGCCATAGGGCGCTAGCGCATCGTTGAACTGGCCGAGGCGCCGACTGATCTCGCTTTGGCCGTCGGCGAAAGAGCTGTGGAGTAGGCCTTGCAGAAGCGAGGTGTCGATCACCAGCCTCGCAAATCTCGGATCCTCGCTCGATGCCAACAGAAGGTGGCTCACCGGCTGCTCGCCGAAGGCTCGCTTCAGAACGGGCGCAAGTTCCGGGCGATACAGCCGCAGTTTGTTCCGATTCACCGTTTGCCCGGAGACCATGGCGTGGCTGCGGGCCCTTGGTTGGTACGACAGCCGGGTCCAGAGCCGCAGGGTTTCTTGCTTGGCCTCACCACTCCGGTTCCACCACCTGTTGATCAAACTGATCAGGCGACCAAGCCTGATCGCCATGGCGGTCGAGGTGTTCTGCAGTTCTGTAAACAGCCTACTCGCATCGGAGAACTCGAGTAGTTCGCCGGCATCGTGTTCGAAGTACCACCGCCGCTTCAAAGCGGTGAAGTCGTCAGCGAGGTTGCGGTTCTCCCGCTCTGCCAGTTCGTCGAGGTTTCGCTGCTCGATCGGGAGCACGCCACTTCCCGTGAAGTTTCGGGGCTGGAATCGACCTCGCCACAGGTCTTCGTCCACGCGAGGGTTGGTCTGCTTCATGGGATCAATGCCCTTGTCAAGCAGGTCGAAGATGGCTCCTTCCCCTTCGAACGCATTCCAGTAGTACCGGGCTTCTTCTCCGGTGCCGATCTCGGTAAGTTCTGCGCACGTCTTGCCTGCGAAGATCGTGTACGAGACGTAGGCAAGGGCTTCACGGAATGTCACCTTTGCGCCGGACTTTCCGAGGCTAGACAGCATCTGCACCATTCGCTGCTTCGGCCGCTCTGACCTCAACATCGACCGGTTATAGGTCACTGCGCATTGTTCGCGCGCAATGCATCCGGCGCAGCCTTGGTACCACTGTTCGTCCGTCAGTTTCTCAATGATCGCCGCGATCAGATCCGCGGATAGAACCCTCCGCAGACTCAAGTCCAACACGACGGTCTGACCGGCCTGCGGCTTCCAGCTTTCTCCTCGATCGTCCGTCGCCGCTTCCAGGGGCCTGTAGACCAGCAGCCGCATGAGTTGCTCGCGAATCCCGTCCAGCCAAGGATGCTGTGAGCGGTGTTCGCGGATTAAGTCGACAAGCGGCCCCTCATTGATCGCAATGCAAAACGGCTTATCTGCATCCCTCGCAGTTTGCCATCGAGCAACGATCTCGTCCGACGACATCTCACTGGCGTCAGTAACCACCTCAGCCTCTCTCAACTCCTTCTTCATTAGAGAGATGGCGTGAGTCTTGCCGTCGCCAGCATTTCCCGTGATCACGACCGAGCCGCCTGCGCGCACTATCTTTCGCACGACGTCCTCGAGGCTCGTCTTGATATTGAGTTCTTTAAGCCTTGCGAGCGGAACGTGGTCGCTGAAGGCACTCTCGTTTCGATAGAGCAATCGGATGAACTCCAAGCGCTCATCCGACTTGACCCCGTCTGCCATGTCGTACCTCTCTCCGGTAGCCGCCTTGAAGGCGAGAGTTTGTTGTGGAGACGTTGCGGTCTCACGCTCGGGAATGAGCCGACTGACCCGCTCCGTCAGCGGCGTTGATCGCGAGACGGCCTGCAATGCTGGAGCGTGGTCGAGCCGCGATGCCAGCCACCGGCCAATCCAGTAGTCAGCAATCGAGACTTCTGCTTGGTCGGAAGATGGATCGATGCAATAGTCCGGCGAGGCATCGATGCCGAGCAGGTGTCGTTTGAAGTTACGGGCTAGCGGCACTCCGTAGATGATACGTGGCGCGCCGTGCTCTAGTAGGTTCGTCCGATTCAGGCCAAGCGCGGCAAATCCTTCGCGCAATTGCCGGAGTTTCGGACTCTGCCCCTCTCCAAACACGAAGTTCACGTTGCGATAGCCGTTGCTCGCCTCCGCAATCATCGCGAGTCCGAGTTCTGTTTCGGCGGAGAGGTTCGGGGATCCGAAGCCTTCCGTACGGCCAAAGTGCAGGTATTCAATTCCGGCGCCCTGTCCTTCAATGGTGCCAGGCGGAAGTTTGACCCTGTTGTACTGCGAGGAGTGGTCGGTGTAGAGAGAGGTCGTCCCGAGGAACACTAGTGACGGCTCCTTGGTGACGGGTCGCCCTGCCATCTGGCTGGCAATCACGCTGACGGTTCCTGCATATCGATCCCGGTAGTCTCTCACTACCCGCGGGCTGGCCATCATCAGGCAAACGAGTTTGCCGCCCAGTAGATGGTTGTAGGGCGCCACGGCTCCGCACACGGTGAGTTCCATCATGCTGGTCGCAGAAAAGCGCTTCTTAAGCTGCTTGATCGCAGTGTTCAGTGCCCAAACGCCGTAGTCTGTCGAGGCCAGTTCTTCGATGCCACAATGCCAGGTGGCCAGGGTGCGGTATGCTCGCAGGATCTCGCGGATTGCCCTTGCACGCTTAGCGCGGTAGAGCGGTGTCTTCGTGAACTTGAGAAGTCGTTCTGGGGTGAGGTCTTCTACCTTGCGCGTGGCGGCGGCGGTGTCGTCCGCACGCAAGGCATCCTCGCGATCCTGATTCGCGTCCTGTTCGATGATGGCCAGCCTACTGAGCGTTTCGTCGTCGACGCTGTGATCAATTCGGTGCTCGACGGGTAGGTCTTCTCGGTAGATCTGCTCAAAGTCCTCCTCCAACCGCTCACGAAACGCCCGCAGGATCTCTTGCTCGCTCACTTCGCCTGCGCGACACAGCGCGAGTAGTCCGTCGAGGGTCCAGCCAAGTCGCTGGTCTCGCGGAGTCAATTGCATGACCGTGTTGCCCAGCGCCGTAATACCGATGACTGGGTGATTGGGCTGGGCAGCGTCGCGCACGAGGTAGAACAGATTGCGGCCCGGCGAAGACCGGTACCTCGTGCTCCAGCTGTGACGAAAGTAGCGCCAGATATCGATCAGTCTAATGTTGGTGAAGGCATCTCGTTCGTCGCTGACGAGCTGAAGATATGGCCTGCAGATCGCTCGCAACGCAGCGGGTCGCTGTTCGCGTGACAGCGCTGCCACGGGTGCAAGCTGTTCTGCCAAGCGGCGACCGTCTGCGATCAGGTCCGTGATGGGACGACATGACGAATACTTCGACGGCCGCTCCATAGCGAAAAGAAACTTCCGGTGCGAGGCCTCGCCAAGTTGGTCGTTTCGTCCGTAGAGAAGCTGTTGTCGGATCTGGTTCTTTCGCTCGGCCACCGCAGTGTGGCGCTGCGGACGGACGTAAATGTGGTGCGCTGTAACCTTGATATCCCAGCCAATTTCCATTAGGTCCCGCAGCAGTGTGGCGGAGACCCGCGCTTTGAGCGCCTGCGTTGTCGTCTTGGTAAGCTGGGACTGAGCAAACTCGGTTAGGCGGCGGATCGCGTCGTTGCGTGGCAATTGCGCGAAGCGGCGCAGCGACGAGTACGCCGTTCCGTCGTCGCCGATCTCCGGTCGCAGCAGGCGCCAGTCGTGATCGTGCGCCGGTGCAGCGGCCTCCTCGAGTTCTCCCGTCGAAGTCTTGTTAAGCGTTAATTCCACGGCACTTCTTTGTCTTGGCGGAGAGATCGAATTCGTGGCCAAACTATCGTGCCACGTCAGCAATTTCTCAGTTACTTGGATGACTTTGCGACACTACGCGAGGCCATGGGGAGCTTGCCAGCCCTCATAGTGGCTGAACGTTCTGGCTGTGGCGCGCGCACGCGTCCAGGTACGTACGCTGATGCATCCACTTCGAAGCAAGCTTGCCCAAGCCGCTGCATGAGTAGCGCAACGGTCGACAATGATGCGAATGTTCTGGCGCCCCCTCGAGAACTCGCAAGCAGCGCCTTGCGTTCACCGAAATGCACCTCCAGCACAAACCCACCAGTGCTTCCAACTGCGATCACGCGAGAGATCACACGAGCTGATATGAGTTCGCGCAAAGGCGCTTCTTGCAGCAGCGCGGTCCCTTGTTCCTCATTGGGGGTATCCATGATTTTCATGGCAAGGCGGTCGATTTCAACCTTCTGCCTTATCGCAAAAGACGATATGGCGAGCAGTTTATATGAAGTGAGGATGGAGAGTCAAAAAGTGCGTTAGCGGTCACGCGTTGTCCACGTTGAAATTGGTCCGGTGCAACTGGTCCGCCCTCAGAGACCCATTTCGACCCCAAAAATTCGGACCGGGATCACTGGGCGTGGCTCGTCAACGGAGGACAGGTACAACCGGAAACGCGTTCGGTGTCGAGCGCGCGATCGTTGATCATTTCGCCGAAGGCTATCATCGGCTCGATTCGCGCGCTTCGCCGGAGTTGGACGCGGCCGTAGCCGTGCAGAATCCCGCCATTGCGTTCGAGCATTACAACGAGAAGCATCCCCGTAGCGCGCTGAAATATCGCTCGCCACGCGAGTTTCGGCGCTTAATGCATTCATCAACCATAGTGTGAGGTCGTGTCGGGGACTGCGGAGTCAGCCCGGTGCGAAATTCGCCCGGTTGCGGGAGAAATTTTCTCAGCTAGGCCGCAAGTTTGATGCCGAAGCAACGCAGGAAAGGTGCTGGAGTTGACCCTGTAATACCGGACACAGCCTCACACTAAGGTTGCTGAATCCATCGAGCGCCGGAACTCGCGAGGCGAGCGGTATTTCAGCGCGCTATGGGGATGCTTCTCGTTGTAATGCTCGA
>NZ_JAGSTV010000029.1:0-19552 GCF_018148075.1 Burkholderia sp. AU19243
GGCGCGTTCCTGATGCCGGTGGAAGACGTGTTCTCGATCTCGGGCCGCGGTACGGTGGTGACGGGTCGTGTGGAGCGCGGCATCATCAAGGTCGGCGAGGAAATCGAAATCGTCGGTATCAAGCCGACGGTGAAGACGACCTGCACGGGCGTTGAAATGTTCCGCAAGCTGCTGGACCAAGGTCAGGCAGGCGACAACGTCGGTATCCTGCTGCGCGGCACGAAGCGTGAAGACGTGGAGCGCGGCCAGGTTCTGGCGAAGCCGGGTTCGATCACGCCGCACACGCACTTCACGGCAGAAGTGTACGTGCTGAGCAAGGACGAAGGCGGCCGTCACACGCCGTTCTTCAACAACTACCGTCCGCAGTTCTACTTCCGTACGACGGACGTGACGGGCTCGATCGAGCTGCCGAAGGACAAGGAAATGGTGATGCCGGGCGACAACGTGTCGATCACGGTGAAGCTGATCGCGCCGATCGCGATGGAAGAAGGTCTGCGCTTCGCAATCCGCGAAGGCGGCCGTACCGTCGGCGCAGGCGTCGTCGCCAAGATCATCGAGTAAGCCAGTTATTCGTTGATCGACAGTTTTGGGGCTGGCAACAGCCAGCCCCAGCATGGTTTAGGGGTATAGCTCAACTGGCAGAGCGTCGGTCTCCAAAACCGAAGGTTGGGGGTTCGATTCCCTCTGCCCCTGCCAAAAATCGCCACGTGTCCCACGTGGCATTTGTTTTAAGGTGTTATGGCGAATCCATCCGTCGAAACTGTAAATACCTCCGGCGATAAGCTGATGCTGGCCCTGGGCGTATTGCTGGTCTTGGCCGGATTCGTGGGCTTCTTCTGGCTGGCCAACCAGCAGTGGTATGTCCGCGGTGCCGCGTTGGCGGTAGGTATCATCGCCGGCGTGGCCGTCGGTCTGATGTCCGCACCTGGCAAAAGCCTCATCGCGTTTGCCAAGGATTCGTACAAGGAAGTCCGCAAGGTCGTTTGGCCCACCCGCAAGGAAGCAACGCAAACCACACTCGTCGTGTTCGGTTTCGTGCTCGTGATGGCGATTTTCCTCTGGTTGAGCGACAAATCGATCGAATGGGTGATTTTCTCGGCGATTCTGGGTTGGAAATGATATGAGCGATACTCCGGCATCCCCGAGCGGAAAGCGTTGGTACGTCGTGCACGCCTACTCCGGTATGGAGAAGAGCGTGCAGCGTGCGCTTCAGGAGCGCATCGAACGTGCTGGCATGCAGGACAAATTCGGTCAGATCCTGGTGCCGACCGAAGAAGTGGTCGAAGTCAAGGGCGGCCACAAGGCTGTAACCGAACGTCGTTTCTTCCCCGGCTATGTGCTGGTGGAAATGGAGATGACGGACGAGACGTGGCACCTCGTGAAGAACACGGCAAAGGTCACGGGCTTCGTCGGCGGTGCGCGCAATCGCCCGACTCCGATTTCCCCGAAGGAAGTCGAGAAGATCATGTCGCAGATGCAGGAAGGTGTGGAGAAGCCGCGCCCGAAGACCCTGTTCGAAGTTGGCGAGATGGTGCGTGTCAAGGAAGGTCCGTTCACGGACTTCAACGGCACGGTCGAGGAAGTCAACTACGAAAAATCGCGCGTGCGTGTGTCGGTCACGATCTTTGGCCGATCCACCCCGGTCGAACTCGAGTTCGGTCAGGTCGAAAAAGTTTGATCCCGATTCGGTGGGCAGCCTCGGCTGCCCACCTTCGCGCTTACGGCCCGCGTCATGGCCGTTGAGGAGCGTCAGTAGCCAGGGGCGAACGCGCGTTACTACTCACCGAACGCCACCTGGCGTTCCAACGAGGTTTACAAATGGCAAAGAAGATTGTCGGCTTTATCAAGCTGCAGATTCCTGCAGGTAAAGCCAACCCGTCGCCGCCGGTCGGTCCGGCACTGGGCCAGCGCGGCCTGAACATCATGGAGTTCTGCAAGGCGTTCAACGCGCAGACTCAAGGCATGGAGCCGGGTCTGCCGGTGCCGGTGGTCATCACGGCATACGCTGACAAGAGCTTCACGTTCGTGATGAAGACGCCGCCGGCGACCGTCCTGATCAAGAAGGCGGCGAAGGTGGACAAGGGCTCGAGCAAGCCGCACACCGACAAGGTCGGTTCGATCACGCGCGCTCAAGCCGAAGAAATCGCGAAGACCAAGATGCCGGATCTCACGGCAGCTGATCTGGACGCAGCCGTTCGCACCATCGCTGGTAGCGCACGCTCGATGGGCATCACTGTGGAGGGCGTGTAAATGGCTAAGATCTCCAAGCGCCGTCAGGCATTTGCCGCCAAGGTCGACCGTCAGAAGCTGTACGCGATCGAAGACGCACTGGCACTCGTGAAGGAATGCGCGAGCGCGAAGTTCAACGAATCGATCGACGTCGCAGTCCAGCTCGGCATCGATGCGAAGAAGTCGGACCAGGTCGTTCGTGGTTCGGTCGTTCTGCCGGCAGGTACGGGCAAGTCGGTTCGCGTTGCCGTGTTCGCACAAGGCGACAAGGCCGAGCAAGCTCGTGCAGCAGGCGCGGAAATCGTCGGTATGGAAGACCTGGCTGAGCAAATCAAGGCTGGCCAGATGGACTTCGACATCGTGATCGCTTCGCCGGACACGATGCGTATCGTCGGTACGCTCGGTCAGATTCTCGGCCCGCGCGGCCTGATGCCGAACCCGAAGGTCGGTACGGTCACGCCGGACGTCGCGACTGCAGTCAAGAACGCGAAGGCTGGTCAGGTGCAATTCCGTGTCGACAAGGCCGGTATCATCCACGCGACCATCGGCCGTGCATCGTTCGAAGCAGACGCACTGCGTTCGAACCTGTCGGCACTGATCGAAGCGCTGCAGAAGGCCAAGCCGGCAACGAGCAAGGGCGTCTACCTGCGCAAGATCGCACTGTCGAGCACGATGGGCGTCGGCGTGCGTGTCGACCAGGCTACGCTCGCAGCACAGTAAGCAAGTATTCGGGCCGCTTCGTTCGCGAAGCGGCCTACATGGGCTTTGGGCGGTTGTTCGTGCAGCATGGCGGGCAACCGGTTATCAAAGACCGTTGGTGGGACGCAGCAGGCAGGCGATCCCTTAATTCAAGCCAACGCAGATGGCGAACCCGAAAAAGTTTTGTAGTGGTGAAGCCGCAGGTCGTGCAGCGATTCACGGCGTGAGGTGGAAATACTCCTAACGAGGTCGGACGCCGTTGTTGAACGAGGTACGTGAGGTTCGCGCCATATCGGCAAGCCGAGCGTATCGTTTCTGGAGGCTAACCGTGCCGCTTAATAGAGAAGACAAGCAAGCCGTCGTCGCTGAGGTTTCCGCGCAAGTCGCGAAGGCCCAGACCGTTGTGCTGGCTGAGTATCGTGGAATTGCGGTTGGCGATCTGACCAAGCTGCGCGCGAAAGCGCGTGAGCAACAGGTTTACCTGCGCGTGTTGAAGAACACGCTGGCGCGTCGCGCCGTCGAAGGTACGCCTTTTGCTCCGCTGGCAGAGCAGATGACTGGTCCCCTGATCTACGGCATCTCGGAAGATGCAATTGCTGCTGCCAAGGTCGTCAACGACTTCAGCAAGAGCAATGACAAGTTGGTCATCAAGGCCGGTTCGTTCGATGGCAAGGTGATGGACAAGGCTGGCGTGCAAGCGCTGGCAAGCATCCCGAGCCGTGAAGAACTGCTCTCGAAGCTGCTGTTCGTTATGCAAGCGCCTGTTTCGGGCTTCGCGCGTGCTCTTGCCGCGCTGGCCGAGAAGAAGCAAGCGGAAGCTGCGTAATCGAGCGTGCATCAGCGTCACTGATCGCTGGCTGTATCCGAATTCAATTTAGGAGTATTTCAAATGGCAATCGCAAAAGAAGACATCCTGGCAGCAGTCGAAGGGATGACCGTTCTGGAACTGAACGAACTGGTCAAGGCGTTCGAAGAGAAGTTTGGCGTGTCGGCAGCTGCAGTCGCAGTCGCTGGCCCGGCAGGCGGCGGCGCTGCTGCTGCTGCAGAAGAGAAGACCGAATTCACGGTCGTCCTGGCTGAAGCAGGCAGCAACAAGGTTGCAGTCATCAAGGCAGTTCGCGAACTGACGGGCCTGGGCCTGAAGGAAGCGAAGGACGTCGTTGACGGCGCACCGAAGGCTGTCAAGGAAGGCGTCGACAAGGCTGCTGCTGACGAAGCCAAGAAGAAGCTGGAAGAAGCTGGCGCGAAGGTCGAAGTCAAGTAAGTTTCGACGCGCTGTGCGAAGGCTGGCGGTATTTTCACCGCCGGCCTTTTTGTGCTTTGTGGGGACGTTATTCTGGCACTCTTTTGGGAGCCCGAATAATCGGCCCCAGAAGCCAAAGAAAACCGTCAAATCGTTGTCAATGGTCACGATTGGCGTTTCTCTTTGTCTTCTGAAGCGACTGCAGAAGGCAAGTTTGGTCGGGTAGCGGGCAACACAGGCATCCGCTGCCGTCAGCCAGCGGTTGGTAGCGGCCAACCACCAAGCTTCTCGGCTCGTTCAAGCCATCGGGCGGCCATCGGGTCTCAGTCGGTGAACACTCGGGTTTGAAACGTCCAGGTATCCCACCTCGATAGCACCCGCCGTGATTCGGAGATCGTATGCAATATTCCTTCACCGAGAAGAAGCGCATTCGCAAGAGTTTCGCGAAGCGCCCCATCGTTCACCAAGTTCCGTTCTTGCTGGCCACCCAGCTTGAATCATTCAGCACGTTTCTGCAAGCCGATGTGCCGGTCACGCAACGCAAGCCTGAAGGTTTGCAGGCCGCATTCACATCGGTATTTCCCATTGTTTCGCACAACGGCTTTGCGCGCCTCGAGTTCGTGAGCTATGCGCTGTCCTCGCCGGCATTCAACATCAAGGAATGCCAGCAGCGGGGCCTGACGTACTGCTCCGCGCTGCGCGCGAAGGTCCGCCTCGTCATCCTCGACAAGGAATCGCCGAACAAGCCGGTCGTCAAGGAAGTGAAGGAGCAGGAAGTGTACATGGGCGAAATTCCGCTCATGACGCCGACGGGCTCGTTCGTCATCAACGGCACCGAGCGTGTCATCGTCTCGCAGCTGCACCGTTCGCCGGGCGTGTTCTTCGAACACGACAAGGGCAAGACGCACAGCTCGGGCAAGCTGCTGTTCTCGGCACGGATCATTCCGTACCGCGGCTCGTGGCTCGACTTCGAATTCGATCCGAAGGACATCCTGTACTTCCGCGTCGACCGTCGCCGCAAGATGCCGGTCACGATCCTGCTGAAGGCCATCGGCCTCACGCCGGAACAGATCCTCGCGAACTTCTTCGTGTTCGACAACTTCACGCTGATGGACGAAGGCGCGCAACTCGAGTTCGTGCCCGAGCGCCTGCGTGGTGAAGTCGCGCGATTCGACATCACGGATCGTGATGGCAAGGTCATCGTCCAGAAGGACAAGCGGATCAATGCGAAGCACATCCGCGACCTCGAAGCCGCGAAGACGAAGTTCATCTCGGTGCCGGAAGACTATCTGCTCGGCCGCGTGCTGGCGAAGAACGTCGTCGACGGCGACACCGGTGAAGTGATCGCGAGCGCGAACGACGAAATCACCGAAAGCGTGCTCGAGAAGCTGCGCGAAGCGGGCATCAAGGACATCCAGACGCTCTACACGAACGATCTGGACCAGGGCCCGTACATTTCGTCGACGCTGCGTGTCGACGAAACGACCGACAAGACGGCCGCGCGCATCGCAATCTACCGGATGATGCGTCCGGGCGAGCCGCCGACCGAAGAAGCGGTCGAGGCGCTGTTCAACCGTCTGTTCTACAGCGAAGAAGCGTACGACCTGTCGAAGGTCGGCCGCATGAAGTTCAACCGCCGCGTCGGCCGTGACGAAATCGTCGGCCCGATGACGCTGCAGGACGACGACATCCTCGCGACGATCAAGATCCTCGTCGAGCTGCGCAACGGCAAGGGCGAAGTGGACGACATCGACCACCTCGGCAACCGTCGCGTGCGTTGCGTCGGCGAACTGGCGGAAAACCAGTTCCGCGCGGGTCTCGTGCGTGTCGAGCGCGCGGTCAAGGAACGCCTCGGCCAGGCCGAAAGCGAAAACCTGATGCCGCACGACCTGATCAACTCGAAGCCGATTTCGTCGGCGATCCGCGAGTTCTTCGGTTCGTCGCAGCTGTCGCAGTTCATGGACCAGACCAACCCGCTGTCGGAAATCACGCACAAGCGCCGTGTTTCCGCACTGGGCCCGGGCGGTCTGACGCGCGAGCGCGCAGGCTTCGAAGTGCGCGACGTGCACCCGACCCACTACGGCCGCGTGTGCCCGATCGAAACGCCGGAAGGTCCGAACATCGGCCTGATCAACTCGCTGGCGCTGTACGCGCACCTGAACGAGTACGGCTTCCTCGAGACGCCGTACCGCAAGGTCGTGGACGGCAAGGTGACCGACCAGATCGACTACCTGTCGGCGATCGAGGAAGGCCGCTACATGATCGCCCAGGCGAACGCCGCGATCGACGAAGACGGCCGACTGATCGACGAACTCGTGTCGTCGCGTGAAGCCGGCGAAACGATGATGGTCACGCCGGACCGTATCCAGTACATGGACGTCGCGCCGTCGCAGATCGTGTCGGTTGCAGCTTCGCTGATCCCGTTCCTCGAGCACGACGACGCGAACCGTGCACTGATGGGTTCGAACATGCAGCGTCAGGCCGTGCCGTGTCTGCGTCCGGAAAAGCCGGTCGTCGGTACGGGCATCGAGCGCACCTGCGCGGTCGACTCGGGCACGACGGTTCAGGCGTTCCGTGGCGGCGTCGTCGACTACGTCGATGCAGGCCGTATCGTGATTCGCGTGAACGACGACGAAGCGGTCGCAGGTGAAGTCGGTGTCGACATCTACAACCTGATCAAGTACACGCGTTCGAACCAGAACACGAACATCAATCAGCGTCCGATCGTGAAGATGGGCGACAAGGTCTCGCGCGGCGACGTGCTGGCCGATGGCGCATCCACGGACCTGGGCGAGCTTGCGCTCGGCCAGAACATGCTGATCGCGTTCATGCCGTGGAACGGCTACAACTTCGAGGACTCGATCCTGATCTCGGAGAAGGTCGTGGCCGACGATCGCTACACGTCGATCCACATCGAAGAGCTGAACGTCGTTGCACGCGACACGAAGCTCGGGCCGGAAGAAATCACGCGCGACATCTCGAACCTGGCGGAAGTCCAGCTCGGCCGTCTCGACGAATCGGGCATCGTGTACATCGGTGCGGAAGTCGAAGCGGGCGACGTACTGGTCGGCAAGGTCACGCCGAAGGGCGAGACCCAGCTGACGCCGGAAGAGAAGCTGCTGCGCGCGATCTTCGGCGAGAAGGCTTCGGACGTGAAGGACACGTCGCTGCGCGTGCCGTCGGGCATGAGCGGCACCGTGATCGACGTCCAGGTGTTCACGCGTGAAGGCATCCAGCGCGACAAGCGCGCGCAACAGATCATCGACGACGAACTGAAGCGCTACCGTCTCGACCTGAACGACCAGCTGCGCATCGTTGAAGGCGACGCGTTCCAGCGTCTTGCGCGCATGCTCGTGGGCAAGGTTGCGAACGGCGGTCCGAAGAAGCTCGCGAAGGGCACGAAGATCGACCAGGCTTACCTGGAAGACCTCGACCACTACCACTGGTTCGACATCCGCCTTGCGGATGACGAAGCAGCGGCGCAGCTCGAAGCGATCAAGAACTCGATCGAAGAGAAGCGTCACCAGTTCGACCTCGCGTTCGAAGAGAAGCGCAAGAAGCTCACGCAAGGCGACGAACTGCCGCCGGGCGTGCTGAAGATGGTCAAGGTGTACCTGGCGGTGAAGCGCCGCCTGCAGCCTGGCGACAAGATGGCAGGCCGTCACGGCAACAAGGGTGTCGTGTCGAAGATCGTTCCGATCGAAGACATGCCGTACATGGCCGACGGCCGTCCGGCAGACGTCGTGCTGAACCCGCTCGGCGTGCCGTCGCGGATGAACGTGGGTCAGGTTCTGGAAGTCCACCTCGGCTGGGCCGCGAAGGGTCTCGGCTGGCGTATCGGCGAGATGCTGCAGCGTCAGGCGAAGATCGAGGAACTGCGCGTGTTCCTGACGAAGATCTACAACGAGTCGGGCCGCCAGGAAGATCTGGAAAGTTTCACCGACGACGAGATCCTCGAACTCGCGAAGAACCTGCGCGAAGGCGTGCCGTTCGCGACGCCGGTGTTCGACGGTGCGACCGAGGAAGAAATGGGCAAGATGCTCGACCTCGCGTTCCCGGACGACATCGCGCAGCAGCTCGACATGAACCCGTCGAAGAACCAGGTCCGCCTGTACGACGGCCGCACGGGCGAGCCGTTCGAACGCCGCGTGACGCTCGGCTACATGCACTACCTGAAGCTGCACCACTTGGTCGACGACAAGATGCACGCGCGTTCGACCGGCCCGTACTCGCTCGTCACGCAGCAGCCGCTGGGTGGTAAGGCGCAGTTCGGCGGCCAGCGTTTCGGTGAAATGGAAGTGTGGGCACTCGAAGCGTACGGCGCGTCCTACGTGCTGCAGGAAATGCTGACGGTGAAGTCGGACGACGTGACCGGCCGGACGAAGGTGTACGAGAACCTCGTCAAGGGCGATCACGTGATCGATGCAGGCATGCCGGAATCCTTCAACGTGCTGGTGAAGGAAATCCGCTCGCTCGGTATCGACATCGATCTCGACCGCAATTAATCGGACTACGGAGAGAAGGCAATGAAAGCTCTGCTCGATCTATTCAAGCAAGTCCAACAGGAAGAAGTTTTCGACGCGATCAAGATCGGTCTGGCCTCGCCGGACAAGATCCGTTCGTGGTCGTTCGGCGAAGTGAAGAAGCCGGAGACCATCAACTACCGTACGTTCAAGCCGGAACGCGATGGTCTGTTCTGCGCGAAGATCTTCGGGCCGATCAAGGACTACGAGTGCCTGTGCGGCAAGTACAAGCGCCTGAAGCACCGCGGCGTGATCTGCGAGAAGTGCGGCGTCG
The DNA here is from genome assembly GCF_018148075.1 of Burkholderia sp. AU19243. Classification (NCBI taxonomy): domain Bacteria; kingdom Pseudomonadati; phylum Pseudomonadota; class Betaproteobacteria; order Burkholderiales; family Burkholderiaceae; genus Burkholderia; species Burkholderia sp. AU19243. The sequence goes on from NZ_JAGSTV010000029.1 coordinate 8,969, forward strand.
AAGTGACGCTGGCGAAGGTGCGTCGCGAACGCATGGGCCACATCGAGCTGGCCTCGCCGGTCGCGCACATCTGGTTCCTGAAGTCGCTGCCGTCGCGTCTGGGCATGGTGCTCGACATGACGCTGCGCGACATCGAGCGCGTGCTGTACTTCGAAGCGTACGTGGTGATCGAACCGGGCATGACGCCGCTGAAGGCGCGGCAGATCATGACCGAAGAGGATTACTACAACAAGGTCGAGGAATACGGCGACGAATTCCGTGCCGAGATGGGCGCGGAAGGCGTGCGTGAACTGCTGCGTGCAATCAACATCGACGAGCAGGTCGAAACGCTGCGCACCGAGCTGAAGAACACCGGTTCGGAAGCGAAGATCAAGAAGTACGCGAAGCGCCTGAAGGTCCTCGAGGCATTCCAGCGCTCGGGCATCAAGCCCGAGTGGATGATCCTCGAAGTGCTGCCGGTGCTGCCGCCGGAACTGCGTCCGCTCGTGCCGCTGGACGGCGGCCGTTTCGCGACGTCGGACCTGAACGACCTGTATCGCCGCGTGATCAACCGTAACAACCGGTTGAAGCGTCTGCTCGAGCTGAAGGCGCCTGAAATCATCGTCCGCAACGAAAAGCGGATGCTGCAGGAAGCCGTCGACTCGCTGCTCGACAACGGTCGTCGCGGCAAGGCGATGACGGGCGCGAACAAGCGTCCGCTGAAGTCGCTCGCCGACATGATCAAGGGCAAGGGCGGCCGTTTCCGTCAGAACCTGCTGGGCAAGCGCGTCGACTACTCGGGCCGTTCGGTCATCGTGGTCGGCCCGACGCTGAAGTTGCACCAGTGCGGTCTGCCGAAGCTGATGGCGCTCGAACTGTTCAAGCCGTTCATCTTCAACAAGCTTGAAGTGATGGGCGTCGCTACGACCATCAAGGCGGCGAAGAAGGAAGTCGAGAACCAGACGCCGGTCGTGTGGGACATCCTCGAAGAGGTGATCCGCGAGCACCCGGTGATGCTGAACCGTGCGCCGACGCTGCACCGTCTCGGTATCCAGGCGTTCGAACCGGTTCTGATCGAAGGCAAGGCGATCCAGCTGCACCCGCTCGTCTGCGCGGCGTTCAACGCCGACTTCGACGGTGACCAGATGGCCGTTCACGTGCCGCTGTCGCTCGAAGCGCAGATGGAAGCGCGTACGCTGATGCTGGCGTCGAACAACGTGCTGTTCCCGGCCAACGGCGACCCGTCGATCGTGCCGTCGCAGGATATCGTGCTGGGTCTGTACTACGCGACCCGCGAAGCGATCAACGGCAAGGGCGAAGGCCTGTCGTTCACCGGCGTGTCGGAAGTGATCCGCGCGTACGAGAACAAGGAAGTCGAGCTGGCATCGCGCGTCAACGTACGGATCACCGAAATGGTCCGCAACGAGGACACGTCGGAAGGCGCGCCGGAATTCGTGCCGAAGATCACGCTGTACGCGACGACCGTCGGTCGTGCGATCCTGTCGGAGATCCTGCCGCACGGCCTGCCGTTCTCGGTGCTGAACAAGCCGCTGAAGAAGAAGGAAATCTCGCGTCTGATCAACACTGCGTTCCGCAAGTGCGGTCTGCGTGCGACGGTCGTGTTTGCCGACCAGCTGATGCAGGCGGGTTTCCGTCTCGCGACGCGCGCCGGCATCTCGATCTGCGTGGACGACATGCTCGTGCCGCCGCAAAAGGAAACGATCGTCGGCGACGCCGCGAAGAAGGTGAAGGAATACGACCGCCAGTACATGTCGGGTCTCGTCACCGCGCAGGAACGCTACAACAACGTGGTCGACATCTGGTCGGCAACGTCGGAAGCGGTCGGCAAGGCGATGATGGAGCAGCTGTCGACGGAGCCGGTGATCGATCGCGACGGCAACGAGACGCGCCAGGAATCGTTCAACTCGATCTACATGATGGCCGACTCGGGCGCCCGGGGTTCGGCGGTGCAGATTCGTCAGCTGGCCGGTATGCGCGGCCTGATGGCGAAGCCGGACGGCTCGATTATCGAGACGCCGATTACCGCGAACTTCCGCGAAGGCCTGAACGTGCTGCAGTACTTCATCTCGACCCACGGTGCACGTAAGGGTCTGGCTGATACGGCACTGAAGACCGCGAACTCGGGTTACCTGACGCGTCGTCTCGTCGACGTCACGCAGGATCTGGTGGTCGTCGAGGACGATTGCGGCACGTCGAATGGCGTCGCGATGAAGGCGCTGGTCGAAGGCGGTGAAGTCGTCGAAGCGCTGCGCGACCGTATCCTCGGCCGCGTCGCGGTCGCGGACGTCGTGAATCCGGAAACGCAGGAAACGCTGTACGAATCGGGCACGCTGCTCGACGAAACGGCGGTCGAGGAAATCGAACGCCTCGGCATCGACGAAGTGCGCGTGCGCACGCCGCTCACCTGCGAAACGCGTTACGGTCTGTGCGCAGCCTGCTATGGCCGCGACCTCGGCCGCGGCTCGCTGGTGAACGTCGGCGAAGCAGTCGGCGTGATCGCGGCACAGTCGATCGGTGAGCCGGGCACGCAGCTGACGATGCGTACGTTCCACATCGGTGGTGCGGCATCGCGTGCGGCAGTGGCGTCGTCGGTCGAAGCGAAGAGCAACGGTATCGTGCGCTTCACGGCCACGATGCGTTACGTCACCAACGCGAAGGGCGAGCAGATCGTCATCTCGCGTTCGGGCGAGGCGCTGATCACCGACGATATCGGCCGCGAGCGCGAACGTCACAAGATCCCGTACGGCGCGACGCTGCTGCAGCTCGACGGCGCGACGATCAAGGCCGGCACGCAGCTGGCCACGTGGGATCCGATGACGCGTCCGATCATCACCGAGTACGGTGGTACGGTGAAGTTCGAGAACGTCGAGGAAGGCGTGACCGTCGCGAAGCAGATCGACGACGTGACCGGCCTGTCGACGCTGGTCGTGATCGACGTGAAGCGTCGCGGCTCGCAAGCTTCGAAGAGCGTGCGTCCGCAGGTGAAGCTGCTCGACGCGAACGGCGAGGAAGTGAAGATTCCGGGCACGGAACACGCGGTGCAGATCGGCTTCCAGGTCGGCGCACTGATTACCGTGAAGGACGGCCAGCAGGTGCAGGTGGGTGAAGTGCTCGCACGTATCCCGACCGAAGCGCAGAAGACGCGTGACATTACCGGCGGTCTGCCGCGGGTGGCGGAGCTGTTCGAAGCGCGTTCGCCGAAGGATGCCGGCATTCTCGCGGAAGTCACCGGTACGACGTCGTTCGGCAAGGACACGAAGGGCAAGCAGCGTCTCGTCATCACGGACCTCGAAGGCAATCAGCACGAGTTCCTGATCGCGAAGGAAAAGCAGGTGCTGGTCCACGATGCTCAGGTCGTCAACAAGGGCGAAATGATCGTGGACGGCCCGGCCGATCCGCACGACATCCTGCGTCTGCAGGGTATCGAGGCGCTGTCGCGCTACATCGTCGACGAAGTGCAGGACGTGTATCGTCTGCAGGGCGTGAAGATCAACGACAAGCACATCGAGGTGATCGTTCGCCAGATGCTGCGTCGTGTGCAGATCACCGACAACGGCGATACGCGCTTCATCCCGGGCGAACAGGTCGAGCGTTCGGACATGCTGGACGAGAACGATCGCATGATCGCCGAAGGCAAGCGTCCGGCCTCGTACGACAACGTGCTGCTCGGTATCACGAAGGCGTCGCTGTCGACCGACTCGTTCATTTCCGCGGCATCGTTCCAGGAAACGACCCGCGTGCTGACCGAAGCGGCGATCATGGGCAAGCGCGACGATCTGCGCGGCCTGAAGGAAAACGTGATCGTCGGCCGTTTGATCCCGGCCGGTACGGGTCTCGCGTTCCACAAGGCACGCAAGGCGAAGGAAATGTCCGACCGCGAGCGTTTCGACCAGATCGCAGCGGAAGAGGCATTCGACTTCGGCACGCCGAGCGCGCCCGCGGAAGAGCCGCAACACCCGGCAGCCGAGTAAGCGCGGGGGCGGCGCGAGCCGCCTTACGCTGCGTATTCGCTGTCGTCGAAACCGCCCGGTTCAGCCGGGCGGTTTTTTTTGCGCCTGATATCGACGCGCCAGGTTGCGAGTCGTGCCGCCGGGCGGCGCCAGCGTAAGAGACGATGTCTTCCTGCTGGGACGACGGCACGGATGCCTCGGCCTCCTAATGGAATAAGGTCGAACCGCTGGCGGGATTCGGTCAGTATGATGCTCAACCTCGGAGCCCACTGTATCGACGGCCTTCCCGTAGAGAAACACGGAATTTCTCACGGTTTTCGTGAGCACCGCACAGCGACCGACGTCGGTGGATGACGAGCGTTTTTCACCGGGAGTCCCGGTTTGCAATCCGTCGAATGAGCATTGTCCGAATGGCTAACCCTGCGCGAAGCGGCTTTGCGTGCCGCAAAGGTTGCTAGAATCCGGATCGTTGCCGTCAGCAGTCTTTCAACTCTTCATTCATGTCTCGCGCCCTCGAAATCCTCGACGAAGTCTTTGGTTATTCCGCATTTCGCGGCCAGCAGGGCGAGATCGTCGAACACATCGCCGGCGGCGGCGATTGCCTCGTGCTGATGCCGACCGGCGGCGGCAAGTCGCTGTGCTATCAGATTCCGGCGCTGCTGCGCCGCGAGGCCGGGCACGGCGCGGGCATTGTCGTGTCGCCGCTGATCGCGCTGATGCAGGACCAGGTCGCCGCGCTCAGCGAGGTCGGCGTGCGCGCGGCCTTCCTGAACTCGACGCTGTCCGGCGCCGAGGCCGCGGCCACCGAGCGTGCGCTGCGCGAAGGCGAGATCGACCTGTTGTACGTCGCGCCTGAGCGCCTGATGACCGGGCGCTTTCTCGAGCTGCTCGAGCGCGCGAAGATCGGCCTGTTTGCGATCGACGAGGCGCACTGCGTGTCGCAGTGGGGTCATGACTTCCGCCCCGAATACATCCAGCTGTCGGTGCTGCACGAGCGCTTTCCGTCGGTGCCGCGCATCGCGCTGACGGCCACCGCCGACGCAATCACCCGCGACGAGATCATTCATCGCCTCGCACTCGACGATGCGCGCGTCTTCGTGTCGAGCTTCGATCGTCCGAACATCCGCTATCGGATCGTCGAAAAGGACAACGCTCGCTCGCAACTGCTCGACTTCATCCGCGCCGAGCATACGAATGCGGACGGCACAACCGACGCGGGCGTCGTCTACTGTCTGTCGCGCCGCAAGGTCGAGGAAACCGCCGAATGGCTGAAGGCGCAGGGCGTGCGCGCGCTGCCGTATCACGCCGGGATGGAATTCGAGGTGCGTCAGAAGCACCAGGAAATGTTCCAGCGCGAGGAAGGCATCGTCATGTGCGCGACGATCGCATTCGGCATGGGCATCGACAAGCCGGACGTGCGCTTCGTCGCCCACCTCGATTTGCCGAAGAGCGTCGAAGGCTATTACCAGGAAACCGGTCGCGCGGGCCGCGACGGATTGCCTGCGAATGCGTGGATGGCATACGGCCTCGGCGACGTCGTGCAGCAGCGCAAGATGATCGACGAATCGGATGCGGACGACGCGCACAAGCGCGTGCAGACGTCGAAGCTCGACGCACTGCTCGGGCTGTGCGAGACGATCTCGTGCCGCCGCGTGCGGCTGCTGAATTACTTCGGCGAGGCGAGCCAGCCGTGCGGCAACTGCGACACATGCCTTGAGCCGCCAGATTCCTGGGATGCGACGCGCGAGGCGCAGATGGCGTTGTCGTGCGTGTTCCGCGCGCAGCGCGCGAGCGGCTTCAATTTCGGCGCGAGCCATCTTATCGAGATCCTGCGCGGCAACCGCACCGAGAAGGTGCTGCAGCGCGGACACGAACAACTGAGCACGTTCGGGATCGGCGCGTCGCTGTCCGAGCCGGAGTGGCGCGCGATTTTCCGGCAACTCGTCGCGTACGGCTATCTCGCCGTCGATCATGGCGGTTTCGGTGCGCTGGTGCTCACCGAGGCCGCGAAGCCCGTGCTGAAGAACGAGGAGAAGGTCACGCTGCGCCGCTATGTGAAGCCGCAGCGCACGCGCCAGTCGTCGAGCCGCAGCGGCACGCGCGTCGATCCGACGGCCGGCATGGGCACGCGCGAGCGCGCGCGCTGGGACGCGCTGCGCGCGTGGCGTGCGGAAACCGCGAAGTCCGACGGCGTGCCCGCCTACGTGATCTTCCACGACGCGACGCTCGCCGAAATCGCGCGCAACGCGCCGGAGACAATCGACGACCTTCGCCACATCCCCGGCATGGGCGTACGCAAGCTCGAACGCTTCGGCGACGAGATCATCGACGTCGTCGAATCGGCGTGACACAGCTGTTCCGACCCTTCCGGCAAACGGGCCGTACCGCCGGCGAATCACGCAAGCCGTTGACTTAGTTGGCATTTCCGGAATATCATGCTGGGTTCCGGTAATCGGTGGGCCGAGTCGCGTCGAACGTGGTTCGAAGCGGTTTGTGTCCGTATCGCCGGTTCGGAAGTCAACTGTGCGTCGATTCTCGCTTTGCCCGAAATCGATGTGCAGATTTTGTTCAATTTCAGGAATAAACAATGCCAACCATCAACCAACTGGTTCGCAAAGGCCGTCAGTCGGAAACGACGAAGAGCAAGAGCCCGGCCCTGCAGGACTGCCCCCAGCGTCGCGGCGTGTGCACCCGTGTGTACACGACGACGCCGAAGAAGCCGAACTCGGCACTCCGTAAGGTTGCCAAGGTTCGTCTGACGAACGGCTTCGAAGTGATTTCGTACATCGGCGGTGAAGGCCACAACCTGCAGGAACACTCGGTTGTGCTGATCCGCGGCGGCCGTGTGAAGGACTTGCCGGGTGTGCGTTACCACATGGTTCGCGGCTCGCTGGATACCCAGGGCGTCAAGGACCGTAAGCAAGCGCGCTCGAAGTACGGCGCGAAGCGTGCAAAGGCTGCCAAGTAAGCAGTTTTTGATCAGGGATCGCCGCAGGGCGGTCAAGGCGGGAGTGCCGGATTGCCGGTGCTGTCGAGTAAGTGGTCACCCGGCCAAGCTGGTTAGTCGTGAAGATGTGATCGGGTTTGTTGGTGGCCGCGGGGCTGAATTCAGCTCCAACTGAACAGGTAAAGGAAGAATCATGCCGCGTCGTCGCGAAGTCCCCAAGCGGGAAGTGTTGCCGGATCCGAAGTTCGGCAACGTTGATGTAGCCAAGTTCATGAACATGCTGATGCTGTCCGGCAAGAAGTCGGTCGCAGAGCGCATCGTTTATGGCGCATTCGAACAGATCCAGACCAAGGGTGGCAAGGACCCGCTGGAAGTGTTCACCGTTGCGCTCAACAACGTGAAGCCGGTGGTCGAAGTGAAGAGCCGCCGCGTTGGTGGTGCCAACTATCAAGTTCCGGTCGAAGTGCGCCCGTCGCGTCGTATGGCATTGGCGATGCGCTGGCTGCGTGAGGCTGCGAAGAAGCGCAGCGAGAAGTCGATGGCTCTGCGTCTGGCAGGCGAACTCACCGAAGCGGCCGAAGGCCGTGGCGGCGCGATGAAGAAGCGCGATGAAGTTCACCGCATGGCAGAAGCCAACCGCGCGTTCTCGCATTTCCGTTTCTAAGCGCCTGGCTGGGCTGTTTGCGGAAATAAATTCCGGGCGGGTGCGCTTTTCAGGCGCCTCGCCCGTTTGTGTTGAGGCGTGATGCAGCAGGGCTGCATCACGTCATCCCAGTAGAGGATCAAAGTGGCTCGCAAGACTCCTATCGAGCGCTACCGCAATATCGGTATTAGCGCTCACATCGACGCCGGCAAAACGACGACGACCGAGCGCATTCTGTTTTACACCGGTGTGAACCACAAGATCGGTGAAGTCCACGACGGCGCAGCAACGATGGACTGGATGGAGCAGGAACAAGAGCGTGGCATCACGATCACGTCCGCTGCCACCACCGCCTTCTGGAAGGGCATGGGCGGCAACTATCCGGAACACCGCATCAACATCATCGACACCCCGGGCCACGTCGACTTCACGATCGAAGTGGAGCGCTCGATGCGCGTGCTCGACGGCGCGTGCATGGTGTACTGCGCAGTGGGCGGCGTGCAGCCGCAGTCGGAAACGGTGTGGCGCCAGGCCAACAAGTACAAGGTGCCGCGTCTCGCGTTCGTCAACAAGATGGACCGCACCGGCGCGAACTTCTTCAAGGTCTACGACCAGCTCCGTCTGCGCCTGAAGGCGAACCCGGTTCCGGTCGTGGTGCCGATCGGCGCGGAAGAAAACTTCAAGGGCGTGGTCGACCTGATCAAGATGAAGGCGATCATTTGGGACGAAGCGTCGCAAGGCACGAAGTTCGACTACATCGACATCCCGGCCGAGCTCGCAGACACCTGCAAGGAATGGCGCGAAAAGATGGTCGAAGCGGCTGCTGAAGCCAGCGAAGACCTGATGAACAAGTACCTGGAAGAAGGCGATCTGCCGGAAGCCGACATCGTCAAGGCGCTGCGCGACCGTACGATCGCGTGCGAAATCCAGCCGATGCTCTGCGGCACCGCGTTCAAGAACAAGGGCGTGCAGCGTATGCTCGACGCCGTGATCGACTTCCTGCCGTCGCCGGTCGACATCCCGCCGGTCAAGGGCGAGCTCGAAAACGGCGAAGAAGCGGAGCGCAAGGCGTCGGACGACGAGAAGTTCTCGTCGCTCGCGTTCAAGATCATGACCGACCCGTTCGTCGGCCAGCTGATCTTCTTCCGTGTGTACTCGGGCGTCGTCAACTCGGGCGATACGCTGCTGAACTCGACCAAGGGCAAGAAGGAACGCCTCGGCCGTATTCTGCAGATGCACGCGAACCAGCGTGAAGAAATCAAGGAAGTCCGTGCAGGCGACATCGCCGCAGCGGTCGGCCTGAAGGAAGCAACCACGGGCGACACGCTGTGCGACCCGGCGAACCCGATCGTTCTCGAGCGCATGGTGTTCCCGGAGCCGGTGATCTCGCAGGCCGTCGAGCCGAAGACGAAGGCCGACCAGGAAAAGATGGGCCTCGCGCTGAACCGTCTCGCGCAGGAAGACCCGTCGTTCCGAGTGCAAACCGACGAAGAGTCGGGCCAGACCATCATTTCGGGCATGGGCGAGCTCCACCTCGAAATTCTGGTCGACCGGATGAAGCGTGAATTCGGCGTGGAAGCGACCGTCGGCAAGCCGCAGGTTGCGTACCGCGAAACGATCCGCTCGACGGCGAAGGACGTCGACGGCAAGTTCGTCAAGCAGTCGGGTGGTCGCGGTCAGTACGGTCACGCGGTCATTACGCTCGAGCCGAACGAGCAGGGCAAGGGCTACGAGTTCTTCGACGAGATCAAGGGTGGTGTGATTCCGCGTGAATACATCCCGGCGGTCGACAAGGGTATCCAGGACACGCTGAAGTCGGGCGTGCTGGCTGGCTTCCCGGTCGTCGACGTGAAGGTTCACCTGACGTTCGGTTCGTACCACGACGTTGACTCGAACGAAAACGCGTTCCGCATGGCCGGTTCGATGGCGTTCAAGGAAGCAATGCGCAAGGCGAACCCGGTCGTCCTCGAGCCGATGATGGCTGTCGAAGTCGAGACGCCGGAAGACTACATGGGCAACGTGATGGGCGACCTGTCGGGCCGTCGCGGCATCGTCCAGGGCATGGAAGACATGGTCGGCGGCGGCAAGATCGTTCGCGCCGAAGTGCCGCTGTCGGAAATGTTCGGTTACTCGACGTCGCTGCGTTCGCTGACGCAAGGTCGTGCAACGTACACGATGGAGTTCAAGCACTACGCCGAAGCTCCGCGCAACGTTGCTGAAGCGATCATCAGCGCGAAGTCGAAGTAAATCTCAGCTATCAACCGATATTTTTTGAAAGAAGAGAATCATGGCAAAAGAAAAGTTTGAGCGGACCAAGCCGCACGTCAACGTTGGTACGATTGGTCACGTTGACCACGGCAAGACGACGCTGACGGCAGCGATCACGACGGTTCTGACGAAGAAGTTCGGCGGCGAAGCGAAGGCGTACGACCAGATCGACGCGGCACCGGAAGAAAAGGCGCGCGGCATCACGATCAACACGGCACACGTCGAGTACGAAACGGCAAACCGCCACTACGCACACGTCGACTGCCCGGGCCACGCTGACTATGTGAAGAACATGATCACGGGCGCGGCGCAGATGGACGGCGCGATCCTGGTGTGCTCGGCAGCAGACGGCCCGATGCCGCAAACGCGTGAGCACATCCTGCTGGCGCGTCAGGTTGGCGTTCCGTACATCATCGTGTTCCTGAACAAGTGCGACATGGTGGACGACGCTGAACTGCTCGAGCTGGTCGAGATGGAAGTTCGCGAGCTGCTGTCGAAGTACGACTTCCCGGGCGACGACACGCCGATCGTGAAGGGTTCGGCAAAGCTGGCGCTGGAAGGCGACACGGGCGAGCTGGGCGAAGTGGCGATCATGAACCTGGCAGACGCACTGGACACGTACATCCCGACGCCGGAGCGTGCGGTTGATGGCGCGTTCCTGATGCCGGTGGAAGACGTGTTCTCGATCTCGGGCCGCGGTACGGTGGTGACGGGTCGTGTGGAGCGCGGCATCATCAAGGTCGGCGAGGAAATCGAAATCGTCGGTATCAAGCCGA